>RXIX01000113.1 GCA_003989075.1 Candidatus Competibacteraceae bacterium | reverse complement strand
GTTCGCCCTGAGCTGTGAGCCTGTCGAACAGTCGAAGGGCAAAAGTTTCACGAGAGACCTCCGTTCGCCCTGAGCTGCCCGTTCGCCCTGAGCTGTGAGCCTGTCGAACAGTCGAAGGGCAAAAGTTTCACGAGAGACCTCCGTTCGCCCTGAGCTGTGAGCTGTGAGCCTGTCGAACAGTCGAACAGTCGAAGGGCAACAGTTTCACCCGAATTGCGCGAGAGGCCCCGTCCTTACTTCGGCTTCGCTCAGTACAGGTCAGGGCGGGGAGGGATAGCGCACCGTGCGCAGCACGGTCAGACGCCGGTTGATTTGACATTGATATTCCTTCGTGAATATAACCAGGACTTTCGCTTACCTGACTTTTTCCGTCATACCCGCGAAAGCGGGTATCCATTCTTTTCAACAAGCTACTGGATTCCCGCGTACGCGGGAATGACGAAAAGCGCAAGTCCCGTATATTAGAAAATCAATGAGCTGAAACACCAAGCGAAAGTCCTGATAACTATCAATATGAAAACCGTCCTGCAAATCAAAATTCTCCCTGACGCGGCTCAGTACGCGGCGCTGAAAGACACCATGCGGGTCTTCAATGAAGCGTGTAACTGCATTGCCGAAGTGGCGTTTCGGGAACAGTGCGCGTCCAAGTTTGTTTTGCAGAAACATATGTATGAGCACGTTCGCAAACAGTTTGGCTTGTCGGCGCAGTTGACCATTCGAGCGATTGCCAAAGTCGTAGTACAAAGCGAAGCGGGAAGGCGTTGCCGTTCAGTATGTTAGTCCCCGCAATACCTCGCGCCAATGCGCGGCCTGTGGGCATACTGAAAAAGCCAATCGCAAAACCCAATCCCGTTTTCAATGTGTCGCCTGTGGCCACGTTGCGAATGCGGATCAAAACGCGGCGATCAATATCGCTGCACGGGCTCATGTCAATAAGCCTATCGTGGCGTGCAATGACGACAATGGATTGTCCGAGCATAGCCGCAAGCCCCGTCGTTTACGGCGGGGTAATTGACGAGAGCGCCGCGCCCTGGCTGGCAATCACCCGGCTGTAAAAGTGCGCGCTGGCCTTGGGTGTGCGCTGCTGGGTGGCGTAATCGACGTGCACCAGACCAAAGCGCGGCGCATAGCCGTGCGCCCATTCGAAATTGTCCAGCAGCGACCAGGCGAAATAACCGCGCAGATCGACACCCGCCTGGATGGCAGCGTAGGCAGCGCGCAGATGATCACGTAGATAGCGCTGGCGCAGCGGATCCTCAATCACACCCTCGCTGGCCTGCGGGGGGTCGTAGAACGCAGCGCCATTTTCGGTGATGTACAGCGGCAGCGGCCCGTAGCGGCTGGTCACCCATTGCAGGATGTCGGTCAGGCCCTGCGGATAGACCTCCCAATCCAGCGCAGTATGGACCTGCTGTGGCTGGCGCACGCGCGCGGCGGCCAGCGGCCAGTCGGCGGGATCGTGGCGTGTCACCTGACGGCTGTAATAATTGACGCCGAGGAAATCCAGTGGCTGGCGAATCTGTTCCAGATCAGCGGCGGGAAATTTCGGCCAGGCGGTGTCGAAAATCTCCGCCAGTTCCGGTGGATAAGCGCCGAGAAAGACCGGATCGAGATAATAGCGGTTCCAATAGGCATCGGCGCGCATGGTTGCGGCCAGGTCGGCGCTGGTGTCCGCCGCCGGGTATTTCGGTTCCAGATTGACCACCAGACCGATCCGGTGCCGGCCCTCGGCGCGATAGGTCTGCACGGCATAGGCATGGGCCAGCAGCAGGTGATGCGCGGCGACCGGTGCGGCGAATACATTGCGCTGCCCCGGCGCCAGCACGCCCTGCAGATAACCGCCATCGACCACCACCCACGGCTCGTTGAGCGTCACCCAGTGCTGCACCCGGTCATCCAGCGCCCGGAACAGCACGCGCGCATAATCGGCGAACCAGGCGGCACTATCGGGATTCAGCCAGCCGCCGCGCCGGTCCAGCGCCGCCGGCAAATCCCAGTGATACAGGGTCAGCATCGGCTGGATGCCCTGCGCCAGCAGTGCATCAACCAGCCGGTCGTAAAAGCCCAGACCGCGCCGGTTGACCGCGCCGCGCCCGTCCGGTTGTATCCGGCTCCAGGACACGCTGAAACGGTAGGCGTTCAGGCCCAGCGCGCCCATGAGCGCCACATCTTCACGATAGCGGTGATAGTGATCGCAGGCCCGGTCGCCGGTATCGCCAGCGCGGGTGCAGCCGGGAGTGTGGGCGAATTCGTGCCAGATGCTCGGCCCGGCGCCATCGGCCAGCGGTGCACCTTCGATCTGATAGGCCGAGGTCGCCGCACCCCAGAGAAAACCGGCGGGAAACTGGATTGCTTCAGGCATCGCCTTGCTCCTCTGGCGCATGCAGCGCCCGGCCATCGGTCTCGAACAGATGCCACTGAGCCGCATCGGCCATCAGGTACAGCGGATCGCCGCGATGAAACGGGCGCAGACCGGCCAACCGTGCCACCAGCGGCGGTACCGCAGGATCCAGGCCGTCCAGGCGCGCGTACAGCAGGGTTTCATGACCGAGATACTCGGCATCATGCACCGTGGCGCGCAGACCGTGGCCGTTTTCGCTCAAACGCAGATGTTCAGGGCGTATACCGGCGGTAATGTGCTCAATGTCATTCCGCGCGCAGTCGCGGAATCCATGTGTCAACGCATGCAGCGGCGTAGCCCCGTTCGCCCTGAGCTGTGAGCTGTGAGCTGTGAGCCTGTCGAACAGCCGAACAGTCGAACAGTCGAAGGGTAACAACAGCTCCTGCTCGCCCAGCCGCAGGCGCGGCCCCTCCGGTGCATCATGCAGCAGGCGCGCAGGCAGCAGATTCATCGGCGGATTGCCGATAAAGCCGGCCACGAAGACATTAGCCGGTCGCGCATACAGTTCACGCGGCGGAGCAACCTGTTGCAGGCGGCCCTGATTGAGCACCGCGACCCGATCGCCCAGGGTCATCGCTTCGGCCTGATCGTGGGTGACATACAGCGTGGTGGCGCCAAGCCGTTCCAGCAGTTCGCCCAGCTCAGCGCGAATCTGCACCCGCAGCCGGGCATCGAGATTGGACAGCGGCTCATCCATCAGGAACACGCTCGGCTGCCGCACCAGCGCCCGGCCCATCGCCACCCGCTGACGCTGCCCACCGGACAACTGCCGGGGCAGGCGATCGAGCAGCCCATCCAGCCCGAGCAGTTCCGTCACCCAGTGCACCTGCCGATCGATATCAGCGCGCGGCAGATCGCGCATGCGCAGTGGAAATTCCAGATTGCGCCGCACCGTCATGTGTGGATAGAGCGCGTAATCCTGAAACACCATCGCCACGTTGCGCTGCTGCGGTGGCTGGGCATTGACCACCTGACCGCCAATGCGCAACAGGCCGCGACTGGGCGTTTCCAGCCCGGCCAGCAGGCGCAGCAGGGTCGATTTGCCGCAGCCGGACGGACCGACCAGCGCCAGCGCTTCGCCATCGGCTATGCTCAGGCTGAAATCAAAAATCGCCTGGTTGCCGCCCGGATAGATCTTGTCGATGTGCTCGAACTCAACGCTGGCCATAGGCATCCGGCTTGGCATCAGGGAAAAAGTGTTCCGCGCCCAGGCGCGGCAGCACCGCCTGCAGGATCGGATCGGCGGCGAAATAGCGCTGGATGGCACCGGCGCGCAGGTGATTGGCCAGGGCGATCAGGATCATGCTCTGATCCAGCGCCAGGTAGTTGTAGGCCACCTGACCGTTCTTCGGATCGACGGCGTCGTAGAACCCGAATTCGCCATACAGCGGGTAACGCTCGGTGAGACGGCGCAGATTGGCAATTGCGGCCGGTGGATCGACCAGCAGGGCCAACGCTGCTGCATGCGGTGTGACTGCGCCACCGTCGTAACCGCGCACACCAAGCACCCGGGCGCCAAACTCGCCATAGCCACCGCCGGGGCGTGAACTCGGCGACAGGCCCCAGACCGGATAGCCGAGCTGCTCCAGGGCAAAGCGGCGCTGCAGCGCTACATGCGCGCGCGCGTTCTGGCCGAGGCTGTAGGGCGCATAACGCGACTCGTCCAGCACCAGCAGCGGCATCAGGGCCTCAAAGGCGCTGCCGCCCCAGGAGGGCACGTATTTCAGGCCGCGCCAGATGTAGTAGCCGCCGGCGAAGCGGTAGCCGTTGATGCGCTTGAGCACACGGTCCTTGGGGCTTTGCGACTGCCACTCGAAGCGGCGCGGAAAGGTGCGCGCCATCCGGTACCAGTGCTCCTCCGGTACCTGACCTTTGCCAATGGCAATCAGGCTGCCCAGGCGGGCCTCGCTGTACAGCAGCCCGTAGTTGAACTCGGCGCGCTGCGGCAGGTGCACGTAGTAGCCGTGCATCATCAACTGCTCGACCGGGTCGTAGAAAACGCCGTAATTCTCGCGCTCGATCAGGCGCGTGCAGCGTGCGGCCAGTTCCGGCAGTGCATTGCGCACCACTATCAGCCCGGCGCTCAGCCAGGCCGAATCGACGAAGGAGACGAAATGGCTGCTGCGCTCCAGGGTAGTGGTGTCGTAGTAGTTGAAGAAGAAGCCGCGCCAGGTTTCCAGCCGTTCCAGGGTGTGCAGGGTCTGGTCGAGGCGTTGCTGTGCTTCGGCGGCATCGATCAGCCCCAGTTCACGCGCGGCGATGATGTCGATCAGGTACAGGCCGATATTGGTGACGTTGGTGTAATCGCCGACCCAGGCGCGTTGTACATCGCCGGAATCAGTAAAGCGCACCGTGTCCAGCGGCAGGCCGTGTTCGCGGTCGCTGAAGGTCACCAGGCCGCGCCAGGTGTCGCGGGCCAGCCGTTCCAGAAAGGCCTGGTTGGTGTTGGGCAATTCCGCCGCCGGCACCGTCAGGCGCTGTGGCCATGCACCACCCAGGCGGCTGCGGATGTAGACCTGCAGGGCGTCCTGGCCACCGAGTGTCGCGCCCAGTGCATCCTTGCGCGGCGTGTTGACCCGATCGTAGATGCTCGGTCCGGGCTGGCCGGTCTTGACCAGGGCGATATCGTCCAGCCAGTAGGCGCCGGCATCGATTGTGCTGCGGCGTGGATGTAATACCAGGGCGAACTGGCGCAGATGCCGCCAATCCTCGATGCCGCTCATGCGCCGCAGGGGAACCTGGACGCGCTGCCAGTCGGTGCTGATGCCTTCAATCAGCGTGCTGCCCCGGCGCAACAGGCCCGGCGGCGCGCCGGCCAGGGTTTGCTTGAATTCCAGTTGCAGCGCTGGGGCAAAGCCTGCCTGACGGTCGCCGCGAATCCACAGTTCCAGATGATCGTAGGCTGAGGCGTCCAGATCAGGCAGGCGCAGTTGCCAGCCGATGGCGTCATCGGCGCCGGGCGCGAAGCGGTAGGCCAGATGCAGCGCGCGGCCACTGCGCGGTGCGGGCGCAGCTTGCATCTGGGTCACGATGCGCCCGGCGGGCTGTTCGGGGTCGGCGCTCCAGGCACTGGCGATTGTGCCGGGCACTGGACTGGTTGGACGCTCGAAGTCGTGCAGCAGCAGTCGGGGCGGGGTGGGATCGATCGCGGCGACACTGGAACCGCCGCCGAGCAGGCAGCCGAGCAGGACGAGACGGTAAAGCGGCAAAGCGGCCATGGCGCGCGTTTTTGGAATTGGAGTGGTGTGAGGGGGCCGGCGGCCATTGTAGACCAGCGACCGGCGCGGCGGCAGCAGGCGCGACGAAGTGAGTCATGGATGACGAACGACTCCGCCGGTTTAAGCTATTGCGTAGCGACTCCGTTTGCAAGGCATCTCGCCGATGCAAGCTGGCGCGCAGCAGGGCGGCCAGCGGAATAGACCGCTTATCCGCGCCGGTGCTTCGGTTCGCCTTTTGCAGCATCCTGCAGCACAAGCCATTCCAATATGATTTTCATACTAAAAGCCTACAAATTCCGCTTTGAACCGACGGCCATCCAGCGCAAGCAGTTGGCGGTTGAGTTTGGTAACGCGCGGTTTGTATGGAATCGCTGTCTGGACTTGCGCAGCACGGCATGGGAGGAGCGCAAGGAACGCTACAACTATGTGTCGCTGAATAGGCAAGTGACGGAATGGAAGCGCGGCGAATTCCCATGGCTGGGTGATTCCACTGCGTCTTGCCTGACACAAGCCCTGATTGACCAGGATAAGGCGTTCAAGAATTTTTTTGATAAGCGCGGCAAGTATCCCAAGTTCAAATCCCGTTACGATAGACAAGCCGTGCGGTATCAGCTTGACCAACGCCAGATTGAGCGGAACTATCAGGCTGGAAAGCTCCTGAAGCTGCTCAAGCTGGGCGCGCTTAAAATCCGCTGGTCGCAAATTCCGGCGGGCATCCCGAAGATGGCCACGGTGAGCAGAACGCCTACCGGTCGCTACTTCGTGAGCTTTGCCTGTGAAGTCGAAATGGCGCAGTTGCCGTTGACCGGTAAGACCGTCGGGCTTGACCTGGGCATCAAGGACGTTGTGATTGCCTGGGATGGCGAGACCGCCACGAAGTCGGGCAATCCGCGCCATTTGAAAGGCCAGTTGCGTTACCTGAAACGCCAGCAGCGCCGGTTAAGTCGTATGCAAAAGGGCAGCAATCGGCGCAACCGGCAACGGGTCAAGGTAGCCAGGATTCATGCGCATGTGGCCGCGATGCGCGCCGACTTCCTGCACAAGACCACAACCGGCATTGTCCGCAGTGCCGATGTCATTGTTCTGGAAGGCCTGAACGTGAAAGGCATGGTCAAAAACCATTGTCTGGCCGGCGCGATTGCCGATGTGGGCATGGGTGAATTTCGCCGCCAAGTCGAATACAAGGCTGCATGGTATGGCCGCAAGGTGGTTGTGGTAGACCCGTGGTTTCCCAGCAGCAAAACCTGCAGCGCGTGCGGCAGCTATCAGCAGAACATGCCGTTGTCGGTCCGGTACTGGATATGCCCAGATTGCGGAACCCGGCATGACCGCGATGTGAACGCGGCGAAAAACATCCGAAGATTTGCCATTCGGCAGGCTCATGTCGTAGCAACCGGCGGGGAGCCGGGGATTGCGCGTGGAGAGAGCATGAACTTGTTGGATCATGCATCCAGCACTCTCAATGAAACGCGAACCGAAGAAATGCCGCTTGAGCCGGTACGGAACCGGCAAAAAGCGGCATAGGCGCGGATTCCAAGGAGGACTGGTCATGCAACAACGGCAACCCCGGCTCGGTGTCGCTCTTGGCAGCGGCTCGGCGCGCGGTTGGGCGCATATTGGCGTGCTCAAGGCTTTGGCCCAGGCCGGGATCGTTCCGGACATCGTTGCCGGTACTTCGATTGGCGCACTGGTCGGTGCGGCCTATGCCAGTGATCGCCTGGAGCGCCTGGAAGAGTGGGTCACGCAGATCGACTGGTGGGAAATCATCCGCTACATGGATCTGCGCATGGGCGGCGTCGAGGGCGAGCGGCTGATGCGCGCCTTCAGCGAGCGGGTTGAGGATGTGCCGATCGAGACCCTGTCGCGGCCATTCGGCGCGGTGGCTACCGACCTGTACACCGGCCGCGAGGTGTGGTTTCAGGAGGGTTCGCTGCTGGAAGCGGTGCGCGCCTCGATTGCCCTGCCGGGGCTGTTCAGTCCGGTGCAGTACCGGGAGCGCTGGCTGGTCGATGGGGGTCTGGTGGATCCGCTGCCGGTGTCGCTGTGCCGGGCGCTGGGCGCCGATCAGGTGATCGCGGTGAACCTGAATGGCGATATCGTCGGCCGTCATTTCAGCGGGCGGGTGTCGCGGCGCACCCTGCCGAATCCCCTGCTGGCACGGCTCAGCGCCGGCTGGCAGGCTATGCTGGGCAATGGCGGCAGCGCAGCGGAAAAACCGCCAGTCGCCGATGAGCCGCCGGGCCTGTTCGATGTCATGGCCGGGGCGATCAATATCATGCAGGACCGTATCACCCGGACGCGCATGGCCGGCGATCCGCCGGATGTGGTGCTGGCGCCGCGTCTGGCCCATCTGGGCTTGATGGATTTCGACCACGCCGACGAGGCGATCGCCGCAGGCATGGAATGCGTGCGCCTGCATCTGCCGCTGCTGCGTGATGTGCTGGATCGGCCGGAATAGGCGCTTTGCCCTACACTGGCGGCCCTTTTGTACTGTCTGGCTGAAGAATGCCCATGTTGAATCAGCGCTATATCCTGACCATTGCCTGCCCGGACCGGGTGGGCATCGTCGCCGCCGTTTCCGGCGTGCTGGCCGCCCATCGCGGCAATATCATCGAATCCGATCAGTTCAGCGACACTGAATCGGGGCGTTTCTTCATGCGCCTGGTGTTTGAAATGGCCGAGGCCGCTGCGCCGGCATTGCTGGAGCATTTCGCGCCGCTGACCCGGCAGTTTGCGATGGACTGGAATCTTTATGATCCACGTCGCCGGCCGCGTGTGATGATCCTGGTGTCCAAGGCCGAGCACTGCCTGAATGACCTGTTGTACCGGCATCGCACCGGTGCTCTGGCGATGGAGATTACCGCCATTGTGTCCAACCATACCGAACTGGCGCATCTGGCCGATTGGCACGCCATTCCCTATCACCATCTGCCGGTGACGCCGGCAACCCGGGCCGAGCAGGAGCAGCGCATTCTTGAGCTGATCGAGCAGAGTCGTACCGAACTGGTGGTGCTGGCCCGCTACATGCAAATCCTGTCGCCGGCGCTATGCGCGGCCCTGGCCGGGCGGGCGATCAATATTCACCATTCCTTTCTGCCCGGCTTCAAGGGCGCCAAGCCCTATCATCAGGCGCATGCCCGTGGCGTCAAGCTGATCGGCGCTACTGCGCATTACGTCACCGCCAATCTCGACGAGGGGCCGATCATCGAACAGGAAGTGGAACGGGTTGATCACGCCCATACGCCGGAACAATTGGTGGCGGTCGGGCGCGATATTGAAAACATTGTTCTGGCGCGGGCGATACATTTCTACCTGGAGCGGCGTGTGTTCCTCAACGGCCACAAGACCGTGGTGTTGCGCTAGTGCTTCAACCGACTTCAAATGACTTGACGGGCAGGGTGGATAAGGCGCTTGTGCCGCATCCACCCACCCTTGCCCGGGAAGGTGGATGCGCTTCGCTTATCCACCCTGCGCCATCCGTCAATTTCATCGGGTTGAAGCGGGCAGGGTGGATAAGGCGCTTGTGCCGCATCCACCCACCCTTGCCCGGGAAGGTGGATGCGCTTCGCTTATCCACCCTACGCCATCCGTCAATTTCATCGGGTTGAAATGCTAGGAGCATGGGCATGCCGGTTGAGTCCTGGTCGCTGTATCTGGC
>RXIX01000112.1 GCA_003989075.1 Candidatus Competibacteraceae bacterium | reverse complement strand
AAAAAGTACATGTCATTGAAGCAGGTGGTGCCACCGCGCAGCATTTCGGCCACGGCCAGACGGGTGCCATCGGCGACAAAGCCGGTATCAACCCAGCGCGCTTCCGCCGGCCAGATGTGGTCCTGTAGCCAGGTCAGCAGCGGCAGGTCGTCGGCCAGCCCGCGCAGCAGGCTCATGCTGGCGTGGGTGTGGGCATTGATCAGGCCGGGGATCAGCAGGTGCCGGTCCAGGTTCAGGTGCTCGGTGGCCTGGTAGCGGGCGGCTGCCATGTTCTGGGGCAGAAGGTCGAGGATGCGCCCCTTGTCGATGACGAGGGCATGGTATTCGAGAGTCTGGCCGTGCGGTTCGACCGGAATGATCCAGCGGGCGTTGAGCAGGGTATCGACAGGCTGCGGCATGCGCGATTCTCCGGACGGTGGCGGCGGCATTATAGCTGCGGGTGACCGGGGCGCAAAAAAAGCGCCCCGGCGAACCGGGGCGCTTTCAGCGATCAGAAATCGCTGTGGATTACTGGCTGATCACTTTCTCGCGGGCAGTCACGGTGATGACCACACGACGGTTCAGCGCACGGCCAGCCGGGTTGTCCTTGCCGTTGGGCAGGGTGTTCGGGGCAACCGGATCAAGCTTGCCGCGGCTCTGGGTAGTGATCAGCGAGGCGGGAATGCCACGGGAGATCATGTACTGAGCAACGGAATCGGCGCGGCGCTGGCCGAGGCGATAGTTGTAGGCTTCGGTGCCCTTGCCATCGGTGTGACCAACGATCAGGATCGAGGATACCGAGGAGACCCGGCGCAGGTCAGCGGCCAGCTTGTCGAGCTTGGCGCGTCCCGCCGGCTTGATTTCGGCACGGTCGAAGTCGAAGTAGGCGTCGGCACCCAGCGACAGGGTTTCGACGACCGGCGCGGCCGGCGGCGGCTCAACGGCGGCGACACCACCACACTCCGGAATGTTCTTCGCGGCGGTCCAGAACGGGGTGCGGATGCAGTTGCCATAGGGATCCTTGACGATCTTGTCATAGGGGTCCACGGCATAGATGCAGCCATACTTGTTGGCGGCTTGCGCCGGCAGGGCGGCGAACAGCACCATCGAAGCAGCCAGGCCCAGGCTGAGTTTCTGCAGGTTTACTTTCATCGGTATACTCTCCCAAATAGGCACTCAAAATTCTGTGCACTTCACGCCAAGAACTGCGGGTTGCGGGGATCGGGTTTGACTCAACCGCGATCATCCATCAAACCAGTATGCCCAAGCTTATAACCGCTGCACGCGGCAAACCCAAGGGCCTTGATGTGCAATGATACAACGTTGTGTCAGAATTGCAAAAAATGTTGTGCCAGCAATAAATGCCGTCATTTTGCGCGCTATCTTGCCATTTTGGCAAGGGAATTTTGTGCTGAAAGGCGCTAAAAGCCACTGTCGTCAGCGTACAACAGATGCTGCTTGATCAGGAAATTTTATGCTGATCCGGTGTCTGTTCATGGATTTCACCGCAACCGGAGTCTTAATGTCCCTCACTTACGATCAGGTGCGCGCCGTGCGCTGGCGCGATGATGCGCTGGAACTGCTGGATCAGCGCCTGCTGCCGGCTGAGCAGCAGTATAGGCGTGTGCAGAGCGTGGCGGCAGCAGCCGAGGCCATTCGCGCCATGGTGGTGCGCGGCGCCCCTGCGATTGGTGTCGCAGCGGCCTATGGCGTGGTGCTGGCGGCGGCGGCACGCTGGGTCGAGAGTCCCGGGCAGTGGCGGGCACGCATCGCGACTGATCTGGCGCTGCTGGCGGCGGCGCGCCCGACCGCAGTCAATCTGTGCTGGGCGCTGCGGCGCATGGAGCGGGTGATGGCCGAAATCAGCGGGGATCCGCGCCCGCGGCTGCTGGCCGAGGCAGTGGCGATCCATGAGGAGGATATCGCCGCCAACCGGCGCATGGGTGCGCTGGGCGCGGCGCTGCTGGATACGCGCGGCGCGGTGCTGACCCATTGCAACACCGGTTCGCTGGCCACCGGTGGCTATGGCACGGCGCTGGGTGTGATTCGCGCCGCTTATGCAGCGGGGCGGGTGGAGCGGGTCTATGCCGATGAAACCCGGCCCTGGCTGCAGGGCGCGCGCCTGACGGCCTGGGAGCTGGTGCAGGAGGGTATTCCGGTGACGCTGCTGGCGGATGGCGCGGCGGCGGCGCTGCTGCGCGGCGGTGCGATCACCTGGGTGCTGGTGGGTGCTGACCGGATCGCCGCCAATGGCGATGTTGCCAATAAGATCGGCACCTACCATCTGGCCCTGGCGGCGCGCTATCACCGGGTGAGATTCATGGTGGTGGCGCCGGTTTCGACCGTGGATCTGAGTCTGGCCTGTGGTACCGACATTCCCATCGAGCAGCGCGCCGCTGAGGAACTGCTAATGCTCGGTGGGCAAGCGGTCGCTGCTGCCGGGGCCGAGGTGTGGAATCCATCGTTTGATGTGACCCCGGCGGAACTGGTGGATGCGCTGGTGACCGAGCACGGTGTGGTGTGGGCGCCGGATACGGAAAAAATGGCGCGGCTGATAGCCGATAGCGCTGAACTGGCCGGACCGGACGCCGGCTGATCCCGGGGCTGGCTGTGCTAGAATTCGCGATCCTATCGCCGCCCGGATGGCGGTTCTGGTTGAAGGAAGAAGGCTCCGCATGACTGAAATCGCCAAAGAAATCCTGCTGGTTAATCTCGAAGACGAAATGCGCCAGTCCTACCTCGATTACGCGATGAGCGTGATCGTCGGGCGGGCTTTGCCGGATGTGCGCGACGGCCTCAAGCCGGTGCACCGGCGCGTGCTGTTCGCCATGAGCGAGCTGGGCAACGACTGGAACCGTCCCTACAAGAAATCGGCGCGCGTGGTGGGCGACGTGATCGGTAAATATCACCCGCATGGTGATACTGCGGTCTATGACACCATCGTGCGCATGGCGCAGCCTTTCTCGCTGCGCTATCTGCTGGTCGATGGCCAGGGCAACTTTGGCAGCATCGACGGTGATGCGCCGGCGGCGATGCGCTATACCGAAGTGCGCATGTCCCGCCTCGCCCACGAGCTGCTCGCCGATATCGATAAGGAAACTGTCGACTTCGTCCCCAATTACGACGAGTCGGAACACGAACCGGCGGTCTTTCCTACCCGGCTGCCCAATCTGCTGGTCAACGGTTCATCGGGCATTGCCGTGGGCATGGCCACCAACATTCCGCCGCACAATCTGGGCGAGGTGGTCGATGCCTGCGTAGCGCTGATCGACTACCCGGCGCTGAGCATCGCCGATCTGATGACTTATGTGCCGGGGCCGGATTTTCCTACTGCCGCGCTGATCAACGGTACCCGCGGCATCCGCGAAGCCTACGAGACCGGTCGTGGCCGGGTGCAGATGCGCGCCCGCACCGAGATTGAAACCGACGAGCTGCGTAATCGTCAGGCGATTATCGTCACCGAGCTGCCCTATCAGGTGAACAAGGCACGGCTGATCGAGAAAATCGCCGAGCTGGTCAAGGACAAGAAGATCGACGGCATCTCCGAGCTGCGCGATGAATCCGACAAGGACGGCTTGCGCATCTACATCGAAGTGCGCCGCAACGAGAGTCCCGAAGTCGTACTCAACAACCTGTTTCTGCATACCGCGCTGCAGTGCGTATTTGGCGTCAACATGGTCGCTCTGGTCGACGGCCAGCCGCGTTTACTCAATCTCAAGCAGATGCTGGAGGCCTTCCTGGCCCATCGCCGTGAGGTGGTGGTGCGGCGCACCGTATTCGACCTGCGCAAGGCCCGCGAACGTGCCCACATCGTCGAAGGGCTGGCAGTGGCGCTGGCCAATCTGGATCCGCTGATTGCCCTGATTCGCGCTGCTGTTGATCCGGCCGCCGCCCGCATGGCCCTGCTGGAGCGGGCATGGCATCCCGGGCTGGTGATGGATTTTCTGGCCCGTGCTGGAGCAAGTGCTTCGCGGCCCGAGGATCTGGCGGCGGAATTTGGTCTTGGCGCGGACGGATACCGGCTGTCGCCGATTCAGGCCCAGGCGATTCTGGATTTGCGTCTGCATCGACTGACCGGGCTGGAGCAGCAGAAGCTGCTCGACGAATACCAGGAGCTACTGGATCGTATCGCCGATTATCTGGAGATTCTCACCGTGCCGGAGCGGCTGACTGCGGTGATCCGCGCCGAACTGTTGGACCTGCGCACCCAGTATGGCGACGTCCGCCGCACCGTGATCCTGCCCGGCGAGCAGAATCTCAATCTCGAAGACCTGATCAACGAAGAGGCAATGGTGGTCACCCTGTCGCACGCTGGCTATGTCAAGGCGCAGCCGCTGTCGCTGTACCGGGCGCAGCGCCGTGGCGGCCGGGGTCGGGCGGCGACCACGGTCAAGGAAGAGGATTTCGTCGATAAGCTGTTCATCGCCAGCACCCATGACACGCTGCTGTGCTTTTCCAACCGCGGTCAGGTGTACTGGAAAAAGGTCTACGAACTGCCCCAGGCCGGGCGCACGGCACGTGGCCGGCCAATCGTCAATCTGCTGCCGCTGCAGGACGGTGAACGCATCAACGCCGTGCTGTCGGTGCGTGAATTCGATGATGATCATCATGTGTTTTTCGCCACCGCCAACGGCACGGTCAAGAAAACCCCGCTGTCCGATTATTCGCGGCCCCGCGCCAGCGGCATCATCGCCATTGACCTGCGCGACGGGGATCAACTGGTGGATGTGGCGCTGACGCATGGCCAGTGCGATGTGATGCTGTTTACCGATGCCGGCAAGGCCCTGCGCTTCGCCGAGACCGAAGTGCGCATCACAGGCCGCTCGGCCTGCGGCGTGCGCGGCGTTCGCCTGGAGCCGGGGCAACAGGTGATTGCCCTGATCGTGGTCGGCGAAGGCACGGTGCTGACCGCGACCGAGAATGGCTACGGCAAGCGCACGCCGGTCGCGGACTATCCGCGCCGGGGCCGCGGTGGCCAGGGTGTGATTTCCATCCAGACCACCGAACGCAACGGTCGGGTTGTCGGCGCGGTGCAGGTGGAGGATGACTACGACATCATGCTGATTACCGATGGCGGCACCCTGGTGCGCACCCCGGTCGAAGGCATCTCGGTCGTAGGCCGCAACACCCAGGGCGTGACCCTGATTCGCCTGCAGGGCAGCGAGAAACTGACCGGTATTGAGAAAATTGAAAGCATCAGTGAAGCGGAGAGCAATGGCGATCTGCCGGTGGACGACGTGATCGATGATGACGATGCCACTCTGGACGATAACGGTGATGAGGACCAGGCATGAGCGAGGCGGACAGCCTGCAGGCGCTGCGTGAACGGATCGATGCGCTCGACCGGCAAATTCAGACGCTGATCTCCGAGCGGGCGCGTTGCGCGCAGCAGGTCGGGGCAATCAAGCAGGCTGCGGGCGTGACGGGCAATTTCTACCGGGCCGAGCGCGAGGCTCAGGTGCTGCGCCGGGTGATCGAGACCAATACGGGGCCGCTGAGCAGCGAGGAAATGGCCCGGCTGTTTCGTGAGATCATGTCAGCCTGCTTGGCGCTGGAGGAGCCGCTGAAAATCGCCTTTCTCGGCCCCGAGGGTACCTTTACGCAGGCGGCGGCGCTGAAGCATTTCGGGCAATCCATCCACAGCATTCCGCTGCGGGCGATCGACGAGGTCTTTCGCGAGGTTGAGGCCGGGTCCGCGGATTACGGCGTGGTGCCGGTGGAGAACTCCACCGAAGGCGTGGTCAATCACACCCTCGACATGTTTCTGCAATCGCCGCTGCGGATTTGTGGCGAGGTGCAGATGCGCATTAACCACCACCTGATCACCCAGGCTACGGAATTGAGCGCCATTCGCCGGATTTATTCGCACCGGCAATCCCTGGCGCAATGCCGCGAGTGGCTGGATAGCAATGTGCCACGCATCGAACAGATTGAAGTCGGCAGCAACGGTGAAGCGGCCCTGCGCGTGCGTGCAGAACCGGACGCGGCGGCCATTGCCGGACAGTGCGCCGCTGATATCTATCAATTGCCGACCCTGGTGCGCAATATCGAGGATGAGCCGAATAACACCACCCGGTTCCTGATCATTGGCACTCAACCGATTCCCCCGTCGGGCGATGATAAGACCGCGCTGCTGGTCGCGTCGCTCAACCGTCCGGGCGCGCTGTTCAATCTGCTGGAACCGCTGGCGCACAATAACGTCAGCATGAACCGGATTGAATCACGGCCCTCGCGGCGCGGCATGTGGGATTACGTCTTTTTCATTGATCTGGATGGTCATGCGCAGGATGAGCCAGTGGCGAAAGCGCTCAGCGAATTGCGCGAGCAGGCCAGCCTGTTCCGGGTGCTGGGTTCATATCCCAAAGGTGTGTTGTGAGGGACGCTCGTAAAGGCCGCCATGGAAAAAATGGCTGGAACGCTACTTTCCCGCCTTCTCCCCCTCTTTCCTGCCAATCGCTTATGCCGATGGAGCCGCATGTCCCATGACCTGTGATCTTGATGTTCTCAGTCTCGCCGCGCCCGGTGTGCGCAGCCTGCATCCCTATCAGCCCGGCAAGCCGGAGAGCGAGTTGCGCCGCGAATATGGTCTGCGCGATATCGTAAAGCTGGCGTCCAACGAGAATCCGCTGGGGCCGAGTCCGAAGGCGCTGGCGGCGGTGCAGGCGGCACTGGCGGATCTGGCCCGCTACCCCGATGGCAATGGTTTCGAACTGAAGACCGCGCTGGCGACGCGCCTGGGCGTATCGATGGCGGCGCTGACCTTGGGCAACGGTTCCAATGACGTTCTGGAACTGGTGGCGCGGGCCTTTCTGACCCCCGAGCACGAGGCTGTGTTTGCCGCCCATGCCTTCGCGGTGTATCCGATTGTCACCCAGGCAGTGGGCGCAACCGCCCGCATCGCCCCGGCCAATCCACCGGATCACGCCATGCCCTATGGCCATGACCCGGCGACGCTGCTCGGGCAAATCAACGACCGTACCCGCGTGCTGTTCATCGCCAATCCCAATAATCCTACCGGCACCTGGCTGAACAGCGCCGAGCTGGAAGCGCTGCTGGAGGCGGTACCGGAGCGGGTGATCGTGGTGGTCGATGAGGCCTATGGCGAATACGTCGATGCGGCTGCCGATTGTCCCGATGCCCTCCGCTGGCTGGAGCGGTTCCCCAATCTGGTGGTGACGCGCACCTTCTCCAAGGTCTATGGACTGGCCGGCCTGCGCGTCGGTTATGCCGTATCCCATCCGGCAGTTGCCGATGTGCTTAACCGGGTGCGCCAGCCGTTTAACGTCAACAGTCTGGCGCTGGTCGCGGCGACGGCAGCGCTGGAGGATAGCGAGCATCTGGCACGCAGCCAGCGGCTGAACAGAGCCGGGATGCAGCAGTTGCAGGACGCCTGCCGCGCGTGGGGATTGCGCTGGTTGCCGTCGGTGGGCAATTTCCTGTGCATCGATATGCAGCGGCCGGGCCGCGACGTGTTCCTGGAACTGCTCAAGCGTGGCGTCATCACCCGGCCGGTGGATAACTATGGCCTGCCCAATTTCCTGCGCATCAGTATCGGCAGCACGGCGGAGAATGCCCGCTGCATCGATGCCTTGAGCGACGTACTAAGGGCCTGACGCGGCTATGACGCAACCCTTGATTCAACGGCTGTGCATCATCGGCGTCGGTCTGATCGGCGGTTCGCTGGCGCGCGCCCTGCGTGAAGCGGGCGAAGTGGGCGAGGTGATCGGCTGCGGGCGCGGCGAGGACAATTTACGCGCCGCCGTGCGTCTGGGGGTGATTGATCGCTACGAGACCGATCCGGCCTGTGCCGTGTGCGCTGCCGACGTGGTGGTAGTGGCGGTGCCGCTGGGTGCGATGGCGGCCGTGCTGCGCAGCATTGTCCCGCATCTGGCGGCCGGGGCAATCCTCACCGACGTTGGCAGCGCCAAGGGCAGCGTGGTGGCCGATATCGAGCGGATTTACGGCCAGATCCCGCCGCATTTCGTGCCTGGTCATCCAATCGCCGGCACCGAGCAAAGCGGCGTGGAAGCCTCCTTTGCCACGCTGTTTCAGCGCCGGCGGGTGATCCTGACGCCGCTGGCCGAGACTGCCGCCGCCGCGCATCAGCTTATCCGGCGCATGTGGGAGCTGACCGGCGCCGAAGTGGTCGACATGGGTGTGCGCCATCATGACGCGGTGCTGGCCGCGACCAGTCACCTGCCGCACATGCTGGCCTATACCCTGGTCGATACCCTGGCGCGTCTCGATGACCGGGCCGAAGTCTTCCGTTATGCCGCTGGCGGCTTCCGCGACTTCACCCGCATTGCCTCCAGCGACCCCGTCATGTGGCATGACATCTGTGTCGCCAACCGCGAGCAGTTGCTGGAGATGATCGCCCTGTTCAGTGCCGATCTGGCGCAACTGGCCGAGGCGATCCGCAGTGATGATCGCGCCGCGATCCTGGCCACCTTCCAGCGGGCCAAGCGCGCCCGCGACAACCTGTATCTGGATTGATCGGATCTTCCCATGAGCACACTGAGCTTCGTCGTCGAACCTGGCGGTGCCCTGCGCGGCCGCGTCCGGGTACCGGGCGACAAATCCATTTCCCATCGCGCCATCATGCTGGGCGCGCTGGCCGAGGGCCGCACCGCGATCAGCGGCTTCCTGGAAGGCGAGGATTGCCTGGCGACGCTGCAGGCGTTTCGCGCCATGGGGGTCGCGATTAATGGGCCGGAGGCTGGCCGGGTCACTGTAGATGGCGTTGGCCTGCACGGCTTGCGTCCACCGTCCGCGCCGCTGGATATGGGCAATTCCGGTACGTCGATGCGCCTGATGAGCGGTTTGCTCGCCGGGCAGGCCTTTGATACGGTTCTGACCGGTGACGCCTCGCTGACACGCCGGCCGATGCGCCGGGTCACCGAGCCGCTGGCGCTGATGGGCGCGCGCATCGACGCCAGTCCCAGCGGTACTGCGCCGCTGCATATTCACGGCCGCCAGGCGCTGCGCGGCATCGACTATGCGCTGCCGATGGCCAGCGCCCAGGTCAAATCCTGCCTGCTGCTGGCCGGTCTGTATGCCGAGGGTGTGACCGCAGTGACCGAGCCGGCGCCAACTCGCGATCACACCGAACGCATGCTGGAAGGCTTTGGCTATCCGCTGCAGCGCCTTGGTGAAGGCCGTGTTGCCGTGCGGGGCGGTGGCACGCTGACCGGCACCGTGATCGACGTGCCGGCCGATATCTCCTCGGCGGCTTTTTTCCTGGTCGGTGCCAGCATCGCGCCGGGTTCCGATCTGCTGCTGGAGCATGTCGGCATCAATCCGACCCGTACCGGGGTGATCGATATCCTGCGGCTGATGGGCGCGGATAT
>RXIX01000111.1 GCA_003989075.1 Candidatus Competibacteraceae bacterium | reverse complement strand
CCGAAGAACGGCAGGGTGGCGGAACCGGGCTTCAGGTCGGTCGCACCCGGCAGCGGGGTGATCAGGATGCCGCCGGTTTCGGTCTGCCACCAGGTATCGACGATCGGGCAGCGTGCATCACCCACATTGTGGTAGTACCACTCCCAGGCTTCGGGGTTGATCGGTTCGCCGACCGAGCCGAGCAGGCGCAGGCTCTTGCGCGAGGTGGCCTGAACCGGGCCTTCGCCTTCGCGCATCAGCGAGCGGATCGCCGTCGGCGCGGTGTAGAAGATGTTGACCTGGTGCTTGTCGACCACCTGCCAGAAGCGCCCGGCATCGGGATAGGTCGGTACGCCTTCGAACATGATGGTGGTGGCGCCGTTAGCCAGCGGGCCGTAGACGATGTAGCTGTGGCCAGTCACCCAGCCCACGTCAGCGGTGCACCAGTACACGTCGCCATCGTGATAGTCGAAGATGTACTTGTGGGTGATCGCTGCGTACAGGATGTAGCCGCCGGTGGTGTGCAGCACGCCCTTGGGCTTGCCGGTTGAACCGGAGGTGTAGAGGATGAACAGCGGATCCTCGGCGTCTACTTCTTCGGCCGGGCAGTCGGCGCTGACGGCGGCGAGGGCTTCGTGATACCAGATGTCACGGCCTTCCTGCCAGGCGACATTGCCGCCGGTGCGCTTGACCACGATCATCTTCTCGACCGACGGGGTGCTCTGCAGCGCCTTATCGGCGTTGGCCTTCATCGGTACCTTGCGGCCACCGCGCAGACCTTCGTCGGAGGTGATGACCACCTTGGCCTCGGCGTCGGCAATGCGGTCCTTGAGCGAATCGGGCGAGAAGCCGCCGAACACGATCGAGTGCACAGCGCCAATGCGCGCGCAGGCCAGCATCGATACCGCCGCTTCCGGAATCATCGGCAGGTACAGGCAGACCCGGTCACCCTTCTTGACGCCCTGGGCCTTGAGGACGTTGGCCAGACGGCACACTTCCTCGTGCAGTTCGCGATAGGTGATCTTCTTGTCTTCGTTGGGGCTGTCGCCTTCCCAGATGATGGCGACCTGGTCAGCCCGGGTTTCCAGGTGGCGATCCAGGCAGTTGTAGCTGACATTGACCTTGGCGCCATCGAACCAGCGGATGTGGCCCTTGGTGAAGTCCCAGTCCAGGACCTTGTCCCAGGGCTTGAACCAGGTGATGAATTGGTTGGCCTGCTCAGCCCAGAAGCCCTCCGGGTCGTCGATCGAACGCTGATACATGGCCTGGTACTGGTCTTTGTTGATCCAGGCCTGGGCGGCAACTTCGGCGGGTACGGGATAGACCTTGACTTCGGACATTACCGTGATTCTCCTTGGTGGTGATGGTGGGTTGTGATCGCCAGGACCCGAGCCAGCGGCGCGAATGGACGCTGGGCTCGTAAAGCGGTTCGGGAACTTGTTTTGTTTCTAGTCTATAGCGTGAAGCGCATGAGTCAATCCACCGGCGTGGATTCACCCTGCCGGGTTCCGTCCCAGGGCCGCTGCGCGCGCGCCGGAACCCGCTCCAGACGCCAGTGCCGCTGCGCCCAGTCGAGCAGGGTCACCGGGGTGGCGCGGGCCAGTTCCCGCGGTGGCTGCTGGCCGAGAAAGCATAATGCCGCCCACAGCGCCGGTCCGGGATGGCGCGGATCGAGCGCTGGCGCGCCGTTCTGCTTGCTGAGTTTGTGGCCGTGGGCATCGAGGGCCACCGGCAGGTGCGCATAGCGCGGCGTCGCCAGGCCGAGCACTCGCTGCAGGTAGATCTGGCGCGGCGTCGAGTCGAGCAGATCGCTGCCGCGCACCACCTGGGTGATGCCCTGCTCGGCGTCGTCGATGACGACCGCCAGCTGGTAGGCGAACAGGCCATCAGCGCGGTAGATGACAAAATCCCCGACATCACGCGCCAGGCGCTGGTCATGGCGGCCCTGAACCGCATCTTCGAAGCTGATCAGGCGGTGATCAGTGCGCAGGCGGATGGCTGAGGGTCGGTGTGGATCGCGGACGCCGGTGCGGCAATAACCAGGATAGACCGGCCCGCCACATCCCGGGCGCGCGCCGCAGGCGATTTCGCGCCGCGTGCAACTGCACGGATAGGCCAGACCCCGGTCGCGGAGCTGCTCCAGAGCAGCCTGGTAGCGGTCGAGCCGGTGGCTCTGGTACAGCACCGGGCCATCCCAGTGCAGGCCAAAGGCATCCAGGGTGCGCAAAATGGCATCGGCCGCGCCCGGCACGCTGCGCGGTGGGTCCAGATCCTCGATCCGCACCCACCATTCGCCGCCCTGCTGGCGGGCGTCGAGCAGGCTGCCCAGCGCAGCCACCAGGGAGCCGGCATGCAGGGGGCCGCTCGGTGATGGCGCGAAACGGCCACGAACCCGCGCTGTCACCCGGATTGGCTCAGCCCGGTCGGAGGCGCGGACGAAGGAATCAGGCCCGCCAGGCTGAATGGGGCCGGCGGCAGTGAGGCCTGTTCATGCACCACCCTGCTTCTCGCGCATTTCCTCGACGATCTTGCAGTCGATGCACAAGGTCGCGGTTGGCCGGGCCAGCATGCGCGGCAGACCAATTTCCACGCCGCAGGATTCGCAGTAGCCGTAGTCGCCACTGTCGATCTGGGCGAGCGATTCATCGATTTTGCGCAGCAGCTTGCGTTCCCGGTCGCGCGTGCGCAGCTCCAGGCTGAATTCCTCTTCCTGGGTGGCGCGATCATTGGGATCGGGAAAGGTCGAGGAGTCATCCTGCATGTGGTTGACCATACGATCGGCTTCGTGCAGCAGGCTCTGTTTCCAGTCCAGCAGCAGCTTGCGAAAATGCGCCAGTTGCGCCGCGCTCATGTACGCTTCGCCGGGCGCCGGCTGGTAAGGTAATACAGGCGCGTCCTGCGCGACCGGTTCAAAAGTAGCCATCGCGATTCCCTCCTGCTATGGGGCCAGGCCAGCGCGGCGGAACCGGCGGGATTTCGGGGTCGTGCATTCCGGCACGGGGGAGATCGCCAGGCAGGCGCCGCGGCACTGGCATCGATGCTGCGTGATGCCATCGACGAAGGAATGTACAGCAGGCGTTTTGCCGTGGCAAAAAAACCGCGACCGCGCCACTCAGGAAAACAGGGAACGCGGGTTTATCCGCGCCGGTGCCATCGCTATAATCCATGCTGCCAACGCCTAAACCACCAAACCACCAAAACCACAACTTCTGGACCCAAACCACGGCGACCGCCCGGTGCGGCCCGCGCCTCCACCCGGAGACGCAGGCATTGCGGGGAGGACTGCGGCAGCCAGTGGTCACGACCGGAATAATGAATGACTACAAATAACCGGCGCGGCCGTGCAGAGCGGCGTCATGTCCTGATTTCCCGCCATTCCGGCCCGGGTAGAGGTCCCCTCACCCGTGCCCTGGTGGGAATATGTCGTGCGCATTCCCGCCGTCTTCCACGCCAAAACCTCCATGCGTGTCCGCATGGGCATCCCATAACACACCGGGGAGCTGATGACCTTCAATGAGCACACTCATCGAGCAATTTCGCCAATCCTCGCCGTTATTCGGCGGTAACGCGGCCTTTATCGAAGAGCTTTACGAAAGTTTCCTGAGCGATCCCGAGTCGGTCAGCGAAAACTGGCAGCAGTATTTCCGCAACCTGCAGGCCCAGATGCAAGGCGGGCGCGACGTGGCCCATGGCCCGATTCGCGAATCCTTCGCCCAGATGGCCCTGCAGCCGGCCGCCGGCACCGGTCGTGCCGCGGTGCTGAGCCCGGTCGCCGCCGAGAAACAGGCCTCGGTGCTGCGCATCATCAATGCCTACCGGACCCGCGGTCATAAGGCTGCGGACCTGGACCCGCTGCAGCTGCGCGAGCGTCCGCCGGTGCCGGAACTGGACCCGGGCTACCACGGCCTGAGCGAAGCCGACATGGGCACCCTGTTCAACACCGGCTCCCTGGTGGCGCCCTCGCAGTGTTCGCTGCGTGAGATCCTCGATCTGGTGCGCGATGTGTACGTCGGTACCATCGGCTCCGAATACATGCACATCAACGAGACCGCCGAAAAGCGCTGGATCCAGAAGCGTTTGGAAGGGCAGCGCGCCCGGCTGGATCTGAGCAAGGAGGAACGCCGCCAGCTGCTGCACTGGCTGGTCGCCGCCGAGGGTCTGGAGCGCTATCTGCACACCCGCTATGTCGGTCAGAAGCGCTTCTCGCTGGAAGGCGGCGACAGCCTGATCCCGATGATGGATGAAATCGTCCAGCGGTCCGGCGCCGAGGGCGTGCAGGAAATCGTCGTCGGCATGGCCCATCGTGGTCGCCTGAACGTGCTGGTCAACATCATCGGCAAGTCGCCCAACGAGCTGTTCGCGGAATTCGAGGGCAAGCGCCGCGTCGGCAACGCCGGCGACGTCAAGTACCACATGGGCTTTTCCTCCGACGTGGAAACCCCCGGAGGTCCGCTGCATCTGGCGCTGGCCTTCAACCCCTCGCATCTGGAAATCGTCAACCCGGTGGTCGAAGGCTCGGTGCGCGCACGTATGGAGCGTCGTCGCCAGCCCGGTGCGGAAACCCCGCCGTTCAATGCGGTGCTGCCGGTGCTGATCCACGGCGATGCCGCCTTCGCCGGCCAGGGCGTGAACATGGAAACCTTCCAGTTCTCGCAGGTGCGCGGCTATCGCACCGGTGGCACGGTGCACATCGTGGTCAATAACCAGATTGGCTTTACCACCAGCAATCCGCTCGACACCCGCTCGGCGCTGTACTGCACCGACGTAGCCAAGATGGTGCAGGCGCCGATCTTCCATGTGAATGGCGACGATCCCGAGGCGGTGCTGTTCGTCACCCGTCTGGCGGTCGAATACCGCATGACCTTCAACAAGGACGTGGTCATTGACATGGTCTGCTACCGGCGGCTCGGCCATAACGAAGCCGATGAGCCGGCCGCGACCCAGCCGATGATGTACCGGAAGATCCGCGCCCGGAAGACCACGGCCGCGCTGTATGCCGAGAAGCTGATCGCTGCCGGCGTCGTCACCGAGGCGGAATTCCAGGCGATGCAGACCCAGTACCGCGACGACCTTGACGCCGGTCGTCAGGTCTCGCGGCCGACCCTGCCGCCGGTCAAGGGCCCGTACTCGATCGACTGGGCGCCGTTCCTGAATGAGGACTGGAACGCGCCGGTGCACACCGCCGTGCCGCTGACAACCCTGCGCGACATGTCCGAGCGCCTGCTCAAGGTGCCGGAAGGTCTGGAAATGCACCCGCGTGTAGCCAAGATCATGGACGACCGGCGCAAGATGGCGGCCGGCGCCTTGCCGGTGGACTGGGGCTTTGCCGAGAACCTCGCCTATGCCACCCTGCTCCATGAAGGCTATCAGGTGCGCATTTCCGGTCAGGACTGCGGTCGTGGCACCTTCTTCCATCGCCACTCGGTGCTGCATAACCAGAAGGACGGCAGCAGCTACACGCCGCTGATGCACATCTCCCCGAACCAGCCGACCTTCATCGTCATCGACTCCATCCTCTCCGAGGAAGCGGTGATGGGCTTCGAGTATGGCTATGCCACTGCCGAGCCGATGGGACTGGTGATCTGGGAAGGACAGTTTGGCGACTTCGCCAACGGTGCTCAGGTGGTGATCGACCAGTTCATTTCCTCCGGGCAGACCAAGTGGGGCCGGCTGTGTGGGCTGGTGCTGCTGCTGCCGCACGGCTTCGAAGGCCAGGGTCCGGAGCATTCCTCGGCACGCCTGGAGCGCTACCTGCAGCTGTGCGCCGAGAACAACATGCAGATCGTGGTGCCCTCGACCCCGGCGCAATGCTTCCACATGCTGCGCCGGCAGATGAAGCGTGGTTTCCGCAAGCCGCTGGTCGTGATGAGCCCCAAGAGCCTGCTGCGTCACCGGCTGGCGGTGAACAGTCTGGAAGATCTCACCGAGGGCAGCTTCCAGGAGATCATCCCCGAGATCGACGCCCACAATGCGGAGAAGATCACCCGGGTCGTGGCCTGCAGCGGCAAGGTTTTCTATGACCTGCTGGAAGCCCGCCGCGAGCGCAAGCTGGAGCATGTGGCCATCATCCGCATCGAGCAGCTCTACCCGTTCCCGCAGGCGCGCTACAACCAGATCCTCGACCAGTATCCCAACCTGACCGATATCGCCTGGTGTCAGGAAGAGCCGAAGAATCAGGGCGCCTGGTATCAGAGCCTGCATCACCTGGAGCGCGGGCTGAAGCCGCACCAGACGGTCCACTATGCCGGTCGCGAACCGCTGGCGTCGCCGGCCGTGGGGTATTACAGCGTCCACGTCGAGCAGCAGCAGAGACTTGTCAACGAGGCCCTGGGCCAGTAATTCCGGTTCAGACTGAAAAATCACACTGGTGTAAAGACCACCCGAAACCAAAGGGAAGCGCAATAAAATGACCGTAGAAGTGAAAGTCCCCGCTTTGCCCGAATCCGTTTCCGACGGCACCCTGGTCAACTGGAAGAAAAAGCCGGGTGATCCGGTCAAGCGCGGTGAGAATCTGGTCGATCTGGAAACTGACAAGGTGGTGCTGGATATCCCTGCACCGGCCGATGGCGTGCTGGGCGCGATCCTGCATCAGGAAGGCGACATCGTCACCACGGGTGAAGTGATCGCCACCCTGGAAGAGGGTGCTGCCGCTGCCGCCGCGCCGGCTGCCGCGCCGGCCCCGGCCCCGGTTGCCGCTCCTGCACCGGTCGCTGCCGCGCCCGCCGCGCCGGTCGCCGATCTTGATCTGGAAGGGCTGAGCCCGGCGGTGCGCCGCCTGGCCGCCGACCATGGCCTGGACATCTCCAAGGTACCGGGCAGTGGCCGCGGTGGCCGGGTGACCAAAGCCGACGTGCTGGCCTTCATCGAAGCCCAGAAGCAGGGCCGCACGGTCGCTGCTCCCGCCGCCGCGCCGGCGCCCGCCGCTGCCGCTCCGGTGGCTGCCGCTCCGGCTCCGGTGGCGCCGGATGCCCAGGGTCGTCTGGAGCAGCGCGTGCCGATGACCCGGCTGCGCGCCCGCATCGCCGAGCGGCTGCTGATGGCCAAGAACACCACTGCCATGTTGACCACGTTCAACGAAATCAACATGAAGCCGGTGATGGACCTGCGCGCCCGCTACAAGGACCAGTTCGAGAAGAAGCACGGCGTGCGCCTGGGCTTCATGGGCTTTTTCGTTAAGGCGGTAGTCGAAGGTCTCAAGCGCTTCCCGGCGGTTAACGGCTCGATCGACGGCAACGATATCGTCTATCACGGCTACTACGACATCGGTGTAGCGGTGTCCTCGCCGCGGGGTCTGGTGGTGCCGATCCTGCGCAATGCCGACCAGATGAGCCTGGCCGACATCGAAAAGGCCATTGGCGAGTTCGGCAAGAAGGCCAAGGATGGCACGCTGACCGTCGAGGAGATGACCGGCGGCACCTTCACCATCACCAACGGCGGCGTTTTTGGCTCGCTGATGTCGACCCCGATCCTCAACCCGCCGCAGAGTGGCATCCTCGGCATGCATGCCACCAAGGATCGCCCGGTAGCTGAAAATGGTCAGGTCGTGATCCGGCCGATGATGTACGTAGCCCACTCCTACGATCACCGCATCATCGATGGTCGCGAGGCCGTGACCTTCCTGGTTACCATCAAGGAATGCATCGAGGATCCGGCGCGGATTCTGCTGAACGTCTAAGGCGCAGGCGGCGGGGACGGCCCGGGGATCCTGCCCGGCGGCGTCCCCGTGTCGCACTGCTCACTCCTCACGATGATTGGAAGGTGCAAGCATGGCTAAGACTTACGATGTGGTCGTCATCGGCGGTGGTCCCGCCGGCTATGTGGCGGCGATCCGCTGCGCGCAGCTCGGTCTGGAAACAGCCTGCGTGGAAAAGTGGATCAATTTCAAGGGTGATCCGGCGCTGGGTGGGACCTGTCTGAACGTAGGCTGCATTCCCTCCAAGACGCTGCTCGAATCCTCCGAGCACTACCATCAGCTCAAGGAAGGCATCGACAGCCACGGCATCCATGTCGAAGGCGTCTCGCTGAACCTCGACCGGATGATGGCCCGCAAGGAGGATATCGTCCTGCAGTTGACCAATGGCATCAGCGCGCTGTTCAAGGCCAACAAGGTCGACTGGCTCAGGGGCCACGGCAAGCTGCTCGCTGACCGTCAGGTCGAGGTGACGGCCCAGGATGGCTCGGTGGAAGTGGTCAACGCCGATAACGTCATCATCGCTACCGGCTCGCGGCCAATCGACATCGGCGCCGCGCCGGTGGACAACGCCGAAGGTCTGATCGTCGATTCGACCGGTGCCCTGGATTTCCGCGTCGTGCCCGAGACCCTGGGCGTCATCGGCGCCGGCGTCATCGGCCTGGAACTGGGCAGCGTCTGGAACCGTCTCGGCGCCAAGGTGATCATGCTGGAGGCAGTCGATGATTTCCTGTCCCTGGCGGATCAGCAGATTGCCCGCGACGCCCTGCGCCAGTTCAAAAAGCAGGGCCTGGATATTCGCCTCGGCACCCGGGTGACCGCCACCGAGAAGACCGGCAGCGGCGTCAAGGTCCACTTCAAGGACAAGGACGGCGAGCACGAGATCACGGTCGACAAGCTGCTGGTATCGGTCGGTCGCCGGCCCAACACCGATAACGTCGCCGCGCCCGAGGCCGATCTGCTGTTTGACGAACGCGGCTATATCCACGTCGATGATGCCTGTGAGACCAACATCCCCGGCGTCTATGCCATCGGCGACGTGGTGCGCGGGCCGATGCTGGCGCACAAGGGCTCCGAGGAAGGGATCATGGTCGCCGAGAATATCGCCGGCCAGCACGGGCATCTCAACTACGACGCCATTCCCTGGGTGATCTACACCAATCCGGAAATTGCCTGGGTCGGCAAGACCGAGCAGGTGCTCAAGGCGGAAGGTATTCCCTACAAGGTCGGCACCTTCCCGTTCAGCGCCAATGGTCGCGCCAAGGCCATGGAAGCAGCGGTTGGCATGATTAAGATGCTGGCCCACGCCGAGACTGACACCCTGCTGGGCTGCCATATCATCGGCCCCTTCGCGTCCGAGCTGGTTCAGGAAGCGGTGCTGGCGATGGAATTCCATGCCAGCAGCGAGGATCTGGCCCGCACCATCCACGGCCATCCGACCCTGTACGAGGCCATGCACGAGGCAGCGCTGGCCGTCCACGGTCGCGCCCTGCACAAGATCAATACCTGATCCACGTGCTGTGTGACCGGTCCGGCATCGCGCTGATGCCGGATTGCTCTCCGACCCCACCCATCGCGGTGGGGTTTTGTTTTGTTGATGGCATGATGCTGTTAGTATTTACAACAAGATCGTGTGAAGAAAACAACAGTCATATTCGCTGCAACACGCTGAAGCC
>RXIX01000110.1 GCA_003989075.1 Candidatus Competibacteraceae bacterium | reverse complement strand
TTCTCCCAGCCAGGCGATACGGATCGGTACGGTTTTCATAATCGGTTCTTGGTGGTGGTTCGGTTTCTGGCATGGCCGCAGGATTGGACAGCAAAGTTGTCAATTTTTGGGCAGCGATTCGGGAAAAGCTAGATATGACAATTCCTCGACGGGGGATTTTGGTAATCAACACGTGAAAAATCCATCCAAATTCCTGATGCAAAGGAGGTTCCCGTGGAGAAAGTGTGGCTAAAGCGTTATCCGGCGACTGTGCCGGCGGAAATCGACCTGGGCGCATATCGCTCGCTGGTGGAGGTATTCGAGCAGAGTTGCCAGCGCTTCGCAGCGCGCAACGCCTTCGTCAACATGGGCTATGGCATGAGCTATGCCGAGCTGGAGCAGAAGAGCCGGGCCTTTGCCGCTTATCTGCAACAGGATCTGGGCCTGGAGAAGGGCGAGCGGGTGGCGATCATGCTGCCCAACCTGCTGCAGTATCCAGTGGCGCTGTTTGGCGTGCTGCGCGCCGGACTGGTGGTGGTGAACGTCAACCCGCTGTATACCCCGCGCGAACTGGAGCATCAGTTGCAGGATTCCGGCGCCAAGGTGATTCTGATTCTGGCCAACTTCGCCCATGTGCTGGCTGAGGTGATCGGCAGAACCACCGTCAGGCAGGCTATTATTACCGAAATTGGCGATCTGCTGCCGTTCTGGAAGGCCAAGGTGGTCAATCTGGTGGTCAGACATGTCAAGAAGATGGTGCCGGATTACAGTCTGCCCGGCGCGATCGGCTTTAATGACGCCCTGACGCTGGGTGGGCGTCGCAAACTGCAGCCGGTTGCGGTCGAGGCCGAGGATCTGGCCTTCCTGCAGTACACCGGTGGCACCACCGGCCTGTCCAAGGGCGCGATGCTGACCCATCGCAATATGCTGGCCAACATGCAGCAGATTTCCGTCTGGGTCGGTTCAGCAATCCGCGATGGCGAGGAGATCGTGGTTACGGCGCTGCCGCTGTACCACATTTTCTGCCTGACGGTGAATTGCCTGTGTTTCATCCATCACGGCGGTCTGAACCTGCTGATCACCAATCCACGTGATATCCCGCTGTTCGTCAGCGAGATCCGGTCGTGGAAATTCACCGTGATCACCGGTGTGAACACCCTGTTCAATGCACTGGTGAATAACGAGAAGTTCAATCAGCTCGATTTTGGCTCGCTGCGCCTGTCGGTTGGCGGTGGCGCGGCGGTGCAGAAAGTGGTTGCCGAGCGCTGGCAGGCACTGACCGGGACGCCGATTCTGGAAGGCTACGGTCTGACCGAAGCCGCGCCGGTGCTGTGCGTCAACCCGGTCGATATCGCGGGTTTTACCGGCAGCGTGGGCCTGCCGGTGCCATCCACCGAGATCGAATTGCGCGATGAAGAGGGTCACGAAGTAGCGCCCGGTGAACGCGGCGAGCTGTGCGCGCGCGGTCCGCAGGTGATGCGCGGCTACTGGAATCGCCCCGAGGAAACCGCGCGCACCCTGCGCGATGGCTGGCTGCTGACCGGTGATGTTGCGACCGTCGATGAGCAGGGCTTTTTCCGCATCGTCGATCGCAAGAAGGACATGATCCTGGTGTCCGGCTTCAACGTCTTTCCCAACGAAATCGAGGACGTGGTGATCGCGTGCGAAGGCGTGCTGGAAGTGGCCTGCGTCGGCGTGCCCGACGAGAAGAGCGGCGAAGCGGTCAAGGTGTTCGTGGTGCTCAAGCCGGGTGTGGAGCTGAGCGCCGAGGCTATTTTGGCCCACTGCCGCAAGAACCTGACTGCCTACAAGATGCCGCGCGCTGTCGAGTTCCGTGACAGTCTGCCCAAGTCCAACGTCGGCAAGATCCTGCGCCGCGAACTGCGCTGAACGCGGCGCGTTCTGCAGGGCTGTGCTGCCGCCCGCCAGGGATTGTGGGCGGCGAATTCCTGCTCGAAGCGCGCCCGTGCTGCCTCATCCAGCCATTCCAGGTAATAGGCCAGCCAGGGTGGGCCGGGGACCGGCAGCGGTGATCAGGGCATTGATGCGCGTGATGAGCTGCTCGCTGAGCGGGCCTCTGCTGCAGCCAAAATAGGCGAGACGGTAGATCGCTTCGCCGGCCAGTTGAGTCCCCGGCTTCAACGCTGAATCGTCATCATCCTTGATGACGCCCACCGTTGATTGGCGTTGCCCGTTTGGGCGACGTGACTCAACCAGCCCGCCCGAACTCGTGCTGAGCACAGCCGAAGCAAGGGCAGACGTTACCCGTGAATCCGCGCAAGCGGTGTGATAGTCACCGGCGAATGCTTCATCAGTTTGCCGCTCTGAGGTGAGTCGTTAAACAGCACGGTACCGGAGCAACGGGCAGTGCGACTCACAAAAACCACGGGATAACCGGGCGAGATGACCTTTACAGGCGAAAGCCTGAGCGCGTAAGCGCAGCCCACCCCCGGCTGGGTGGCTTCACGGCCAAATGCCGGGGACTGATTTTAAGCACCGCTGGCCGCCCTGCTACACGCCAGCTTGCATCGGCGAGATGCCTTGCAAACTGAGTCGCTACGCAATGGCTTAAACCAGCGGGGTCGTTCGTCATCCATGACTCACTTCCCGGAAAATAGGCAAAGGCCCAGTCCTGAGCCTGTTCGCGGGAATTCCAGAGTAACTCGAAGGGATAGCCAAAGGTGTAATCCACCCATCCCGTTGCGACCTGCTTGAGTGGGGCCAGATCATGGGTGCTGATCTGGATATGCGCCGCGCCCAGTTCAGCAGCGACCATTGGCGGATGCCGTCCTGGCGGTGACTCGCCAGTTCCTGAAATGCCTGTAACGAAGCTGGGCTGATATCATACTGAAATTCCGGTAGACGCTCGGCGAAGTAGCGGAAGGTCCGATCGCCAAAGCCCTGTCCAGCCAGCGGCCCGCTGAGAATATTGGACGGTGGGTAATCATTCATCATCCAGGTGATGCGCGGCGCGGCATCGGCGTCGGCGGGGCCAGTCGCGATCAGTATCAGAACCGCAGCAAGCAGCATGAGTAGTGCGCTCGTCCGGTCGCGGCGTGCGTGGATAATAGGTGCCATGACGGGAGTGACAGGAGTGGTGGGAGCATATGGATTCAAGGTCGAAAGACTCCGGCAAGGCAGGCATGGTGGACGCGATGGTGGGAGTGGTTCGAACAAGGATAGATGCCATGATCCCGCCGATCAGTCATCTGGGAAAGCGTCTGGTGCTGTCGATTCTGCTGATGGGCGGACTGCTGACACTGATCGGCACTTCGCTGCAACTGACGCTTGAACTGCGCCGCGACTGGCACGAAGTGGAAAACAGTCTTGACAGTGTCCGTTCCAGCCATCTGCGCAGTCTTACCGAGGCGGCGTGGAATTTTGATAGCACTCAATTGGAGCTGCAGCTGGATAGCCTGTTGACTCTGCCGTGGATCAGTGGCGCGAGCGTGCAGTTTGGTGGTGACGGCGCCCAGGCGCGCACGCTGCATCGGGGTGATCTGGCATTGTCGCGCGATCTGAGCCGCAGCTTGCCACTGGTGCAGAACATCGGCGGGCGCGAGATCGAGGTCGGGCGTCTGGAACTGCGCGCGAGCCCGGCGGCGATCTACGCCAAGACCCTTGACCGGCTGCTGCTGGTGCTGGTCACCCAGGCGATCAAGACCTTTGTGATTGCCGTATTCATCCTGTTTCTGGTCCATCACCTGATCAATCGCCATCTGGTGCGGATTGCCGCTTTCGCCCGGGCATTGCCCGATGAGTGCGAGCGGCCGCCTTTGCGTCTGGACCGCAAGCACCGCGATGACGAGATCGAGACCCTGGTGAACAGCCTCAATGAGGTCCACGCCCGCCTGTGCGCGGCCCGCGAGCACGAGCGTGACCGGCGCGCGCAACTGGAGGAGGAGATCCGGGCGCGTACTGTGGAGCTGTCGGTACTCAGCGAGCGGCTGGCGCTGAGCCTGGAGGGTGGCGAGCTGGCGAGCTGGGACTGGAACCTGCGCAATGGGATCTGTACCGTCGATGCGCAGTGGACCGCCATGCTGGGCTATCAGCCGGAACAGTACGATAACAGTTGTGCCGGGTTCATGGCCCTGGTGCATCCCGATGACCGCGTGCGGGTCCAGGCCGCCCGTGAGGCGCATCTGCAGGGCTTTACCGCAACCTACCGCTGTGATTTTCGCATGCGCACCCAGGATGGCGGTTATCGCTGGATCCATGCCAGCGGCCGACAGGTGCGGCCCGATGCTGCGCAACCGGCGTTGCGTCTGGTGGGTGTGCATCAGGATATCAGTGCCCGCAAGACCGCTGAGCTGAACCTGCGGCGGGTCGAGCGCCAGTTGCGCGTTCAGGCGGACATTATTGATGCCCATGTGCTGAGCCGCTGCTTTGATTGTGAGGGGCGCATCACCAAGGTCAGCAGCGCCTATTGCCAGCGTTCCGGGTTCAGCATCGTTGAATTACTCGGCCAGCCTTGCGCCTTTAATCTGGATGAGAAGCTGCCGGATGCCGAGCGGGCTACGTTTTGGCTGCGGATTGTCGAAGCGGTTGGCTGGCGGGGTGAAATCCGCCACCGGACGCGCGCCGGCGAGCCTTTCTGGGTGCGTGCCACGATCACGGCGTTTTACGACGAGGGCGCCTTGATGGGCTATACCGAGATCGCCGAGGACATCGACTCCCACAAGCGTCTGGAGCAACTGGCCATTACCGATGAGCTGACCGGTGTCTTCAACCGGCGCCACTTTCGCCAGATTTTCGAGAGGCTGCATAGTCATGATGGCGCGCCGCAGCAGGCCCTGGCACTGCTGCTGGTCGATATCGACTACTTCAAGCGCTACAACGATCACTATGGTCATCAGGCTGGCGATCTGGCGTTGCAGCAGGTAGCCGAGATCCTGCGCAAGGAACTGGCGGCGCAGGATGGCTGGGTGTTCCGCCTTGGCGGCGAGGAGTTTGGCGGCCTGCTCCTGCTGAATGCGGCTGATGACCCGGTGGCAGCGGGCCTGGCGCTGGCCGAACGCATGTGTGCGGCAGTGCGCGCGCGTGCCATCCCGCATGTTGGCAACCCGGAGGTGCAGGTCGTCACCCTGTCGATCGGAGTCCGGGTGGTGGATATCGCCGAGGATGTGTCGATGGCGGCAATCTACCGGGAGGCGGATCTGGCGCTGTATGCGGCCAAGCACCAGGGACGCAATCAGGCGAGCCTGTTCCAGGTTGGCGCTACCGCTGGTGCATTGAGTTGAATGGATTTGGATTGGTTGAAATCAGATCGGATCGGATGAGGAGACGATGAGCGAACATGAAAAAGTACCCGGCGCGGCGGCGCGGCTGCTGGAGCAGTTGCAGCGCAGCCAGGCGTTTCATCTCCACGGCGCCACGGTCATTGAGCAACCCCTGCGCTACTTGCGTCGCTGGCAGTCGGCGCGGCTGGCGCGTACCCATGCCGATCTGTTGCGCAGCCCGCGCTATCGGCCGGCGGCGCTGTTCTTCCTCGACGAGCTGTACGGTGACTGTGATTTCCTGCAGCGCGAACGTGATCTGGAGCGGGTGGTGCCGGCCATGAGCCGGGTGCTGCCTGCGCATGTGCTGCACACGGCGGCGCTGGCGCTGGAACTGAATGTGCTGTCGCACGAGCTGGATGCCATCATGACCCAAGTTCTGGTGGAGAACGGTGGCCTTGATACGCCGGATGCGCTGGACGAAGCCCGTTACGTCGCTGCCTACCGGCGCTGTGGCCACTACGAGCAGCGCGCACGTCAACTGTATCTGGTCGAACGACTCGGTGATGATCTGGCGCGCATTGTGCCCAAGCGCTTCATCCATGCCGCGCTGCTCCTGTCGCGGACGCCGGCACGCTTGGCGGGTGTTGGCGAGCTGCATCGTTTCCTCGAAGCGGGCTTCAGCGCCTTTCGCCACCTTGGCAGCGACGCGGCGACCTTCGTTGCCACCATCATCGATCGCGAGCGCGTCATCCTCGAACACATACGCGACGGTCATCCCCGGCCGCTGGAACTGACCGATGCCGATACCATGCCATAGATGTCCGCCGCTCAGGGTTGGCTGTTGGCTGTGGCAAGGGTTTGGTCGAGGTAGCGGTGGATTTCCTGCTCCAGGCGCGGTTTGAGCGGCACCAGCAGGAAGCCCAGCCGGGCGTGAATGTGAAGTTGTCCCGGCTCCAGGTCAATCTGGCCGCTGACTCCGGAACGGGCGAAGTGCAGCGAATCGCCCCGCCAGTGGTACTGGATGTCGAAGCGATCGGCCAGTTGCGTCGCCATCTGCTCGGCGGCCTGACGTGCCTGTGCGCTGCTGAGCAGATGGGTACGGTGAATGATGATGTGTGACATGCAGGGGGCCTCAGTGCCGGTGCAGATTCAGGGCGGGAGTGCGGTCAGGGTGCGTGCCAACCGCAGATACCAGGGGCGCAGGTCGCGCAGCGTGCCGATGCCGACGATATCCATATGATCCCAGCCGGCCAGCACGCCGTGATCGTTCCAGGCGCCCGCCTCGGGCGGTTCTCGATAGGGCAGGATGCGGTCACTCGAACCCAAGGTCGGGCCGGCCATGGAGCGGGTGTTGACCAGGCCATCGTTTTCCCACCAGCTGCGGTCGATGCGCACCTGGCCGGGCAGGTCACGGCTGTAGGCGCCGATGAACAGGGCACTGGGCCAGAACTGCGGCAGCATGCTCGGCAGCGGTATCTGATGGCCGCTGGGCCAGATAGACTGGGTCGCGGCGGTCGACCAGGAAAAATAATACACCTGGGGTTGAGCGGCAAAGCGCTGGTTTAATTCGCGCGCGCCATCCGGGCTCAGATCCCAGGCGCTGATGTCGTGTGATTGCCAGATGGGGCTGCGTTCAACCCGATCCAGATAGGCGGTGAACGACTCGTTGGCGGCGCGGCGCAGACCCCACTGATCGAGTTTGAAATCGTAGGGCAGTTGATCCGGCTCGATGCCCGCAAGGGCGGCAAAGCCGAGCAGGCCGGCGCGCACCTGCGGCAGCAGATTGTCGAGGCCGGCGGCCAGACTGGTGCCATCGTGCGGTGAGGCCAGAGTGGTGACGCTGCGTACTCCATCATGCCCGCCCTGGAACAGCGGCGACAGCGAACCATCCCGGGTCGCGGCGCGTTCCGCAGCATCGCCTTGCGCCAGCAGCGCGGTGAGCACACGCACGGTCTGGCCGCCCTGGCTGTGGCCAATCAGATGGACCTTGCGCACACTACCGTGCCCCTCCGGTGTGCCCCATGCCGGATAGAGACCGGCGAAGTGGCGGCCATAGCGGGCATGACCATGAGCGGTCGCATGCACCTGACCATAATCGACCGTGCCGCCCTTGATATAAGCGTACAGCTCACAGGCCCGATCCCAATTGCTGGCAAAGGGTCCGACCACGCCGGTGTAACTGCGATAGCCGGCCTGATTGAGCGTTTCCTGCAGGTCGCCGAAGCCGCCCCAGTATTTGAAACCGAGCAGTTCCTCGCGGCCCCAGCCCATGAAGCCATGCACCAGGATCAGCGGATAATCATTGCCGGCGCCGGCTCGGGCGATACCGCTCAGTAGCACCAGCAGCACGAATAGACGGAACAGGATCGCAAGCAAACGGTGCATCAGCAGGACCTCGGGACGATAGGGCTGTGGCAGTGTAGCGCCGTGCCGCGCTGCTGCCTTGCCTGAATTGGCGCATCAGGCGCCGCGCCGGTAACACCAGAATCCGGCCAGTAGCAGTCCGCCCCCGGCCAGCCAGGCCTCGGACTGCAGCAGCACCAGTACCCCGCCGAGAATGCAGGCGGCGGCGACAATGGCACCGCGCAATCCGGCCAGGGGCGTAGCGCGTGATACCGCACCGGCACCATCCAGCAGGCGGCTGGAATGCGCCAGCAGTTCCGGCAGCCGCCCGGCCAGATCAAGCAGTTCTGGACCATTGCGCAGCAGTTCACGCGCCAGCCGCTCCGGACGCAACTGCGCGCGCAGGATCGGGCCGATATGCGCCCGTGACACCGCCACCACATCCAGCCCGGGATCAACCATGCGCCCGACGCCCTCGAAGGTCACCAGCGCCTTGACCATCAGCACCAACTCGACCCGGAAATACATCCGGTAGCGGCCACCCAGGCGCATTGATTCCAGAATCAGCCGGGCGATGCTGAACTCACCGCTGGCGGCCCGCAGCAGAAAGCGCTGTGACAGTTCGCTCACCGCGCGCCGGAACGCGGCCGGATCGCCGCCTGGACCGGGCTGGGCAATTGCAGCCAGGTGCTGGGCGGCCATGGTCGCATCACCACCGACCAGAGCATGGTAGTAATAGAGCAGGCGCCGCCGGGTGGCATCCTCGAAACGACCGACCATGCCCAGGTCGATGAAGCCGACTCGCAGCGGCGGCCCGGCCAGGATCAACAGGTTACCGGCGTGCAGATCGGCGTGAAACAGGCCGTACTGATACAGCATGCGCAGGATGGCTTCGGCGCCCAGATCAACCACCCGCGCCCGCTGCGCTGCATTCAGGGCAGCGGTTTCCGGCGTACCGGGTTTGAAGCCCGGCAGATAGCTCATGGTCAGCACGCTGACACTGCTCAGCGCGCGGCGCGGTCGCGGAAAGACAATCGCTGGATTGTCCTGGAAACAGGCGGCGAACAGCTCGCCGTGATCGGCTTCCAGGCTCAGATCCAGTTCGCGCACCGTGTAGGCGTGGAATTCGGCGATGATCGCCGCCGGCTGGTATTGGGGCAGTAGTTGATCAAGCACCACGCCCAGCCCGTGCAGCAGGGTCAGGTCAGCGCGCACCGCAGCGCGCACGCCCGGCTTGAGCACCTTGATCACCACGGTTTCGCCGTCATGGGTCATGGCGCGATGCGCCTGCGCCAGTGAGGCCGAGCCGAGCGGCTGTTCCTCCACCGTGGCAAACAGGCGCTCCAACGGCTGGTCCAGTTCAGCTTCGATCAGGGCGCGAATCGCTGCGAAAGGTGCCGCTGGAGCCTGATCAAACAGGTTTTTCAATTCATCGGTCAGCGCGCTGGGCAGCAGATCCTCGCGTACCGCCATGATCTGACCTAGCTTGATATAAGTCGGTCCGAGCCGCTCAAGGCGCAGGCGCAGTTGCGCAGCAAAGGGCAGTGCTGCCAGTTGCGGATCCAGGTGCTGCATGATTCGCCGCAGCAGGCGCTGTGTGATGCCGCCATTGCCCTGGGCCCTGGCGGTCAGTGCACCCGCCAGCAGCCCGCATAACTGGCCACTGACGTGGCACAGCCGTCGTCCCAATTGCCAATAGCGCGTCAAGGGCGTCGATACGGGTGCGCCTGGCAGCCGGGTGCGAGCGGCGGGACGCAGTGGAAGCGGCGACGACGGGCGTGAATCCTCGGCCATGCGGGTGGATGGG
>RXIX01000109.1 GCA_003989075.1 Candidatus Competibacteraceae bacterium | reverse complement strand
AGACCCTTTCGTTTTCCAAATGCCCCAAAATGCACGAAATCACCATCCAACTCTTCTTGCATCGCTACAACTTGGAACATCAAAGCATTCTAAATTAAATTACTACCCTTAGATGCGAAATAGTGCTGTTATCGTCATTCGTGAAGTGCCCGGAGAAATCTGTGATACCTGTGGCGAGGCTTACCACAGTGAAGAGGTGACATCGAGCCTGCTCAAGAAAGCCGAACAGGCTTATTGTGCTGAAATCGACGTTGAAGTTCGCCACTATCAAGAAGCAACTTAATCAGCCGACTAAGAGGAAAGTAATATGCAAGTAGAACGACGTTTTGAAAAAGTTAAAGATCGACGGGTGTTGATTGAATTGCCCGATACGTTCAATGATCGCCAAGTCGAAATTATTATCCTGACGGTTGAAGAACCCTCTGTAACCCATCGGCGTCCCCATCCTGATATTGCCGGTAAAATAAAAATCCACGGGGATATTCTAAGCAGCGTTCCAGAAACCGATTGGGATTTGCCACGATGATTTTTCTGGACACCCATATCTGGCTATGGTGGATCAATCTGGATCAAGCTCATCTCAAACCCACATGGATTGCCCGCATTGAAAGCGCCGAATCTGTAGGTGTATCAGCCATCTCCTGTTTTGAAATTACTTGGCTGGCGCAACACCATCGGATCACATTATCCGGCACTGAGGATGACTGGTTTGATAAAGCTCTGGACGGCTCAGGCATTCGCTTATTACCCATCACGCCGCGCATCGCCCGAATGGCTGTCCAACTCCCGGAACACCACCGTGATCCTCAAGATCGGCTGATTATCGCCACCACGCTGGCGCACGACGCCACCTTGATTTCCGTAGACAACAAGTTTCCCCTTTATGCGCAATTGGTCGGGCGTTTGCTCCAATGAAAGAACAGTACGATTTCAACAATGCCCAACGTGGCCCGGTCGTTCCGACAGAGTCGGGGACCACTCCAATTACTCTGCCGATTGATAACGAAGTGTTGGCGTGGTTTCGTGATCAGATCAGTGCAACACCTTGCCCTGATGAAGAAGGGATTAAGACCTTGCCGCATGCGGTGAGGCATAGCATCCAGCAATAAAAAAGCCCGGTGATGAGCCGGGCTTTTTCAATTCTTATTGCTGGCGTTTCAGGCTGATCCAGCCACGAGCGCATTCAACCACTGTTCGCCGATTGAATGGAGAGCCGCCCGCCAGTCGTGACAGCACACTGGCGGCATGGATACCCTCTCTCCCCCTCGCCCGCTGTTTTCCAAAGGTGGCCCCGGATCGGGCAACCACCATCACCGTGGCCGGCATGAGCAGCGCGGCGGTAGCGCGCCCGACCCGCACCATCACCTGATTGAAGAATCGCTACGCGCTCACGCTGCCCCTTGGCGACACGTCGATTTTTCCCCGGAAGCATGGAACGCCGAGTTTCCGAACGGCCAAGCGCATACGCCGATAGGTGATATCAAGCTGGGTGAGAATCAGCGGGACAAACTATCAGCGAAAGCACGAGAGCGTTATTTCGGTTTGATTAAGCCCACGCTGGAAGCGCCGACTTATATGGTGTTTGAACAGGAACCTCCGGCAAAACAAGCCGAACGGAAGGCTGCTGGACAATCTCCCGAACGTCCTGCGTTGTTGAAGTTTTTTAGGGCGTTTTATCGACCAGACAATGAAATTGACGGGTTTTGTTGCGTCACAATTGCCAAGGATAGTCTGGAAATCATGATTAGCGCCGGCCCAAAACGATTACGACAAATCGCTAGGGCGGTTAAAGCAGGGGCTATTCTGACTGCTGGAACCACTTTAGAAGGAAAAACCGACCATCCCCGCCGTTCTGCCTTAACAGGTGAAACCGCAAGCCCTGGGAGGGAGGATGGCCTGAACAAGGCGGTTTCGTTTGAATATCTTACCGCCTTTGACGCCGAAAGTCAGCAAGGCGTCGTGATTTGCGCCTGGGATTTATTCAAAGCGCTGATCGAATTTGCGCCACAAGAAGAACCCCTCCTCAAGCGGATGCCCACCACGCCCGCCGGTGCACGCTGGATCACCGTGCACCCTGGCGGGAATAAAGACGCCAAGGGCATTCCGGTGATGGTGCAGGAGACGCAGCACGGCTCCGGCGTCTTTCACGTCATCGGCGGCGCAGGCGGCAAGCTCAACTACCTCAAGATGCGCGGCCTGAAATCGGAAGCGGAATACCTTGAATTTTCGTTGTGTGTGTTTCCTTTGTTTACGTTGATTTCGTTAGAGCCGTATAGTGAACGGCACCAACAACAGCAGAGGAGCAGGCCATGCACAACGTGTTCACAGTGGCGGAAGTGGCGGCGATGCTGCGCGCGACACCGGCAGCGGTGCGCCAGCGGTTGCGCAATGGAACCCTGGGCGGGTTTCGGATCGGTACCGATTGGCGAATACCAAAGGCCGATCTTGACGCATTCATCGAACAAAACCGGAACGGCTATCGCCCCCCGATCCCGCCCCAAGACGATGATGCGGACCTGATAGCGGAAGCGGAAGCGGCCCTGGACCGGATAGCGCGCGGTGAAGAACACACGGTGACTCTCGACGAATGGGAACAGCGCTGCGATGCCCTGGATCGTTGAGCTGACGAAAAGCGCAGCGGATGCGCTGGACAAGCTGGATACCGCAACACGCAACCGGATACGGCGATTCCTACGGGAACGGCTGCAAGGCGCAGACAACCCACGCCAATGGGGCAAGGCTTTAACCGGGCGCTATGCCGGCTTGTGGCGCTACCGTCTGGGAGATTACCGGCTTGTGTGTCAGTTGCAGGATGCCCGGCTTGTGGTTCTGGTTGTGCAAGTGGCGCGGCGGGATAAGGCTTACATTGGAGCGTAGAAGAAGAGTGAGATTTTCTGGCTTTTATTTCTGGCCGCCAGCCACGACCGCATTCAACCACTGTTCCCCGTGCCGTTCCGGGCGCTGATCTGCCGTAATCCACAGTTCCCGCAGCAGCAGACCCGGCACACCGTAGGGGTGACCCCCCGTGGTCACCCTGATTTAATCCACGGGAATCAGGGCAGGCACAGGGGCCTGCCCCTACCGATCCACACCGTAGGGGTGACCCCCCGTGGTCACCCTGATTTGATCCACGGGAATCAGGGTAGGCACGGGAAACAGGTCAGGCGACCCAGCACCTCGGGCAGTTCGCGCAGTGGCACATGCAACACAGATTCAAAACCCGCGCTCTTCGCGGATGCGCTCGTAGGCAGCGGTGATTTCGCGGGTCTTATCGGTGGCGCGGGCCAGTTCCGCCGCCGGCAGGTTCTGCGCGGCGAGCTTGTCGGGGTGATGCTGTCGAATCAGGCGCCGATAGGCGAGCTTGATCTGATCAACGCTGGCATCGCGTTGCAAGCCGAGGATCTGGTAGGCCTGGCTGAGCGTGTTGACTGCCGTGCTCGGCCGTCGCGGGTCGCCATCACGTTTGCCCGCCCCGGAATCGCGGCTGCGCCAGGCGCCATGCCGGGCGCGAAACAGGGTGTGTAGCGCCTCAAACTGCAGGCGGGCCAAGCCAAGCCGACTGCTGATCTGCAACAGTCGGGTATGGGCCTGCGGATGCAGCGTGCCATCGGCGTAGGCGATGAGCAGCAGCAGTTCCAGCAGTTGCTGCAGCAGCGCCGACTGGCCGCCACAGCTTTGCTGGAAACGGTCCAGCGCCGCGTCGAGGGCAAAGGCAGCCTGCTTGCCTTCGGTGAAGCAATCGATAGCGGCCTGGCGCTGGGCGCTATTCAGCCGCAACTGATCCATGGCGGCGCGGGCAATGGCGATTTCCGGTTCCGACACCCGGCCATCGGCCTTGGCGATGCAGCCGAGCAACTGAAAGGTCGTGGCCAGAAATATGACGCGCCCTGCATCCGCCGGGCCGGTAGCCTTGCCGGTCGTAGTCGGATTCCAGGCGCCCTGGTCCAGATTATGGCCGGCAGCCGCACCGATCAGTGCGCCGAGGGGTCCGCCAACTATAAAACCGAAAGCACCGCCAAACAGTTTTCCTAACACAGTGAATACGGAACCTCGCGGGTGTGATTCAGGATTTCAGATAGATATCGTCGTGGTAGGTTTTCAGCCAGTCCGGGCGCAGGCCGATCAGTGCCATGGTGGTCATGCCATTGAGCAGGCCTTCCGGGAACAGGTACAGCGGCAGAAAGGGCAGATATTCGTTGCTGATGCGGGTAAAGCTGTAGGTTTCCGTTATCACCAGCAGCATGACCAGCATCAGAATAGCGGCGCCTGCGGCCAGCATGGCGTTGAAGAAGGCGCACAGGAAAATATAAATGAACAGGTGGTGCGGAAGATAGCGGTAGACCAGTGCATAGATGCCATAGCTGACCGACACCGGCAGGATGCCGAGCAGCAGCGTGTTCATCGCCAGGGCCGACCAGTGACCGGTGGTCATCGTGATGCCGACCATGATCAGGCTGACACCGATCACGCCCAGCGACCAGCCAAACATCAGCGTGAACACCGTCACGCCCAGGAAATGAAAACCCAGTCCCGGGCGCACGCCGACGCCGAGCAGCCACAGCATGAACAGGCTCAGCGAGGCGCCGAGAAACAGATGTTGCAGCCTGGCGCTGGTCAGGAACACCCGCCAGGGCGCCATCCGCAGGGCCTGCAGGCCGATCAGCAGCCAGATGAAGTTGGCGAACAGCAGCAAGTCGGCAGGCAGCAGCGTGTCATGCAGATTCATGGCGAAATCCGGTTGATGTGAGTGGGCGGCATGCGGTGCGAAACCGCACAGGGTAGCGATCCGTCCGATCCGGGAGCATTGCGAAACATCACGGCCATTGTGCGCATTTTCCGCAGCGGGCCGGGCCGGTACAATGCGCGGCGCCGATCCGTTCCCTTGCCGTCAGGAGTCGTCTGCTCATGTCTACTGCTTCCATTACCCCGTCCGATGTGCACAGTCTGCCGCTGCTGTATCGCGGCAAGGTGCGTGATCTGTACACGATCGACGAGCACCATATGCTGATGGTGGCCAGCGACCGGCTCTCTGCCTTTGACGTCATTTTGCCGACGGCGATCCCCGGCAAGGGCGCGGTGCTCACCGCAGTATCGCGCTTCTGGTTCGAGCGCACCCGCGCCATTATTCCCAACCATCTGGATCTGGCCGGGAAAACCCTGGAGCAGGCGCTGCCCGATCCGCTGGAGCGTGCGCGGGTCGCGGATCGTGCCGTGGTGGCGCGGCGCCTGCGCGGCCTGCCAGTCGAGGCCATCGTGCGCGGCTATCTGATTGGTTCAGGCTGGAAGGATTATCAGAGCAGCGGCGCGGTGTGCGGTATTGCGCTGCCGGCGGGATTGCGTCTGGCCGAGCGCCTGCCGGAGCCGATTTTTACCCCCTCGACCAAGGCGGCGCTGGGCAGTCACGATGAGAATGTCAGCTTTGCCCAAATCGCGGCCCACATCGGCCCACAACGGGCCGAGCAGGTGCGCGAAGTCAGCCTGCGCCTGTACCGCGAGGCCGCCGAATATGCCCTGGAACGGGGCATCATCATCGCGGATACGAAATTCGAGTTTGGTCTGGATGAGCAGGACCGGCTGGTGCTGATGGATGAGGTGCTGACACCGGATTCCTCGCGCTTCTGGCCGGTGGATGAGTACCAGCCGGGTGTCAATCCGCCCAGCTTTGACAAGCAGTTCGTGCGCGACTATCTGGAAACCCTGGACTGGAACAAGCAGGCGCCGGGTCCGGAATTGCCGGCGGAGATTGTCGCGCGCACCGTTGCCAAGTACCGTGAAGCGCTGCAGCGGCTGACCGGCAGCGCCTGAAACGGTTCACGCGGCGGCGCGCTGCAGGATGGCATCCAGATCGGCGATCAGCGGCAGCGCCTGATCGGTCGGCAGCCGGGCAGCATCGAAATTGACGTTCAGGGTCATGCGCCCGGCGAAGGTGCTGACCGCGTTGAACAGCAGGTGACTGAACATCGGGCACAGGGCGAAGGACAACGCCTCGACCGTGAAGGGCGTGGCCGCCGGCAGCGGGGCGAGCCGGCCGACATTGCTGACCATCGACACCTGCGGCGCCATCGCCATCATCGCACTGAATGCGGCGATGCCCTCGGCGGTGGCCGGAAAATCGGCCGGTGGCGGAAACAGGCCATAGAACAGATGCCCGTCGCCACGCTGTATCTGGCGCTTCAAATCGCCGGAAATCGCCCGGGCCAGCGCCCAGAAATCACCCTCGGCCTCCAACCGGTAAACGCTGGTCACCAGGGTGGCGCACATCAGAGGTGAGGCATCGTCCAGCGGCTCGCGCAAATGCGGCCGCAGATCGGCGGGCGTGGTCAGGCCCAGGGTGCGCGGTTCGGCCGCGCCAAAGGCGCGGTGCACGGCCTGCAACTGGGCGGCGCTGATTGCACCGTGCAGGGTCGCGCCGGCGGCGCGGCAGCGTTCGCTGAGGCGCTGTACCTGGGCCGCGTTCAGGCGCAGGGTCTGGATGCGCGGCTGCAGTTCCGGCGCCTGGCGGCTGAAGCTGGGCAATTCATCGAAGCGGCCGTAGCGCTGCAGTTCCTCCTTGCGCTGGGTTTTGAAGGCATGCAGGGCTGCGGTCTGCTGATAATGCTCTGGATACAGGGCATGCAGGGGTGGATAGCCGGGATGCGGCTGTGGCGGCTGCTCGGGCTGGGCGGCGCTGGCCAGGATGTCCGCCAGCAGCCGGCAGCCGGAGCGCCCATCGCCAGCGCTGTGATGGAATACCAGCGCCACCACCCAGCTGCCATCATCCAGATTGAAGCGCAAGGCTCGCACCAGCGGCGCGCTGTGCAGCGGAAACGGTTGTACCAGCATGTGGGCCAGCGCTGCCTGCCAGGCGTTTCCCGCGGCGCTGATCGTGTAATCCAGGGCTGCTTCGGGTGCGGGCACCCAGATCAGATGCTGTTCGGCATCGGTGCTGATCGCTGCCCGCAGCAGCGGGTGTTCCTGCTGGGCGCGCGTCAGGGCGGCCTGTACTGCCGCATCGTCAAGCGGACCGTGGCCTTCGGCGATCACCGCGAAATTCATCGGCGAGACGTGGTCGAGGAACCAGAAAAAGGCCTCGGCGGGATCGAGCCGGCGGGGCAGATGGCCGTGATTGAGGTGGTGCATGGTATTCACCAGGGCGATGAGCGGGGGTTGTGGCTGCGACCGGTTCAGGCAGCGTCGCGCTGTGGTGCTGGCGTCCGCCGGTACAGTTCATCCAGCGGCAGCGAGCGCCCCGGTCCAATCACGATCCGGCAGTGCGCACGCTGCAGGTGGCGGGGATCGGGCACGCCGCAGGCATGGGCGATGATTTCCACTTCGTGGCGCATATTCTCCACGTAATGGCGCACCCGCTCGGCCTTGTCGTGCGGATCCAGGCCGCGCTGCAGGCGTGGATTGTGGGTGGTGATGCCGGCCGGACAGGTGTTTTTGTCGCACTGCATCGACTGGATGCAGCCGAGCGCGAACAGGAAACCGCGCGCCGAGTTGACGAAATCGGCCCCTACGCACAGCGCCCAGGCCACGTCGCTCGGATTGATCAGCTTGCCCGAGGCGATCACCCGGATGCGCTCGCGCAGGCCATGCGCCTGCAGCGTATCCACCAGGCGCGGCAGGCTTTCCTGGATCGGCAGGCCGACATAGTCAAGCAGACTCATCGGCGCTGCGCCGGTGCCGCCATCGGCGCTGTCCACGGTGATGAAGTCGGGCGCGCTGGCCGGTCCACGGTGCTGGATCTCCTGGCACAGGGTAGCGAGCCAATCGGGATCGCCGATCACCAGCTTGAAGCCGGTGGGCTTGCCGGTGATAGTGCGCACCCGGGCGACGAAGTCCAGCAGTTCGGCGCTGCTGGCGATCTCGGGATGGCGGTTGGGGCTGCGCGAGTCCTGGCCGGCCGGGATCCCGCGAATCGCCGCGATCTCCGCCGTGACCTTGGCGGCCGGCAGAATGCCGCCCTTGCCGGGCTTGGCGCCCTGGCTGAGCTTGATTTCGAACATCCGCACCTGGGGATGCGCGGCCACCGCACGCAGCCGGGTTTCGTCCAGTGCACCCTGCGCATCGCACACCCCGTACTTGGCGGTGCCGATTTGAAAGATCAGGTCGGCGCCGCCCTCCAGATGATAGGGCGACAGGCCACCCTCACCGGTGTTCATCCAGCAGCCGGCCAGGTGCGCCCCGTGTGAAAGGGCCAGCACGGCGGGCCGGGAAATGGCACCGTAGCTCATCGCCGAGAGGTTGAAGAAGCTCGGTGCCGCGTAGGGCTGGGCGCAGTCCGGGCCGATGATCAGCGGCGCGGCACTGACCGCTTCACTGTCGAGCGCTGGAAAAGTAGCGTTGGCGAACAGCAGAGTGCCGGGCGGACGCAGATCGCGGGTGGAGCCGAACGGCTGGGTGGTGTCGAGGTTCTTGGCCGCCCGGTAGACCCAGCTGCGCTGGGCCCGGTTGAAGGGCATTTCCTCGCGATCCATGGCGTAGAAGTACTGGCGCAGGAATACGCCGACATGTTCCAGCATGTAGCGCAGCCGCCCGATCACCGGAAAATTGCGGCGGATGGCGTGCTGGGTCTGGGTGATGTCGATGATGTAAAGAATGATGACCAGGAGCACGCCGACGCCGACGGCAAAAACGAACAGCGCTGCGGTGGTGGCCAGGAAGGTGGTGGCAAAGCCGGACAGATCAAGGGCGGGCATGGCGGACCTCCAGGGTGAGTCGGCATCCCTGTGCTGGCCATTCTAGCGCGCCGCCTGCGGTACTGCTGGTATGAATCCGCCATGATGGCGTGGGCCGGGCTGATGATCGTGAGGATCGGCAAGGCCCACGCGGGTACAGCAAGCGAATCAGCGGTGGCGGCCACCGCCCGCGCGCTGTTTCGCTGGTCGCTCCTCGTTCACCTTGATCTGCCGGCCGCGCAGTTCCAGGCCGTTGAGGGCACCAATCGCGGCGCGCGCCTCATGACCTTCCATTTCCACAAAACCGAAGCCGCGACAGGTACCGGCGAACACGTCGCGGACCAGGCGCAGCGAGCGCACGCGGCCATGGGCCGAAAATAGCAGGGTGATTTCTTGTTCCGTGGCGTCTGGCGGCAGATTGCCGACGAAGATGGTCTTCATGCGCGACCTCCTGTTGGGTCAGCTTGGGCGAAGGGCGGTGGGTTGGCGCCGCCGGTTCGTGGGTGGGCAGGTGCGTCCGCTGGCGGCGCGGGCATCCTGCGCGGCTATGGGGCCGGTCCAGCGGACTGGCGCTAGGGGATGGAAGGGGTAAACCGCACTGGGGGTTGCCGGAAGGGCAGGGCAGCTCGGATTATGCGCGCCGGTTCCGGGTTGGGCGTCCGGGCCATGCGCTGGGCACGACCGCGAACGCCGGTTCAGCCTGTT
>RXIX01000108.1 GCA_003989075.1 Candidatus Competibacteraceae bacterium | reverse complement strand
TCCTTCATCACCTTCCAGTTGCACCCGGCCTAGCAGGCAGGTGAAACGCTCGCCCGCCGCACCTGCTCCGCGCAGATCCAGCGCCGGGCTGATGAAAGCAGCCAGTGCCCGTTCCACGCTCACCGCTTCACCGGACACATCCAGCGCCTCCAGGCGCCGACACCGCTCCGCATTCAGCGGATCCAGCCGGCGCATCAGTACCGCCCGGATCAGCGCATCCTTGGAACCAAAGTGATAGTGGACCGCAGCCAGGTTAGCCCCGGCCTGGGTGGTAATCGCTCGCAACGATGTGCTGATCAGCCCATGCTCAGCGAACAGCGCTTCTGCAGCGTCCAGCAGGCGTTGCCGTGTATCTTCTTCCATGCACATCGGCCTTATTCAAACAACAGGCCTTTTCAAACGTCTGTTTGATTATCTACCCCACATCACCGCTGTGCAATGCACAATCTGGTCAGCCGCTGCCACCCGGCAAAGCCCGTAATCGCCTGACCGCCGCCGCATCAAACGGCCAGTCCAGTTCAACACCGCAATCGGGCCGCAGCAGCACCGGAATGCGCACACCGTAGCGCGCCAGCAGTGTCTCATCATCGGCAATCTCCACCGTCACACAGCGCCCACCCGCCTCGGCCACCCGGCGCAGCGCCTGCTCGCATAGATGGCAGCCCACTGTCGTATATAGCACCAGCTCCGGCATTGCATTCCCCGGCATTGAAGGACTCCAGGGATGGAGGATGGATGCCCCCACCTGATTGAGAAGCCGTATCGGCCCTTGTCGCGCGCCAGCCCGTCAGCGGATGCACGCGCCGACCGGACCGCGCCCACGGGCGGTACTAAACGTTTTCGTTGCGCTATTCAATGCTAAAATTTGCAGTGGACCAGAGTGATGCGCTGAGTCCCAGGGCAGGGAACGCCCGAACTGATGCGCGCAGCGGGGCTGCGGTAATGCGCACATGTGCAGGACGAACAAACCGCATTGGCAACGAGACGCGCTGCAGTCATGGCGCAAACTCAAGCAGTGGATCATGACGCCACATTTTATCTCCTGTACCCGCTACGCTTTGCATACATGTTTCGCGCGATCAGTTGCCCAATCATACTGGGCACCTTAACGTTAAGCGTTTGCCATCCTCCCCTGCCCTACTCCCGGAACCGCGCATGGTCAGACTGCTCCATGATCTCCTCTTCGCCCAGGCCGACCGTCAACCCGACGCACCGGCGATCCGCCACCGGCAAGCCACCCTGAACTATGCTGCACTGGCCACACAGGTCCAGGCGGTGGCCAATGGCCTGCGGAGCCTGGATCTGGCCCGCGCCGAACGGGTCGCCGTGTACCTGCCCAAGCGTATGGAAACCGTCGCGGCACTGTTTGGCGCGGCGCGCGCCGGGGGCGTGTTCGTGCCGGTCAATCCGCTGCTCAAGCCCGAACAGGTCGGCTACATCCTGCGCGATTGCAACGTGCGCGTCCTGATCACCAGCCGCGACCGCGCCGAACTGCTGGAGCCGGTGCTGACCCACTGTCCCGACCTGCACAGCGTGGTGCTGGTCGATGACGACGGTGCAGCGCGGCACTGGCATCACCTGCGCTTTCTCGGCTGGAGTGAACTGCTCGCCGCCAACCCATCCGCCTGTGTCAGCAGCCCGGCAATCGACATCGACATGGCTGCCATCCTGTACACCTCCGGCAGCACCGGCAAGCCCAAGGGCGTGGTGCTCTCCCATCGCAACATGCTCGCCGGCGCGTACAGCGTCGCCGAATATCTCGACAACCGCGCCAGCGATCGCCTGCTCGCCGTACTGCCGTTCAGCTTCGATTATGGCCTGAGCCAGCTCACCACCGCCTTCGTCGCCGGGGCCAGCGTCGTGCTGATGGATTATCTGCTGCCGCGTGACGTGGTCACCCTGGTGACCCGCGAAGGCATCACCGGGCTGGCAGCAGTGCCGCCGATGTGGGTGCAACTGGCGCAACTGGAATGGCCTGCAGCGGCGGTGGACAGCCTGCGCTACATCACCAATTCCGGCGGCGCCATGCCGCGCGCCACGCTCGACGCCCTGCGCCGCGCCCTGCCCCGGACCACGCCATTCCTGATGTACGGTCTGACCGAGGCGTTCCGCTCCACCTATCTGCCACCGGCGGAAATCGACCGCCGTCCGGATTCGATCGGCAAGGCGATTCCCAACGCTGAAATCCTGGTGGTGCGCGAAGATGGCACGCCCTGCGCATCCGGTGAGCCCGGTGAACTGGTGCATCGCGGCGCACTGGTGGCGCTGGGCTACTGGAACGACCCGGCCAAGACTGCCGAGCGGTTCCGCCCGGTGCCCGGCCAGGATCCGGCCCTGCCGCTGACTGAACTGGCGGTGTGGTCGGGAGACACGGTGCGCCTCGACGAGGACGGCTTTCTCTACTTCATCGGCCGCAAGGACGACATGATCAAGACCTCCGGCTACCGGGTCAGCCCGACCGAAATCGAGGAGGTGCTGTACAACAGCGCTCAGGTCGCGGAAGCCGCCGCGCTGGGCATTGCCCATCCAGCACTCGGTCAGGCGGTGGTCGCCGTGGTCAAGCCTCTGCAGGAGACCTTTGACAGCGCCGCTCTGCTCACCCACTGCAAGCGCCAGTTGCCCAATTTCATGGTGCCGCTGCACATCGCAACCCGCAGCGCTGATCTGCCGCGCAACCCCAACGGCAAGATCGACCGCAAGAGCCTGGCCGCAGAACTGGCCACGCTGTTTCAGGATACCGCGCCATGAGCAGCACCAGGCCCCAGCATGCGCCGATGGACCAGTTTGCAGTCGTCGATGACTGTCTGCAGGTCGGCGGCATGCCTCTGCCACAACTGGCGGCACGGGTCGGACAAACCCCGTTCTACGCCTATGAACGGCGCCTGCTCGATGAGCGGGTCGCACGGCTGCGCACCACGCTGCCCGCAGGCATCGAACTGCACTATGCGGTCAAGGCCAATCCGATGCCGGCGGTGGTCCAGCATCTGGCCGGCCGGGTGGACGGTCTCGACGTTGCCTCGCTCGGTGAACTGAAAGTCGCGCTGGACAGCGGCATGAACCCGGCCGAAATCAGCTTTGCCGGTCCCGGTAAGCGTCCGCCGGAACTGGCTGCCGCGCTGGCCGCCGGCATCACTGTCAATCTGGAATCAGCGGGTGAACTGGAAAGCCTCGCCCGGCTCGGCCGCGAGCAGGGTCGCCGACCACGGGTCGCGGTGCGGGTCAATCCGGATTTCGAGCTGAAAGCCTCGGGGATGAAGATGGCCGGCGGTCCGAAACCGTTTGGCGTCGATGCCGAACAGGTGCCGGCGCTGCTGCGGCGCATTGGTGAACTGGGGCTGGATTTCCAGGGCTTTCACATCTTCACCGGGGCGCAGAATCTGCGCGCCGAGGCGATCGTCGAAGCGCACGACCGCATTTTTGAACTGGCGCTGCGCCTGGCCAGCGCTGCGCCAGGACCGCTGCACCTGCTCAATATCGGCGGCGGCTTTGGCATTCCCTACTTTCCTGGTGATACGCCGCTGGATCTGGCACCGATCGCCGCCAATCTGGACCGCTGGCTACCGCTGGTGCACGAGCGGCTGCCGGGTGTGCGTGTAGTGCTGGAACTGGGGCGCTATCTGGTCGGTGAAGCCGGCATTTATGTCGCCGAGGTCGTCGATCGCAAGGTCTCTCGCGGGCAGACCTTCCTGATCACCAATGGCGGCCTGCATCATCATCTGGCTGCCTCGGGCAATTTCGGTCAGGTGATCCGCAAGAACTATCCGGTGGTGGTGGGCAACCGGGTCAACGGCATGGAACGCGAAACCGTCACCGTAGTCGGGCCACTGTGCACACCGCTGGACCTGCTCGCCGAGCGCATGGAACTGGCCAAGGCCGATGTGGGTGATCTGATCGTGGTATTCCAGTCCGGCGCTTACGGCCTCACCGCCAGCCCGAGCGCCTTTCTCAGTCATCCACCCTGTCTGGAAGTCTTGGTTTAAGGCCGGATCGGATGTCCCGCTTTACAGGCTCTACCGGGGAGCCTGTGGCAGGCGGGCTGAACCGGGCGCAACCGTGATGATCTGTCGGTAGGATTGATCGGACCTGGCCAGGGCGGCTGCGCTCTGCGCGGCACGGCGCGGCTGCACCGGCAGGCAGCGCCCGAGAAAAGTCAGCGCCGCTTCCCGCAGGGCCGCGCCCTTTTGCGCTGCATCCTGCACGGCCGGATCACCCAGCACCGCCGCAGCCCAGGGATACAGCGGATCACGGTCAAAACCGCTGCCCAGCATGAACATCAGCGCCACATAATGCATCAGGCCCGGCTCAGTGCTTAAACCCTGCAGCCGGGCATTCTCATAGCCCAGCCGCACCAGCCCGCGCAGCGCCTCCTCGCCCAGTGCCCGGTATTTCTCCGGGGCCAGCATTTGCAGCAGCAGCAGCAGGCGATGGCCAATGCTCGGCCCGCTCAGGCCCTCGTACACCTGCGGCTGGCGCCAGACATTCAGCATCAGCGGTAGCGGCGTCTGCTCCGGGCCGGCGATCCGGTCCAGAAGGACCGAGGCCTGTTGGTAAATGGTCTCGATGCGCTGATCGGGCGTCTCCGGCCCGGACTCGGCCACGTCGGGCACAGGGCCACTGCCGGTTTCCGCTGCCGCCTGTGCCGGCGGTTCCGCCGGTGCAGATACCGTCTGCAGCACAGGCAGCGCGCGCAGCTGCGGATCATCCTCGAAGCCGCTGCCAAGCAGAAACATCAGCGCCACATAGAGATACACGCCACGCTCACCGCGCAGACCACGACTTTCGGCGCGCTGCAGGCCATAGCGCAACACCCGGCGCAGCGCGGTCTCACCCAGCGCCGCTGCGTGTTCGGGGAAAAAAGTGCGCACATGCTCCAGCAGCCCTTCCTCGAAGCGCTGCACCGCGATTTTCTCGAACGCCTGCATCTGCGAGGCGCGCATCACCAGCATGATTCGAACTCCTTTGCGGCACTACGCCTGCTCAGGCGCGAGGCGCGCGCTGCCCAGTTGACCATCGGACACCCAGAAACCGAGCAGAGCGCCCTCTTCATCTTCGCACAGCAGCCGCGTTGCCGGGCCGAACAGCGTCTGCAACTCATCGGTAGCGCAGGTCGGTAGATAAACGCGCAGCACCCGCGGATCGTAGTAGCGGAAGTACAGCGGCTGATAATCGGGATCGTAAACCATGGTCAGGGCACACAGATGTTCGCGCAGCATCCGCCAGTCGCTGCGCGTCACCACGAAAATACCCCAGTGCCGCCCCCAGCCTTCGCGCAACAGCCAGTCGGTGAACGGTGATCCGCGCTCCAGCGCGACCTGATACGGCGCAACCGCCGCCAGTTCGGGAATCAGCGTGCCGCGATACAGGCACACCGCATCAATCGCAAAATCGTGCAGCGGCTGCGGCCAGCCGGGAATGGCAGCGCCATCCAGCACCGCGTAAACCCGCGCGCCGGGATCAGCGAACAGGTGCCGGTTCAAAAAATCCAGTGCATTGGAAGTCGCCATACACGTGCCTTGTGACCCGCAGAATTACTTGGGTTGCGTGCTTTTCGCCGTTGACGGGGGCGCCTTGGGTTGATTCCGATCCGGCGGCGGCTGATAGAACGGCTTGCCGCTGTCACTGGCATTTTGCGCCGCCTGGGCCTGCGCAGCCTGCTGCTGGGCCGGCGGTGCAGGCTGGGCCGTCGTAGCCGGCGCTGTAGCGCCGGCACCCTTGGGCAGGCCGTCGTCGAGCAATTCCACATTATCCACCGTACTCGAATCGAGGCGCTGACTTTTCTGCTGGGCCTTGGGGCCGGCCTGGGCATCGCTGACCTGACCGGATTCGGCGTTGGCGGCTTCCTTCGGCGCAGTAGGCGCGTCCGGCGGGCTCGGCGCAGCGGGTGAGCACCCGGCACCGGATCCGGCCGCGCCGCCGCTATTGATCATCACCAGCGTGCCCTGAATAAACACGCCACCGGGATTGATGTTGATGTAATTGCCCCCGACCTTGATCGTCAGCGATGCGCCCGCCTCGATGACCACGTTCATGCCGCCCTTGAGGTGAATCTCCATGCCGGCATCGACGGCGTGTTTCATGCCCACCTTCTGCTGCAAATCCATGCCGGCATTGATCGAGATCGTACCGCCGGCCTTGATGTTCTGCCGGCTGCCGATTTTCAAATGCTGATCACCGCCGATTTCCTCCTTCTGGTCGCCGCCGATTTTCAGCGAGGCATTGCCGCCAACCTTGGCTTTCTGGTCGCTGTTGACCTGCAGATGCTGGTTGCTCTCAACCTGTTCGAACTGGTCGACCTTGACGATCAGGTGCCGCTCGTTGCCGATCCACTCGAAGGCATCGAGCTTGACCCTTGTATCCTGGTTGCGCTCGGCGTGGACAAACAGCTGTTCCTGGCCCTTGGTGTCGTCGAGGCGAATCTCGTTGAAACCGGCACCGCCCTTGCTGGAATTGCTCTTCAGCGTCGAGGTGGTGGCCTTGGCCGGCAGGCCATAGGGCGGCATGTTGATGCCGTTGTAGACCCGCCCGGTGATGATCGGCTGGTCAGGATCACCTTCAAGAAAATCGACAATCACTTCCTGACCGATGCGCGGAATGTTCATCGCGCCCCACTGCTTGCCCGCCCAGAGCTGCGAAACCCGGATCCAGCAGGAACTGTTCTCGTCGGCCTGGCCGTAGCGATCCCAGTGGAACTGGCACTTCACCCGGCCGTATTGATCGGTATAAATCTCCTCGCCTTTGGGCCCGACCACCACTGCGGTCTGCGGTCCCTGCACCAGCGGCTTGGGCGTCAGGCGCGGCGCTCGATAGGGTTGCTTGGCCTCAATGGCGCTGATCTGGCCCAGATAGGGCTTGCCGGAAATCGCCGCACCCGCGAACGACTCGTACTCGTCGGACTCCAGGTGGTGCGCGGCGGACACGATCAGGTATTCGCGATTCTGGTCATCACGCGGACAGTTGCTCAGGCTGAACAGATAGCCGGCGGCCAGTCCGGCGGCATTGCCCACACCCTCGGCCATCTCGTGCTGCGCAAGCAGTTCTTCCAGGCGAATCCTGGAATAGTTGCTCCCGTCGCCGGGATCGACATACGCGCCGGGATAGTCATAGATTTCAAAACCGGCCAGGGGGTGCGACTTGGGCTTTTGCAGCACCGAACGCAGGCTCTTGCGCGGTGCGGTGAAGTCATAATCGTTCAGGGCGAAGGCGCCGGGCTGCACCTGCTGATCGACGCGCCATTCGTGCAGGTGGTCGCGTTCGCGATGATCGTGGCTGTCAGGCGGAAAATAGGGCACCGTCTCGTAGCGCGGGAATTTCTCATGCGAGCTGTAGCCGTCGGCCAGCACCAGCAGATGCCTGCCGTTTTCGTGCTTGAAATAGTAGTAGATGCCTTCCTGCTCCATCAGCCGGCTGATGAAGTTGAAGTCGGTTTCCCGGTACTGCACGCAGTAGTCCCACTGCCGGTAGCTGCCGCTGAGCGCATCCTTGAAATCAGTGAAGCCCTGTTCCTGGAACACCTGTTTGATGATGTCCGGCACTTTCTGGTTCTGAAAGATGCGGCAATCTGCGGTGCGGGTCAGAAACCATAGCCAGGGGCTGAGCGTGGCCCGATAGGCGCCGTAGCGCAGGCCACGGGTTCCGGCGTAGCTGAAGCGGGTGACCATGCCGTTGAAATAGCGCACACCCTGCTGATGGGGCAGTTGCATGCGCACCGTCATGTTGGTGCCAAGAATATCCGCCAGCTTGATCGTAGTCTTCTCGCTGAACAGCTCCAGTTCGTATTCGAACAGGCGGCCGATGCGCTCGTTTGCCGTCATCCGCCCAAACAGCAGCACGTCAGCACCCAGTGCGCAGTTGACAGCGATGATCCGGTGTTTTTGCGTCGTAGCCATGCATCCGCTCTCCGATTCCCATGCCGTTTCTGCATATTCTGCAAAAGCCGTTCCGGGCTGACAGTTATCGCTGAAGTGTAGCAGCAAACGCCAGAACGACCGGTCCAGCCTGACCCCGACCGACCAAATCGACGCGCCACGCCAGTCCGGTCGATCGCGGCGGGATCGTTGCCGGCAAAAACGGTCAAAGCAGTCTAGACTTGCTGCATCATCGGCACGCCCGGAGATTGCCCTTCATGCCCGCCCGGATGGAATTCACTGTGAACCTGCCCCGGTCCGCTCCACCAGCGCAACCAGTCGCCGCTGATGCGCCGCTACGCATCCTGGTCATGGCTGATTTCAGCGGTCGCAGCCAGCGCGAACCGGCGGCAAACCGGCTTGATCTGGACAACCGGCCACTGCTGGATGTCGACGTGGACACCCTCGACGCGGTCATGGCCCGCCTGGCGCCGCAACTGCGCCTGCCGGTCGCCGGTGGCAGCGTCACGGTCAGTTTTCATCAGCTCGACGACTTTCACCCGGATGCGCTTTACCAGCGCCTGGACCTGTTCCAGGCACTGCGCCGCAGCCGGGCCCGCCTGCTCAATCCGGCCAGCTTCGCCCAGGCGGTCGCTGAACTGAGTCCAGCGCCGGTGGCGGATGTGGTTACGACCCACCCGCCCGCCCGCCACGAGGCGGATGCCGAGCTGCTCAACCGTCTGCTCGGCCGGCCACCGGCTGCCACCGAAGTCCGTGCCATGCCCCGCGAAACCGAGTCAGCAACGATGCTGGATGGCCTGCTCCGTACGCTGGTCGAGCCGCACATCGTGCACAGCGATCCGCGCCAGAGTGCCTGGGTGGATGCGGTGGATGCGGCAATCGGTGACCAGTTGCGGGCACTGCTGCACCAGCCCGCCTTTCAGGCGCTGGAAGCCGCCTGGCGCGGTGTGCACGGTCTGGTCAGCGGCCTGGAAAGCGATGCGGTGCGCATCACCCTGCTCGATCTGAGCTGGCAGGAATTGCTCGCCGACCTGCGTACTGCAGGTGGTGTGCCCGAGGCAAGCGGCCTGTACGCACGCCTGATCGACCGGGACGCACGCCTGGCCGATGGTCAGCCGTGGTCGCTGCTGGTCGCCGATTACACCTTTGGCAACGCGCCCGAGGATATCGCCCTGCTCGCCCTGCTCGGCGCGGTGGCGGCGCGTGCTGGCGGTCCCCTGCTGGCTGCTGCCGATCCCGCCCTGCCCGGCTGCACCACAGTCGCGGACCTGGCCGATCCTGGACGCTGGACACCGCCATCCGACGTGAACGCGCGCAACTGGCAGGCTCTGCGCCATTGCGCGGTGGCGCCTTGGCTGGGCCTGGCACTGCCGCGGATTCTGTTGCGCCTGCCCTACGGAGCCAAAACCGATGCGCTGGAACATCTAAGCTTCGAGGAAATGCCGCTGGGCCGCGATCCGCGGGCTTATCTGTGGGGCAATCCGGCCTTTGCCTGCGCCCGGCTGATCGCGAC
>RXIX01000107.1 GCA_003989075.1 Candidatus Competibacteraceae bacterium | reverse complement strand
AGCATCGACAGCGTCAGCAGCCAGGTCGAGGCATCGTTCAGCGGCGCAAAATTGGATGCCGTCTCACCCAAACCGATACCCATGTTATTCAGGCAGCCGGCCACTGAACCAAAGGCGGTCACCAGATCAACACCCGTCGCCGCCAGTCCCAGCGAAAACACGCAATAGCTGAAAATGTACAGATAATAAAAACCCCACACCGCCTGCATCACCCGGTCCGGAATAGCGTGATTGCCGAGCTTGACTGCAATCTGTGCCGAGGGCCGAATCAGCAGCCGCGCCTCGCGCACACTCTGCTTGTACAGCAGCAGAAAGCGGATCGCCTTGATGCCGCCACAGGTCGAACCCACGCATCCGCCAAAGAAACTGCCCAGCAACAGCAAGAGCGGTACGAAGATTGGCCAGTCGGCAGGATAGCCGGTCGTAGCCAGGCCATTATCGGTGATCACCGAGGCGGTTTGGAAAAAGCCGTGATAGATCGCTTCCCACAGCGGAAACTTGCCACTGATATACAAATAGCCGCAGGCAACGGCAATGATGCCCCCAAATACCGCCATGCAGAACTGAAACTCGGCGTCACGAAAGATGGCCTTGATGCTTCGGGAACGCCAGGCCAGGAAAAACAGGGCGAAATTCACTGCCGCCAAAAGCGAGAAAAATCCGGCAACCATTTCAATGGCTGGACTTTTAAAATAACCGATGCTGGCATCATGTGTGGAAAAACCGCCCAAGGCCAGAGTGGCAAAACTGTGGCAGAGCGCATCGAAGAAATCCATTCCCGCTGCCCAGAAGGCGAGTGTGCAGGCCACATTTAATCCAACATAGATATACCAGAGATTCTTGGCAGTCTCGGTAATGCGCGGGGTGAGCTTTTCATCCTTCATCGGTCCTGGCGTTTCCGCCTTGTATAACTGCATACCACCGATACCGAGCATGGGCAGCAGCGCCACCGCCAGCACCACGATGCCCATGCCACCGAGGAAGTTCAGTTGCGCCCGGTAATAAACAATCGCCCGGGGCATTTTGTCGAGTTCAGACAGAGTCGTGGCCCCGGTCGTAGTCAAGCCCGAGGCGGTTTCAAACACCGCATCGACCAGCGGCATATGCGGGTTATCCGACAGCATGAACGGCAGCGCACCCACCAGGGACAGCAGAAACCAGAACGCCACCACGACAATGAAACCGTCACGATTGCGCAGATCAACCTTGAAGCGGTACACCGGCAGCCAGCATAGAAATCCCAGCCCGAGCATGGCGCCAAAGGCTTCGGCAAAGGGCACGACCACATTCAGGCCATCGTACCACCAGGCCACCCCCATCGGCGGCAGCATGGTGATGCTAAACAGCATCAGCAGCACGCCGACCATGTACAGCGTGGTTTTGAACGGTGAACGCGGCGGGTTAATCGGTCGTGCTGGTCGGGAACCGGTCTGGGTCACGGAGCGCGGGGTCAGCGTCCGTTCCGTCACACCACTGCGTTCCGCTGGCCGTGGTACCGGTTCGTCCAACGCCCAGCGGGTATCGCCGCGATCCGAATCCGCCCGGGGCGCGTCCGCAGACGGCTCCGCTGCTGCCCCGTTTTGTACAATCCGCTCATTCATGCCCGATGGCTCTCCGTCCACTGAGGATTGAGAAACAGCACTACAGAACTACAGCTCATCAGCTCATTCCGGGCACCGCGTCCCACCCGGGACCGGCGCCACCGGAAACCATCATACACAGCACATCGCTTGCATGTGCCAGCACCGCCCCCCCAATCGGACTCCATCACGGCGGTGCTATGCTTTAATCATTAAGAATTCGCCAACCGTCAATAACCAGGTAACCGGCGTTATACGCGGGTTGGCCATTCTTGAGAACCCCGCAGGGGAGGTCAAGCAGATGCCACGAATGCTGCAGCGGACCGGTCCGCATGGCGCCGGCCTCCAGCCGTGCCCTGGCGCTGACCACCCCTGATCCTGCTACCCAAGGAGATGTTTATGAAGATCACCAGCCCAGCCCTGCATGAGGCTCGCCCGATTCCCGTCGAGTATGTCTTTGGGGTCGCCGATATCCAGCAACATGTCGTGCTTGGCGCCAACATCAGCCCGCCCCTGGCGTGGAGCGACTGTCCCGCGGGGACGCGCTCCCTGGTGCTGATCTGCCACGATCCGGACGTACCGACCCGCGCCGATGATGTCAATCAGGAAGGGCGCGTCGTGCCGGCCAGTCTGCCGCGCACCGATTTCTATCACTGGATTCTGGTCGATCTGCCACTGGAGCCGGCGCAGCTTGCTGCTGGCGAGTTTTCCGCTGGCGTCACCCCAGGCGGTAAACCGGGACCGGACGGGCCGCGCGGCACTCGTCAGGGGGTGAATAATTACCGGGAATGGTTCGCCGGCGATCCGGCCATGGCCGGCAATTATTTCGGCTATGACGGTCCCTGCCCACCCTGGAACGACAGCATCGTCCATCACTACATTTTTACCCTGTATGCCCTCGATATCGAACGCTGCCCGGTGGATGGCGTGTTCACCGGCCCCGAGGTGCTCGCCGCCATCGCCGGTCATGTGCTCGATCAGGCCCGCCTGACCGTGACCTACAGCCTGAATCCGGCCGTGGCAGCCTGAACCGGTCCATCAGCCCTTCGGACGACCGGCGGCGTCAGCGCACGCGCACCGCTCTTCCGCAGCCTCAGGAGATTGCCATGAATTCCGCTTCCGGTATCGAAAACCGCAGGCTCAAGCGCTGGTACCTTGTGCTGTATCTGCGCGTTTATGACGAAGAAAATAACGCCCTGCTCGGCCACATCATTGATATCAACAAGGAAGGCATGCGCCTGGTCAGCGATCAGCCATTGCCGCCCAATCGCGCCTTTCGCTTGTGGCTGGACGTACCGCGCGAGAGCGCACCGCGTCAGCGCATTCATCTGGAAGCGGAAACCCTGTGGTGCGCGCATGATGTCAACCCGGACTTCTACGATACCGGCTTTCGCATTTGCACTATCAGCGCGCAGGCGCTGTTGCAACTGCAACTGCTGATTGAGGAGTTCAAGTTCTAGCGGCGCCCCGGTCCGGAACGCCGCACGCGCTGGCCAGGGAAGGCCCGCGCCTCACTTGTCCAAACGCACGCCCACCACCGTATCCGCAGTATCCGCGAACACATCACGGTAGCTGATATAGGCCGCGCACGCCGTTACCGGACCCAGAATCAGAAAGCCCAGCCCGAGCGGCAGCATCGCCACTGCCGCCAGCACGATGTAAATCAGGCCAAACACCAGCAGCGGCAGCATATTGATCCAGCAGCCCAGCAGACTCGCCTGCACCGCCGGCCAGGCATTCTGTCCGGCCAGCATCACCAGCGGGATCGCATAGAACAGCGCCATGGCCACCACGGTCCCGATCAGCAAAACCAGCAGCACGGTCACCAGTCCCACCCCGGCGACCAGCCCACCGGCGGCTTCTGGCGGCAGATTCGTACCCGCACCCTCCATCATCATGCCCATCATCATGCTGCCACCAAACAGCGCCACCACCACCAGCACTATCAGGACATAGCCGGCTACGCTGAACAGGCCCAGCATCACCAACGGCCCCATGCGCTCCTGGTCCTGAAAACCACGGAACAGATGTGCTATCTCCAGTGCCCCGCCACGCCCCTGCGTCGCTGCGCCATACAGCATGCCGCCGATCAGCACTGGACTGAGCAGCACCTGTGCGATGCCGCCGACAAAGGGGATCAGCATCAACACCATGCTGACGCCCAAATAGATCAGCAGCATCACGATCCAGATTCCCGGTGCCTGGATAAACAGTTGCCAGCCCTCAACCAGCCAGCCCCAGCCGCGCCCGGCCTCAACACGCGTTGCCATCATGGGTCATACCCTCCCCAGTTCATTAAATTGCATAGTTCAGCATAACCCGCCACGCACCGGGGCACAAAAAACCAGGTCGTTCCTGAGCACGCACCTGGACATTCCACGACAGACAACGGCTGTAAAAAATACAGATGTCATTTTTTACGAACAAACCCATTTCGCTGAGTTAAAAAATAATTTATTAAAAATAATCATTAAATTAAAAATTTGAAATTTTTCACCTAAAAAATAAAATGTATCTTAATTGTAGTATGTCAAATTTATAAACCACAGCAGGTATCATAAAATATGGACTGGCTCAAAAAATTCCTCTTCATCCACACTCCCCGCCAGACCACACCCGATGGCCGCCCGCTATATGCCTACAAGATGAGCGATTCTCACTATGACGATCTCCGGCAAATCGTTTTACAGGATCAGCAAAGCAGGGGGGCAAGCCCATACTTCGAACCGCTCTTCTGCCTCTATGCCGCTGAAACTTTCCGCCGGGAACATACCGAAGGCGCCTGGGCCTGGGAGACCATCTTCAGGCCACTCAACATGGACACCCCTTCCCATCAGCGAATTACGGAGTGGGTAGAAAAGGGCTTGAAATGGTGGCAACGCCCCTTGCTGCGCAGTATCGGCGATAACCGTCTCTTTTTGATGACGATTGCCTGCGAAGGCGGATTACCCCTGCGACTGTTGCAGCGGGAGAATGCGCACCTGACGCAGTTTTTCCGCACCGTGCTGGAAAACTACTACCAAGCCGGCCAAGGCGGTGAAGCGATTGCCGAGACCATCGCCCGGCAGCAGGCTCACCATTTGCCTCTCAGCCTGCGCCATGAGCCGGTGTTTCACCTCGCCGCCACCCTCATTGCCACAATCGGCGAATTGCAAGCATGCGTTGGCGAAGCGGCGGACCCGATCGCAGCACTCGATCAGCAGCAATCGAACTGGCGGCGGGATTTGCCGTTACGGTTGGACGATCAGGTCGCGGAAACCCTGCTGACCGGTCTGGTGCGCCGTTCCGGAGAACTGGCCCGTGAAGCGGCGGCGCAACTGCGTTGGCGGGGACGTTTACGCGAAACCAATACCGGCTGGATCGTGGAAAAACATCTGGAATTGCCTGAACGTCTGACCGGCGAACAGATCACGGAATGGATCGGCGCATCCGGCGCGAATCATCCGCGTTTGCGCCTGCTGTTGCACACACCCGCCGGCCCCGAGGTCATGGCTTGGCTGACACAGGTCCAGGGCGATAGCAAATCTGCCTTGTACCGCCGGGAATGGCTGCGCCGTGGCGGATTGGTGCTCGCCGGTACAACGGTCGCGCAACCTCACCGGTTGAGTCTGCATGACGGGCAACAGGACCATCTGTTATCGGTGCGCGGCAGTGAACCTTGGGGCGATTCCCCTTGGGCATTTGTCGAACGGGACGCGACCGGAAAGCGCGAATGGCTTACCGAAGGCTCGGCCCGGACCCGTGCGGAATCGGCCTGGGTAGTGGTGACACAGGAACTTGTCCCGCATGTTGTGCAGGGCACTTGCACCTGCGTGGGCATCGTCGCCGAACTCGGCCGCACGGTGTATCAGATCAGCGGTGAAGTGGATTTCCTCACGGCGCAGCAGGATCGCTATCGCATGAGCTGTCGCGCGGAATCCGAATCCGAGGACAGTTTCTTCGTCAGCGGTGATCTCGTCCCGCAATCGCTTCAACAACGTCCGTTGTATCGCGGCCTGCCGCACATTCTGGTGCTGGATCAGCAAGGTCGGCAACAGCCGGCGATGGGGCGCGCTCAGTGGCGACCGGTCGGTGACGGTTCGCCCTGGCGGGAAATCCACGAGGTGGCGCGGGGCCGGATTTGGCTGCGGCTGATTGACGCCAGTGGCGCGGAGCGCTGCCGGCGGCAGATTGATGTGGCTCCCCACGATTTCCACATCGAGGCCGATATCGGTGCTGGCAATCAGCCTGGCGTCATGCGCTTGCGTGGACTGGCCGGAGCGCGGGTGCACATCGGTCCGGACAGCCCTGCTGGCATTTCGATTGACACTAAGACCGAGCAGGTGCAACTGGTCTGTCCGTCGATACCGGGCGATCTGCCGCTGCTCAACCTGCTGCTGCATTGGCCGGGTTCGGAGCCGATCACGCTGGATTTGCCCTATCCCCAGCGCGGGGCATTTTTCCGGCAGGCCGGGCGGCCCCTGCCCAATGATGACTGGATTCCTCTGGATCGCTTGGGTGGACTGCATCTGGTGGTGCAGGACCCGATGGGTGGTCAACGCTTCTGGCTGGAGGGCGAACTGATCGCGCATGAAAACGGGCTTGGGCCACGTTTTCACCAAGGTTTTTACGACCGTCTGCGACCACTCGATCAAGGCCGGCTGGACATGGCGTTGTTTCCCTTGCAGGACCGCATTGCCTCGCTGCTGGCCAGCAGCCATGACCTGCAAGCCCAGGTGCGACTAGTGGTCAAGAACACGCAGAACCAGCGCCTGGCCCTGATTCGGATCACTCGCTTCGATGCTCTGCTCGAACCCGACAGGGCGATGAGACAGGCGCGCATTCCCGAACCCGTTCTGGCCCGCCTCGGCCCAGCCTGGGAAACGCGCGTCCGGCTGAACATGATCCGGCTGTGGGCGCCAGCGGAACCGCCCGTAACTTTACAGGCCAGCTCCAGCCAAACGGCCTGCTGGGACATTCCTGCCGATCTGGAACCCGGGCCCTGGTGGATTGTGGGGCGAGATGGCGACTGGATGCGGTTCCGACCCTTGCTGTGGGTTGTCGCTACGGACAATCCGCCCGCCGCAAGTGATGATGCCTCGCTGGCTGGCGCGATCCAGGAACCCGACCACGATCAACGGCAACAGCGATTAAACATCCTGCTTGGGGAACTGGGACAAAATCCCGACCATCCCGACTGGCCATTGCTATTCGACCATCTGCGGCTGGCGCGGGAATTTCCGCCCAGTTCACTGGACGTGTTGCGCTGCTTGCCAAAGCATCCCCGCGCGTTGGCACTGGCCCTGCTCAAGGCGGATGAGCAGACTTTTGAAACCGTATGGTCGCTATACCAACAAATGCCCTTTTTATGGACCTTGCTGGCGGTCAAGGACTGGCTGGAGGCAGCAACTGCCTATTTCGGCGGGCTGCAGACCACGCTGGCCAAACTGGATGCAGGCGAGGAGATCGTCTTTGGACTGTTCCAGAGTTTCCGCGAACGCACCAGCGCCCGTCGTTTTTATTGGCGACCCCTGTGCGACTGGCTCCAGGAACGGCTGTTTCCCAACCGACCGCTACCCAAAAGCAGTGATCTGAACAGGGCGCGGCGCTCAAGCCAAGTTGTGGAGCAGCAAATCGAACAGCGGGAACGTGGACTGATGGGACGCCATGACGCAGAAGAAAAATGGCCGGAAAGCGTTGAGGTGATGGGCTGGCGGCGAGACATTGCTCCAAAATACCGTTTTGCCCACCTCGCTCCCTTTTATCAACCAGTGCGGTGCGCACCCTTTGTTACCGCGTATCTGAGCCTGAACGGTATTACTCCCAACGAGCGATTGATCTACGAGTTGCGCCTGCTGCGCGCCTTTGACCGGGAATGGTTTGATAACGTCTATGCCGTCGCCTTGGCCCTGGGTCTGGCGCAAAAATCAGCGGAATCCTGAACCATGGAACGCACACCGTTCTACGCCACGCTGATCGAACAACTGGGCCGGCGCGCGACGCGCGCTGCTCTTGGTTTATCTGGATTTCGCAACGATACCCTGCAGGAATACTTGCGCGCGCTGTTTGACCGTGTAGCAGGCGCACCGGGCGCGTTTCTGGCTGACCCGGTGTTCGAGGCCGGTTTTGGCTGGCAACCGGCGGAGCGAACCTTGAGTGGGTTGGAAGGGAACCTGTTGCATCCCGGCCTGGTGCGGGCCTTGCGCGAGCCGCAGAAGCAGAAAAAGAGGCTAGGCGAGGATTACAGCTTTCCCGCCCGGCGGCGGCCCTATCGTCATCAATTGCAAGCCTGGCAAGCTCTGATTCAGGGTCAGCCACCGCGTTCGGTATTGGTCACCAGCGGCACCGGCTCCGGCAAGACCGAATGTTTCCTGATTCCGATTCTCAACGATCTGGCAACCGAGCTCGAACAGCGGCAGAACGCGCCGTTGACCGGGGTGCGGGCACTGTTTCTCTATCCACTCAACGCCCTGATCAAGAGCCAGAAGGATCGGCTGGTCGCCTGGTCGGAGCCATTCAATGGCGGCCTGCGTTTCTGCCTCTACAACGGCAATACGCCGGAGCAGGCCAAAAGCGACTGGCGATGTGAAGTCGCTGACCGCCAGACGTTACGCGCGAATCCGCCGCCCTTGCTGGTGACCAACGCGACCATGCTGGAATACCTGCTGGTGCGCAACGAAGACCGACCGATCATCGAACAATCCCAGGGCCAGTTGCGCTGGATCGTGATTGACGAGGCGCATACCTACGTCGGTTCCCAGGCGGCGGAATTGACCCTGTTGTTACGGCGGGTTTTGCATACCTTTGGCTGCCGCCCCGGCGAGGTGCGCTTTATCGCTACTTCAGCCACGCTCGGTGACGCCAGCGCGGCATCCCGCCAACACCTGGCGGAATTTCTGGCCGATGTGGCCGGCGTATCGATGGATCGGGTACGGGTCATCGAAGGTCAGCGGGAAATTCCCACCCTGCCGGAATCACTGCTCAATAGCAACCTGCCACGCCCCGACCTGGAAACCTTGCGGGCGCAATCCCCACAGGAGCGTTTCCTGGCGCTGGCGAGCGATGGACGCATGCGCGCCATGCGCGCCCAACTGGTCACACAGCCCAGCCTGTTGAGTCAGCTTGCCGAAATTCTGCAAGGCCGCACCGATGCCCCGGCCCGGCGCGAGACTCTGCAATGGCTGGACCTGTGCACTCAGGCGGAAAACGATCAGGGCGAACCGTTCCTGCCATTACGCGGCCACCTGTTCCAGCGCACGGTCAGCGGCTTGTGGGCCTGCGCCAACAGCACCTGTTCCGGGCGGACGAGCACGGTGCTGGATCAACCGGGCTGGCCGTTCGGCGCGGTGTTTCTGGAGCGGCGGGAACGTTGTCGGCATTGCCAAAATCCCGTTTTTGAATTGGTGCAATGCGCAGAGTGCGGAGCGGAATATCTATCCGCTGCTGAACAACATGAGAGCGGCCACGACTGGCTGGTTGCGCGTGAATACGATTTGAACGAGGACGAGTTTCAGCAGGAACTGGAACCGATCAACGATGATGAAAGCGAGGATGAAAGCGACACGCCAAGCGAGCCAACGGCAAAACAACCCCGACTCTTAACCCGATTCGATCAAGCCACGCAACGCAACTGGGGACTGGCCCCTGATGGTCGTCTTGATCCATCAGGTACAGTGGGCATTGCCGTCCACTTGCGCCTGCCGGCTTCCGAGGATGACGGTCTGGAATGCCCGATATGCAGGGAAAAGGAACGTAACAAGCAACTGTTCCGGCCTGTTCGGATCGGAGCGCCATTCCTGCTGGGCACGGCGATTCCGACCCTGCTCGAAGCCATGCCACCGCTGACCGAGGGACAGGAACCCCGACCGCTCGATGGGCGGCGGCTGATCACCTTTACCGACAGCCGCCAAGGCACCGCGCGCTTTGCCGCCAAATTGCAACAGGAAAGCGAACGCGACTATGTGCGAAGTTTGCTTTACCACTCCCTGATCGCCAGCGCCCAGCCTGCCGACCCCGTACAGGTCAA
>RXIX01000106.1 GCA_003989075.1 Candidatus Competibacteraceae bacterium | reverse complement strand
CCTTGAGGTCGGCAAAGGCCATGTCCTCACCCAGGGCGTTGATGCGCTCACGGGTCAGGTAGTACAGGCCGAGCACCACGTCCTGCGAGGGGACGATGATCGGCTCACCGCTGGCCGGGCTGAGGATGTTGTTGGTGGACATCATCAGCGCCCGCGCTTCCAGCTGCGCCTCGATCGACAGCGGCACGTGCACCGCCATCTGGTCACCGTCAAAGTCGGCGTTGAAGGCGGTGCAGACCAGCGGATGCAACTGAATCGCCTTGCCTTCGATCAGCACCGGCTCGAAGGCCTGGATGCCCAGACGGTGCAGAGTCGGAGCCCGGTTCAGCATCACCGGATGCTCGCGGATCACCTCTTCGAGGATGTCCCAGACCACCGGCTCCTCGCGCTCGACCATCTTCTTGGCGGCCTTGATGGTGGTCGCTTCCTGCAGATACTGCAGGCGGCTGAAGATGAACGGCTTGAACAGCTCCAGGGCCATCTTCTTGGGCAGGCCGCACTGATGCAGGCGCAGGGTCGGGCCGACCACGATCACCGAGCGGCCGGAGTAGTCCACGCGCTTGCCGAGCAGGTTCTGGCGGAAGCGGCCCTGCTTGCCCTTGATCATGTCGGCGAGCGATTTCAGCGGCCGCTTGTTGCTGCCGGTGATCGCCCGGCCGCGCCGGCCATTGTCGAGCAGCGAATCGACCGCTTCCTGCAGCATGCGCTTTTCGTTGCGAACGATGATGTCCGGCGCTGACAGTTCCAGCAGGCGCTTAAGGCGGTTGTTGCGATTGATGACGCGGCGGTAAAGATCGTTGAGATCGGAGGTGGCGAAGCGCCCACCGTCCAGCGGCACCAGCGGCCGCAGATCGGGCGGCAGCACTGGCAGTACCGTCAGCACCATCCACTCGGGCTTGTTGCCCGAGAACAGGAAGGATTCCACCAGCTTGAGGCGCTTGGACAGCCGCTTGAGCTTGGTTTCGGAGCTGCATTCGAGAATTTCCTGGCGCAACTGCTCAACCAGCTGCTTCAGGTCCATCTGGTGCAGCAGTTCATGCACCGCCTCGGCGCCCATGCGCGCGTCGAAGTCGTCGCCGTACTGTTCGACCGCTTCCAGATAGGCTTCGTCGCTGAGCAGGCTGCCGCGCTCCAGTGGCGTCATGCCCGAATCGATCACCACATAGGACTCGAAATACAGCACCCGCTCGATGTCGCGCAGGGTCATGTCCAGCAGCAGGCCAATGCGCGAGGGCAGCGATTTAAGGAACCAGATATGCGCGACCGGCGAGGCCAGCTCGATATGGCCCATGCGTTCGCGGCGCACCTTGGCCAGGGTGACTTCCACACCGCACTTCTCGCACACCACGCCGCGATGCTTGAGGCGCTTGTACTTGCCGCACAGGCACTCATAGTCCTTGGTCGGACCAAAGATCTTGGCGCAGAACAGGCCATCGCGCTCGGGCTTGAAAGTCCGATAGTTGATGGTTTCCGGCTTCTTGACCTCGCCCCGGCTCCAGGAACGGATCATTTCCGGCGAGGCCAGGCCGATGCGAATGGCATCGAAATCCTCGATCTCGTCGAACAGCTTGAACGGGTTCAACAGGCTTTCTTTCATCGTCTCTCACCCAAATTGCGTTGCCCGGTTCATTCACTGCGCGGCAGCGATGCGGCGTCGTTGTCCAGATCGATGTTGATGCCCAGCGAGCGGATTTCCTTGACTAGGACGTTGAACGATTCGGGCATGCCGGCTTCCATGCGATGGTGGCCGTCCACGATGTTCTTGTAGACCTTGGTGCGACCGTTCACGTCATCCGACTTGACCGTCAGCATCTCCTGCAGGGTGTAGGAGGCGCCATAGGCTTCCAGGGCCCACACTTCCATTTCACCAAAGCGCTGGCCGCCGAACTGCGCCTTGCCGCCGAGCGGCTGCTGCGTCACCAGACTGTAGGGACCGGTGGAGCGGGCGTGCATCTTGTCGTCCACGAGGTGGTTGAGCTTGAGCATGTACATATAACCCACGGTGACCTCGCGCTCGAACGGTTCGCCGGTGCGGCCGTCGAACAGGGTGGTCTGGCCATTTTCGGGCCGACCGGCCAGCTTCAGCAGCGCGCGCAGTTCGTCCTCGGTGGCGCCATCGAACACCGGCGTGGCCAGCGGCACACCGGCGCGCAGGTTGTCCGCCAGTTCGATGATCTCCTCATTGCTGAAGCTTTCCAGATCCTCGGGCTTGCCGCCACTCTGGTTGTATATCTGGTCAAGGAAGTCACGCACCGGTTGGACTTCGCCGTGGCTGTCACGGAGCAGGCGGCCAATTTCCAGGCCCAGCCCCTTGGCTGCCCAGCCAAGATGGGTTTCCAGAATCTGCCCGACGTTCATGCGCGAGGGCACGCCGAGCGGGTTGAGCACGATATCCACCGGGGTGCCGTCTTCCAGATACGGCATGTCCTCCTGCGGCACGATCATCGACACCACGCCCTTGTTGCCATGGCGGCCAGCCATCTTGTCACCAGGCTGGACGCGGCGCTTGACCGCCAGATAGACCTTGACCATTTTCAGCACGCCCGGGGCCAGATCATCGCCCTGGGTGAGCTTGCCGCGCTTTTCCTCGAAGCGCTTGTCGAAATCCTTGCGCTGCTGCTCCAGTTGCCGGGAAATTTTCTCCAGTTGCTCGTTGAGTTCGTCCGCCTCCATGCGGATCTCGAACCAGTAATCGCGCTTGAGACCACGCAGATACTCGGCAGTGACAGTCATGCCGCTGCGCAGGCCATTGGGGCCGCCGTGCGCCGGCTGGTCGACCAGCATCTGCTCCATGCGCTGGTAGAGATCTTCCTCAAGGATGCGCAACTGGTCGTTGAAGTCCTTGCGGATGCGCTTGAGTTCGGTTTCCTCGATCTGCTTGGCCCGCGAATCCTTCTCGACACCATCCCGGGTGAACACACGCACGTCGATCACCGTGCCATCCATGCCCGAGGGCACCCGCAGCGAGGTGTCCTTCACGTCGGACGCTTTTTCACCGAAGATCGCCCGCAGCAGCTTTTCCTCCGGGGTGAGCTGGGTTTCGCCCTTGGGCGTGACCTTGCCGACCAGGATGTCGCCGGCCTTGACCTCGGCGCCGATGTGGACGATGCCGGCTTCGTCAAGGCGGGCGAGGGCGTTCTCACCGACGTTGGGGATGTCGGCGGTGATTTCCTCGGGACCGAGTTTGGTATCGCGGGCGACGCAGGACAGCTCTTCGATGTGGATGGTGGTGAAGCGGTCTTCCTGCACCACACGCTCGGAGATCAGGATCGAGTCCTCGAAGTTGTAGCCGTTCCAGGGCATGAAGGCGACCAGCAGGTTCTGGCCCAGCGCCAGTTCGCCCATGTCGGTGGACGGCCCGTCGGCGAGCACGTCACCGCGCGCTACCACATCACCAAGCCGCACCAGCGGTCGCTGGTTGATGCAGGTGTTCTGATTGGAACGGGTGTACTTGGTCAGGTTGTAGATATCGACGCCCGGTTCGCCGGCTTCGGTCTCGGCGTCATCAACCCGCACCACGATACGTCCGGCATCGACGGAATCCACCTTGCCCCCGCGCCGTGCCACTACGCACACGCCCGAATCGCGGGCGACGATGCGCTCCATACCGGTGCCGACCAGCGGCTTGTCGGCACGCAGGGTTGGCACCGCCTGACGCTGCATGTTCGAGCCCATCAGGGCGCGGTTGGCGTCGTCGTGTTCCAGGAAGGGGATCAGCGCCGCTGCCACCGAGACGATCTGCTTGGGCGACACGTCCATGTACTGCACCTTGTCTGGTGCCGCCAGGGTGAATTCGTTCAGATGCCGGCAGGACACCAGGTCACCGCTCAGGTGGCCCTCGCCATCCAGCGGCGCATTGGCCTGGGCGATCACGTACTGGCTTTCCTCGATCGCCGACAGATAGTCAATGCGGTCGGTAACCCGGCGGTTTTCCACCTTGCGGTAGGGCGTTTCCAGGAAACCGTACTGATTGGTACGGGCATAGACCGCCAGCGAGTTGATCAGACCGATGTTCGGACCTTCCGGGGTCTCGATCGGGCAGACCCGGCCATAGTGGGTGGCGTGCACGTCGCGCACTTCAAAGCCGGCGCGCTCACGGGTCAGGCCGCCCGGACCGAGCGCCGACACCCGGCGCTTATGGGTCACCTCGGACAGCGGGTTGTTCTGGTCCATGAACTGCGACAGCTGCGAGGAACCGAAGAATTCCTTGATGGCTGCGGCCACCGGCTTGGCGTTGATCAGATCCTGCGGGGTCAGACCATCGGATTCAGCCTGGCTGAGGCGTTCCTTGACCGCACGCTCAACGCGCACCAGGCCAATGCGGAACACGTTCTCGGTCATTTCACCGACGCAGCGGATGCGGCGATTGCCGAGGTGATCGATATCGTCCACCTGGCCATTGCCGTTGCGGATGTCGATCAGCACCTTGAGCACGGCCAGGATGTCTTCCATCGACAGCACGCCGGGCAGATGCTCCTTGACCGGGATGCCGGGAATGGGGCTGCGGCGGTGACCGACACGGCTGTCGAACTTCATGCGTCCGACATCGGACAGGTCATAGCGCTCCGGCGTGAAGAACAGGTCATGCAGCAGGCGCTGCGAGGCATCCTTGGTCGGCGGCTCGCCCGGACGCATCATCCGGTAGATTTCCACCTGTGCATCCCATTGCGTGCGGGTCGCATCGGCGCGCAGGGTGTTGGAAATATAGGGACCGCGATTGACGTCGTTGATGTACAGGGTGCGGAATTCGCGAATGCCGCTGGCGAGAAGCTTGTCCAGCTTGTCGCCGGTCAGTTCGTCATTGGCCAGCGCAAGCAGTTCGCCGGTTTCCGGATCGCGCAGATCGTGGGCGAGAATCTTGCCGAGCAGGTAATCACGCGGCACCGGCAGGCTGCGGACCTCGGCCTTGCTCAGTTCGCGGGTGTGCTTTTGGGTGACCCGGCGGCCGGTTTCCACCAGGATCCGGTCACCAATGCGGATATCGAAGCTGGTGGTCTCGCCCTGCAGGCGTTCGGGAATGAGGTCGAGATAGAACGTTTCGCCCTCGATGGCGAAGCGATTGGTCTCGAAGAACAGATCGAGCACGCGCTCGTTGGTGCTCAGCGCGCGCGGATCGTGCGGGTCGGGGTCGTCAAACAGCGCCCGCAGCAGAATGGTGACCGGCAGTTTGCGGCGGCGGTCGATGCGTGCGTACACCACATCCTTGACGTCGAATTCAAAATCCAGCCAGGAACCGCGATAGGGGATCACCCGCGCCGAGAACAGCAGCTTGCCCGAGGAGTGGGTCTTGCCCTTGTCGTGATCAAAGAACACGCCCGGCGAGCGGTGCAACTGCGAGACGATCACCCGCTCGGTGCCGTTGATGACGAAGGTGCCGTTGTCGGTCATCAAGGGCAGTTCGCCCATGTAGACTTCGTTTTCGCGAATGTCCTTGATTTTCTGGGTGCCGACTTCGGCATCCTTGTCCATCAGCACCAGACGCAACTTGACCCGCAACGGCGCTGCATAGGTCTGGCCGCGCAGCTGGCATTCGCGCACATCGAAGGTCGGCTCGCCCAGCCGGTAGCTGACATACTCCAGCCGCGCATTACCCGAGTAGCTGACGATGGGAAACACCGAGCGAAACGCGGCATGCAAGCCAATCTCCCGGCGTTCTCCCGGCGGCACCTCGGCTTGCAGGAACTCGCGGTACGAATCCAGCTGGATCGCCAGCAGGTAGGGTACCTCGAGGATGCTGGGGCGCTTGCCGAAGTCTTTACGAATGCGTCTCTTTTCAGTAAAAGTGTAGGCCATCGGGATTCCTCTCACGGGAGTGCCAGCCAAGGGCGGAGGCCGCCTGATTCCATTGCCGGTTGCCGACCGCGCGCCTGCGGTCCGCAACTGACGGTGTTTTCCCTGACAGACTCAAACGGGAACGGGCCAGCAGCCTCTGGAGGCCGCTAGCCGTCCCCGTTCAGTCCATCCAAGCCAAGCAAGGCGCGTAGCGCAATTCCACGCAACGGTTGTTGGCGTGGTGATTACTTGATATCAACCTTGGCGCCGGCTTCTTCCAGCTTCTTCTTGATGTCCTCAGACTCAGCCTTGGGAATGCCTTCCTTGATCATCGACGGCACGCCTTCGACCAGATCCTTGGCTTCCTTCAGGCCCAGACCGGTCAGGGCGCGCACGACCTTGATCACTTCGACCTTCTTCTCGCCGAAGCTGGTCATCACCACATCAAACTCGGTCTTTTCCTCAACCGGCGCAGCAGCGGCGGCGGCAGCCGGGGCAGCAGCCACGGCAGCGGCGGCGGTCACGCCAAACTTCTCTTCCATCGCGGAGATCAGTTCCACGATCTCCATCACGGTCATGCCGGCGATGGTTTCCAGAATATCGTCTTTCGAAACGGCCATTGCGGATTCACTCCTGAATAAAAACGCAAAATACTGCTAATGAATTGGGCTGTTGGCGGCGCGTTCAGGCAGCTTCTTCTTTCTGCTGACGGATCGCGTCGACGGTGCGCACCAGTTTGCCCGGAATTTCGTTGAGGGTCCGCGCGAACTTGTCGAGCGGTGCCCGCAGGCAAGCCATGAACAGGCTGATGGCCTGGTCGCGGGTCGGCAGGCTGGCCAGACGTTCCAGCTCATGGGCGGGATATGCCTGCCCACCGACGGCCAGCGCCTTGACGATCAGCTTGTCGTTGGCTTTTTCCTTCAGAAATTCCTTGAACAACCGCGCTGCCGCACCCGGGTCGTCCTGGGAGAACGCCAGGATCAGCGGTCCTACCAGACTCGGTTGCAGGCACTCGAACTCGGTTCCCTGCACGGCACGCCGCGCCAGGGTGTTCTTGACAACGCGCAGATAGACGCCGGTTTCCCGCGCCTTGACGCGCAGGTTGGTGAGCTGAGTGACACTCAGGCCACGGTATTCGGCGGCAATCGCGGAGTGCGCACTGGCAGCCACTTTGGCGACTTCGGCCACCACAGCCTGTTTTTCTGCCAGATTGAGACTCATTGAGTTACCTCGTGGTGTTTCCTCCACTCACGTGGAGAACGGGAACGGCGGCCTTGCCAGGAATGATCCGGAAAGGGCCTTACCGTCTGCGCGGGCTGCCCAGCCGCGTGGCTGGGGGTGATTAAGCCGGGGCACCCGCGGTCTTTGACGCTGACCGGAACATCCGGTCGGCCCAAAGTTCGTTGCCTGGCTCCCAATGTTGAACCGGGAGCCAGGGCGCTGATTCAGGGATTCAGAGAGACAGCGTCGCCTGATCCAGGCCCAGGCCCGGACCCATGGTGGTGGACACGGTCACCCGGCGGATATACACGCCTTTGGCGGTCGCGGGGCGGGCTTTCTGCAGATCATGCAGCAGCGCCTGCAGGTTTTCCTGCAACTGTGCCGGGGCAAAATCCACTTTGCCAATGGTGCAGTGGATGATGCCAGCCTTGTCAGTGCGATAGCGAACCTGACCGGCCTTGGCATTACGGATCGCGCCGACGACATCGGCGGTCACGGTGCCGACCTTGGGGTTGGGCATCAGGCCACGCGGGCCGAGGATCTTGCCGAGCTGACCGACGACGCGCATCGCATCGGGGGAGGCAATGACCACATCAAAATCCATGTTGCCGGCCTTGACCGATTCGGCCAGGTCTTCAAAGCCAACGATATCGGCGCCGGCCGCCTTGGCCGCATCGGCGTTGGCGCCCTGAGCGAATACCGCTACGCGCACGGTGTTGCCGGTACCATTGGGCAGCACGGTTGCGCCGCGCACCACCTGATCGGACTTGCGTGGATCAACGCCGAGGTTGACCGCAACATCGACCGATTCACGGAACTTGACGCTGGAGACGTCCTTGAGCAGGCCGAGGGCCTCATCAATCGGGTAGAGCTTGCCGGGCGTCAGCTTGGCGCGGATGGCCTTGATACGCTTGGTCAGTTTGGCCATGGCTCAGACTCCTTCAACGATCAGGCCCATGGAGCGGGCACTGCCGGCGATGGTCCGCACCGCGGCGTCAAGATCGGCAGCGGTCAGGTCGGGCATCTTGGCCTTGGCAACATCTTCCAGCTGGGCGCGGGTAACGGTGCCGACCTTTTTGGTGTTCGGGTTGGAACTGCCCTTGGCTAGGCCGAGCTGCTTGCGCAGCAGCACCGAGGCTGGCGGCGTCTTCATGATGAAGGTGAAGCTGCGGTCGCTGTAGACCGTAATCACCACCGGAATTGGCAGACCCGGTTCCATGCCCTGGGTCTGAGCATTGAAGGTCTTACAGAATTCCATGATGTTGACGCCGTGCTGGCCGAGCGCCGGGCCGACCGGCGGGCTGGGGTTGGCCTTAGCGGCCGCCACCTGCAGCTTGACGTATGCAGTAACTTTCTTTGCCATGAGTGCTCCTGTCGGGTGCGAACGCCTTGCGGCTCCCCGGAATACGCCGCGCGGTTGCGCGTGCGGTCAAGGGCGTGACCGGGCGGATGCCGGTCAACGCGATACTTTTTCGACCTGGCCGAATTCGAGTTCGACCGGAGTGGTGCGACCGAAGATCATCACACCCACGCGCAGCCGGCTCTTCTCGTAATTGACTTCTTCGACCACGCCTTCGAAATCATTGAAGGGACCGTCCGTCACCCGCACCATCTCGCCGGGCTCGTAAAGGACCTTCGGCTTGGGCTTGTCGGCGCCTTCCTGGACGCGCTGCAGGATGGCCTGGGCTTCCTTCTCGGAAATCGGTGCCGGCTTGTCACTGGTCCCACCGATGAAACCGAGCACCTTGGGTACACTGCGCACCAGATGCCAGGTTTCGTTATCCATTTCCATCTGCACCAGCACATAACCGGGGAAGAACTTGCGGTCGCTCTTGCGCTTCTGTCCATCGCGCATTTCCACCACTTCCTCGGTCGGCACCAGGACCTGACCAAAGCGGTGGGCGAGCCCCTCGCGGTTGATCCGGTCTACCAGCGAGCGGCGCACATGCTGCTCGAAACCCGAATAGGCCTGGACCACATACCAGCGCATCGTTGTCATGCCGCTGCTCCGTTCAACCGGTGATCAGGCGAACCAGCCACAGCAGCAGCAGGTCCAGCATCCACAGCAACAGGCCCATGATCACGACCATGGCAATCACGACCAGTGTGGTCTGGGTGGTTTCCGCGCGGGTGGGCCAGACAACCTTGCGCACTTCAGCGCGAGCGCCACGAACGAACTCCAGTGTTTCTGCGCCAGGCTCGGTGCGCAGGGCGAGCGCGACGGCAGCTCCGCCGGCTAGCAGCAAGCCAATCACGCGTACCAGCAGCGAATGGTTGGCAAACACGTAGAAAGCCACCAGCGCGACCAGGACAAGTGCACCGGCCGCCAACAGTTTCATCATGTCGGGGCGGCTAAGAGCTTGCGTTTCGGGTTTGGTCGGGTTCATGCAGGTATCGATTTTGCAAATTCCAGATACGCCCTTGCGTGATCTGATATCACGGGACGGCTAGAACCTGCCACGGGGAAGGTGGCAGGCCAGGAGGGAATCGAACCCCCAACCTGCGGTTTTGGAGACCGCTGCTCTGCCAATTGAGCTACTGGCCTGTAATCTTACTGGTCGAGGCCCGCTGTTAGACAGACCTCGACCCTGACGGATAACCGCGGATTACTCAATGATCTTGGCGACGACGCCGGCGCCGACGGTGCGACCGCCCTCGCGGATGGCGAAACGCAGACCTTCGTCC
>RXIX01000105.1 GCA_003989075.1 Candidatus Competibacteraceae bacterium | reverse complement strand
GGATGGCGCAGGGTGGATAAGCGAAGCGCATCCACCTTCCCGGGCAAGGGTGGGTGGATGCGGCACAAGCGCCTTATACACCCTGCCTGCGAAGTCATTTGAGGTCGGTTGAAGCGCTAGCGGCTGAGGTGCTGCTGCCATTCGCTCAGTACGGTGGCGAGCAGTTGCGCGGCGCTGATGTCGTCACCGGCCAGGACCATATTGCGGGCCAGGTAGAGCTGCACCAGGGCGCGCTGTTCGGGATCGGCCAGCGCGGCGGTCTGCCGGACGGCCTGATTGAATTCGCTGCGCGCCAGTTCATAGTTGCCGCCGGCGGCACGGTTGCGGGCCATCGCGCCCAGCGTTTCCAGCCGGTAGCGGATCAGTTCGGCGGGCAATGCTGCCAGATTGCTCCATGGTGGCGAGGCCGGCCACTGCTGGGCAATCTGGTCGAGCAGCGCCTGAGCGATGGCGCTGTCGCCGGCTTCGGCACGGTGCTTGGCGATGACGGCGAACACGATGGACTGGCGCGGCGGCTCGATGCTGCGGGCGGTGTCACTGGCCTGGGCGAACAGTTCATCGGCCAGGCGCAATTGGCCGGTATCGGCCAGCTCGCGGGCGATGGCGCTGAACGCTTCGGCGCGCGCGGCGGAATCCGTGATGGTATTGGCGATGGTGATAGCCTGATTGAAATAGGCGCTGGCGGCCCTGGCATCCTGACCGTACAGGCTATGGGCGAGAATGGCCAGTGCCTGGGCGCGCGGGCTGGGCGCGCTGATCAGACTGCTCAGGGTGAGCGCCCGGCTCCAGCGTTCGCGATTGGCGGCGGCCTGGGCGGGTTCGCTGGATTGGGCAAGACCGGCGAGGGCTTGGGCACGCTGGCGGTTGAGGGTGTCAAAGGTCTCGTTGGACAGCGTATGGGTGGCGGTGCCGCTGATCAGGCTGTCCAGCAGTTTCAGATCACGTTCGGTGGCGGCCTTGTCGCCGGCGGCGAGATGGTAGAGGGCCAAGGCGGCGGTCAGTTGCGGGCTGAGGGTTTGTTGTGGAGATGTGGCTGGCGCGGTTGCGGTGCTCGGTGCGCTGGCTTCGGTGCGTGGCGTGGAGTATGGGCTGATGCTGATGTCGGGTTGCTTCCAGAGCAGCAGTCCGGCAAGACCGACCAGAATAGCGGCCAGGCCGACCGGAATCAGGGTCAGGGTCAGGCGCTGCTGCGGAGACTGGTCGCGAATGTCCTCACGCAGCGAGTGCAGGCGTTCGCTGAGCGTAGGACCGAGGGGTTCGGGTTCGGCCGCTGGCACCGGGCGTGTGGGCTGGGATTGTGGCGGGGCGGGTTGCGCGGCAGTCCAGTTCTGCCATTTGGGCAGCGCCTTTTCGGCCAGCGGGTATCCGCAGCGCAGGCAATTCAAGTGCTGGCTGGTGTGCGGTTGCAGATGGTTACAGGCCGGACAGTACTTCTTTTCGGCCTCCTCGTCCTGATCCTCCAGGTGCAGCACCATGGGCGAAACCGTGTACAGCAGGCCGATTGCATCGCAGTATTGCTGATACTCGGCGACTTGCGCGGCGGTCAGTTCGGTGGCGAGCAGGGTGGTTTCCTGGACGAGAATATGCTGAATGGCTGCCTCAACGCTGGCCGGGTCGCCGCTGAGGATTCGCCGGAGATGGGCACGCACGGTGCTGGGGTCGTGGAGAGGCTGGACGCCGAGCGCGACAATCTTGAAGAGCGGTTCCGGTTCCATAGGCGGTCGGTGTGAGCGGTGGTCATGGTGGAGGGGGGTGGGGTGCGCAGCATGGCTGCTACAGTAGGCTGCGATTATAACCACAGAATCATGGCGAACGGGGCGCGTCATCAACCGGCTGACCGCGCTTTGCGCGGTGCCCATCACATTCGAGACGCATGGATTAACCCCAGGCTGCGCTCATCAGGGTGGCGAGATCGCGCCGCGACAAGACTTCTGTGAATTCGCGCCAATCCTTGTCCGGTGGCATCATCGTGCCGGTGTAGCGCAGGTCGAAGCCTGTCGCAGTCTTTTGGGCGTTGATGTATTCGTCCAGTTGTTCGCCGAGTGTTTCGATGTCCTCGATCCACTCGTCCTTGATGGTGTCTGGCAGCGACCCGAAGAGGTCGTAGCGGTTCTTCATGCGCTCGGACAGACGCTCGTAAATTTTCTCGTCTACAGTCTGCTCGAACACGAGGTTCAGCATATCCACGGTTTCACGCCGCTGTCCAAAGCGTTTGATGCGGCCAATACGTTGTTCGAGACGTGTCGGGTTCCACGGCAGATCGACGTTGATCAGCGTGCCCAAGGTTTGCAGGTTCAAGCCTTCGCAGGCGGCATCGGTGGCCACCATGACGCGAATCTGGTGCTCGGCGACCATCCGCTTCAAGGTTTCACGCTCGACACTCACGCTGTCGCCACGCTGGTACAGACGGCTGCGACCCGCACCCGCATAAAGGCCGACAGCTTCTTCCGGGTAGCGAGCCGCCAGCGAGTCCGCCAGCCACTTTGCTGTGTCGTAGTACTGACTGAAGATGATGACGCCCAATTCCAGCCATTTCTCCTTGTCGAGAAAGTGAACGACGGCCTCCATCTTCGGATCGGATTCCAACCGCTCGAGTCGGGTAATCAGGCGTTGCAGAACTTCGCGTTCCTCACCCGTCTCGACTTTGAGATCAACTTCCTGCTCTTCGTCTTCCTCGTGCTCGGCATCGCCTTGCAGCAAGCGCCGAGCCGTCGCTAAGCCCGCGTGGACGCTGGAGCAGATGCGCTGCTCCATGAGGTTCTTCATGAAACCGCTGCCTTTACCGCGTTTGGCCAGTGCTTTTCCGAAAGCGCGGGCTTCGCCATAGGCCTGCCGGAAGTCTTCCGACGTGCGCAGCGCCTTGCCCTCAAACAGGGCATCGAAAGCGCGCTGCTCCGATGCTTGTTCTCGTTCCGGATGCACGTCCACGCCGACGCGAGCCAGCAGCCCAGCATCTTCAAGCTTCTGGCGTTTGCGAAGCACGACATGACGTACCAGCGGGTTTTCGCGCTGGAACAGCGTCGCACCTGATATGCGGCGCTCCAGCTCCTCTTCCAGAATCTCCCGCGTTTCTTCCGTCAGATCGGCCAGCGAACGGTTGGTTTGCCACGCCCCGTTCTGCAATCCCAAGTCTTGCCGAATAGCGGAAAACAAACGTCGGGCGCGGGGTTCACTGCTTGATTCCATGCGCGGAAGTGGCGAGCGCAACAGTTCCCACGCATGGGTCAGCGATTCCACTTCCACGCGGCCCGAGAGAATGTCGAGCACTTCGTCGGGTCGGTGCCACGGCGCTAGGTCGTGGCCAAGCACGAAGCGGCCTGGGCCTTGGTGCAGGATGCCCAGCAAGTCCCATAGATCAGCAGGGTGGGTCTGGATCGGCGTGGCCGTGCCCAGCAGCACGTGATCGGCACGGGCGGCGATCTCACGCATGAAGGCCAGTAGCTCGTTCGGTGTTCCGGCTTCCTTGCCGAAACCCTGGCGGGTTCTGGCTTTGTGCGCTTCGTCCAGGATCACGACACCGAAGCGCATACCGAGCAGGTGCTGCTTCTCCAGCGAGTCGCGCATCATCAAGCCGGTGGAGACAATGCCGATGCGCAACGGGCAATGGGCAATCTGCTCGCGCCCAGCAGGCGACAGCACTCGCTCGTCAGCATCCAGCCAGACTTTGCCAACGGTATCCCAACGTGCCGTTGGGATGCCCAGCTTGTCCAGCATCTCGGTCTGCCATTGTTCGGTCAGTGTGGCCGGGGCAAATATGACAACCGGGCGGCGTGGCCCATGGTCTTTGTCGGATAACAGGCAGAGCGTCAGTGCGGCCGTCGCCAGCGACAGCGTTTTGCCCAGTCCTACTTCGTCGGCCAACAGCAGGCGCACCGTGCCGTGTAGCCGCTGATGGCGCAGACATTCGGTCAGAAACCCTTGCTGCCACGGCTGTAACTGCTGGCCTTCCCGGTAGAGCGGCGATTCAATTAGCGCCGCTGGGGCAAGGTTTTCGTCATCGTCGATTTCGACGAACTCGATCTCTCGCCGATAGCCGCGCCGGTGTACCTCGCGGATCACGGCCTGAGGCAGTGGTTTTGCTGCGTTCCAGAGAAAGTTGAATTCTTCCTCGATCCACGCCACACCCTCCGGGGACTCGTCTTCCCAAAGGATTTCGTAGTGGCGCTGCCAGCCGTTGCGCGTCTCGTTCATCGACCCGATGAAACCCAGCCTGCGGCCATCGGCTAAGGTAATTACGCCGGCCTTGCCGTGCACAAAACCGCAGATGTCGTCCGGTGCTATGCGCACAGCCTGCCCATGCTTGGCGAGGAAGGTGTCCAGCCGCCGATAGCGTTCGCGGTTCAGCAGAGCCTCGGCCTCCAGCGCGCGCTCGTTCCAGCGGCCCAGCATCTTGCTCTCGCGCAGTTGCGCCACCTTCAGGTCGTCTGGGTGGATGTCCACATTGCAGACGATCTTGACCTCGGGGATGTGTTCCAGTGCCTCACCAGCCACTTCGAACAACGAGCTGGTGAAGTAGCCTGCGATGCGCTTATAGCTCCGCGCACCGGCCAGATGTTGCATCAGGAAGCTGGCATCCAGCCGATGGGTACGCGAAGAAAAGCGCCGAATAGTCATCGGCTTCAGTTCCGGGGCTTTACGCCGCCCTTGCGGCCCAGACCGAAACCAACACGGTACAGGTCGGGCATGTCGATACGTCCGTCATTGCGACTCACGAAAATCCCAAGCCGTTCCAAATCCTTGCGAACGCCATCCCAACTCTCTGCGTGCTGCGGAGGTAGATGCGTACTTGGGATGCTGCCCAACCCCTTGGGAAATGCAGTGTCCCAGGTAGTCTTGATCGGATCGTACTCGCAGGGAACATTGGTACCTTTGAGCGGCTGCATGACTTCCGGAACCCAGGGATCGTCTTCGGCTACTTGCTCGACGCGGATTTGCGACGCTTTCTGGATGCCACGCTTGAGGCTTTCGTAATGGAGGGCTAAAGGGTAGTCTGAATAATGCTCACTATCTTCTGCCGCAGCCCTGATAGCAGCGAGAAAAGAGCGTGGCGAAGTCCAGCCATGTCCATCCGCCAGGTGGCTGACACTCCATACATAGGGAACGCCTCGCCGGGCATCCTTGCCCATCTTGTCTCCAGCCAAGGACTCGAACAGTGGTCGCTGGTATGGACTCTCCGCAGTCAATGCGGAAGGCAAAATCCATGCGTCGTTGTCAAGGATTGGCTTTGCAACTGACGGCAACGCGGCAGTCACCACCGCACGCAAGCAATCACCATGCGCGTCTGGTGCATTGATGAGACGCTGCCACATCATGGCGTGCAAGTCCTGACGCTCCCAGGTCAGGTCGGCACGGGTTGCCAGAATCTTCGAGGCATCGACGAAGGACGTCACGGTTCGCTCCATCTGATCGGGGCGAAGAAAAATCTTGGCGCGCAAATGCGAAAAATCCCGCAACCAAAGGGCGACCCGTAATAGATCCCGCACGATATGATTCATCGCATCCCAATCATCACTGGTGCGGTCCAGCGCATCAAAAACGATTAGACCGAATCGACCCTCCTGGAGATATTTTTCATTGGCTTTCTCGGCAATCCTTGCAGTTTTTTCAGGATTTTCTTTAATCCATTGCACGGAAGAAGCCCAGGAATCCTCAACAATGGTTTCGCCAACGATTGTACCCAGCCACTTGACCACCACAGATCGCCAGATGGCGTAAGGCTCGTGTCCTTGGGCAAGAAGAGCCTTGAATGTGTCCCTATCCGGATAGGCACGACTACTGGATCGCGCAGCATGTCCGATGTAGATGGTCGTATTGATCAATTCCTTGACCGATGCGCCAATCTGCTGAAGCAGGTGATCGTTACTCAACGCAGCGGTCCAGAACGATTTACCGACACCACGCCCGCCCACTACCAGCACGGACTCGCGGGAAAGCGCCTTACGATGCGCCGGTGGGATGTATAGCGTTTCGCGGCGCGGCGTCTCGCCCGTGTTATCCAGCTCGAAAGGCGCGGCGATAATGGCTTGCCGGATGGCTTGTGGATTCATCATGCCGGTTGCTCTTGCGTAAGCGATCGATTCAGAAACTCGATTAACTCTCCATACACAGACTGGACTTCGTTCTCATCGACCTGCACCATTCGTTGTTGCAAACTCAGCAGGCCATACCAACCCCGGTTCCAGCGAATCGGCAAGGGTGTGTGCGGGGCGTTGTCATCAACTTCTTCAAAATTCCATTCGCTGATTGCACCTGGTTCAACATAGTCATAAGTATCGGCGAACAGGTCATAGGCATCCGCACGCAAGGCCGCTAGATATTCCAGCCTGCGTTCATCATCCGGCACCAATCCCGCTACCAGTTGCAGGCGACCACGGATATTCGTAATAACCCCGCGCTGCTGCCAATGCGAAAACAATGCACGATAGCCTGTCCAGGTCTGTTGTCCCTGAATGGCGAATATCAGAATCGTATGTGCGCCAAGGTCAGTGACGCAGGCGGCGGCCACTTCGTCAATGCCAGCGCGAGAATCGATCAGAACCGCATCCGGGCGAATATGCTCCTCAAGGCTGTTGAGCAGACGGGTCAGCCGTGCCGACCACGGTTCGGCACCCATTTTCGTATCAACCTTGGGCATCCACACGCGACCGAGTTTGCTCACATATTCACCCGGATCGTTGCCATGCGCTGGCACAAGGTAGATCTCACCAGCGGTCGTCAAATTGCTGGTTGTATACATGTCGCTCAGGATTACGTTCCCGTTATCGACCAGATCCTCCACCAGCCAGTCGGTGATGCCGTATTTCGGCTGGCGATCGATCGGTAGCAAGGCGCTGGACAGCCCTGGAGATTCGAGGTCCAGATCCATGACCAGGACGCGCTTGCCTGCCCGCGCCAATGCCCAGGCACTGGCCGCTAGCGCCGTTGAACGCCCCACACCCCCCTTGATGGAAAAGAACACGATGCGGGGCACACCGCTTGCAACCTCCGCAATGGTTTCCCAAGTGCTCTCGTTTGCCAGTCGATCAACAATCCAGACATTCTTGAAGCCCTCAAGCTGGAAGGCTTTCGCGCCGTGCAGCGATTCTTCCATGGTAGTTTCGTACAAAATACCTGCATTGACCGGGTAGGCGTGAGGAGAGAGACGTTCAGCCAGCACCTGGTATATGCCTTCGATTTCGGTGCGTTGCGCATCGTCCGCCTCACAACGCTCCGGCACAATGAAACGCACCCGACCGTTGAGATCACGATTGATAACCAGCCATTCCAGTTGCGCAATCTTGTCGCAGTGAGCCGTCAAAACCTCGTGCGTGATCGGTAGGATTTGATCGAAGGTGGTCATAGCAAGCCCTCGCGTTGTGCCTTGGCGATCAGGTTGCGAATGGTTTGCGCACCCGCTTGATGCCCTTGCGCCCGCGCTTGATCAAAATTGGCCTGATGGGCATATCGATCCGCTACATCCCAGTTGGCAAACGGATTGCTGGGCGGCAGCGCATAGCCCGTGGCTTGTGCATGGCCGCTACGGTAGCTCTCGAAGCGCGCCCAGACGCCATTGGCGTGCACCCGATCAACCTGCTGGGCAGGTCGATCCTTGGCCGCATCGAAAAGCATGCCAAAGGCCAGCATCAGCCGTTTCATGCCGCATTCCGCCGCCATACCGTACAGATGATCAGCATTGGCCCACCGCTGTGCCTGAAACAATCGCTCGGCATCGTCCCAATGGCGCTCATGTGCATCCAGGAAATCCGCTTGCATGCAATCTCGCTCAGTCGCCGAAGCGCAGATTCTTGAGACGCGCGCCCAGTACCTCTGCGGCAGAGCGCACCTCTGATTCGGGCGCTTTGCGCTCAATGAAAGCCAGCATGTCCACCAGCAGGGAGCGGGCTTCCAGGAAGTCCGCCATCTCGGCTCGCAGTTGTTCGACGATGATCTGTGCCTCGGTGTCCTTGAGCAGTTGTTGCAAGGCAATGATGAGCTGACCCAGCCGCGTCACGCCGATCTCGGTGGCATCTGTCAGATCACGCGAAGCGTATTCGCTGACGCGCTTGAGGCGTGCGTTGTTGGGCCGCATGTCGCCCATCACGCGGCTATAGTCCGTCACGCGGAAAGCCTTCGCGAAGTTCTGATAGTTGTCCAGCTTGGCCGCGCCTGCGGTTTCCATGTCCATCATCCGAAGTACAAAGCGTTCGATGCCAGTGAGGCGGCCCCAGGCGTCGGCAGTAAGACCCTCGGGAACCAAGAGGCTGGATGCGGTTTCCGCTGCCTGCTGGACGATTTCGTCCACCACGGTCACTTCACCACGTGCACGCGGGCGCAGAGCGAAGGTGGTGACGTCTTCATCGCCGATGCGTGTGTAGGCGGTCAGCACCTTGAGCGCTGCTGCATACCCAGCCATCTGCAAGTCGGAGTCGCCCCACACCGGTTCACCGTGGTGAGCGGCCACGGTGTCGTTCAGGTGCATCATGGTTTCGATCTGGCGCGCCACCTCTTGCCGCACACCGGGCAGCAAGCGCTGTTTGAAGCCAGTACGCTCGCCTGCCGCACGCTTCTTGAGCATCAAAATGACGGTGCCTTGGACAAAGCTCCCCTTCTTGATCGCTGCATTGGTTTCCGTTGCGATGTACCACGCCGCCACAACTTGCAGACCTGCAGCCCAGAAGATGCCGATCAGGTCGCCCCAGACGGCGGTGTCCTGATGGGTAAACATCACGCACTGCATGCCGTTGTCGGGCATGTGATCGGCCATCGCCTTGTAGGCGGCTACCATGCCTCGGCGAAAGTCGTCTCCAGAGCCATTGATTGTCAAGGCGCGCCGAGAATCCCACACCCAGTCATCGAAAGGCTTGGGGGGATTTTTGCGCAGCCAGGCGATAAAGAATTCAGTGATCTCGTGGTAGTTCACCGCATCGGCATAGGGTGGATCGGTGATCCAAATATCAGCGTCGTCTTCAAGCTTGGTTGCATCAATGCACTTGATCGACCGGCGAGCATCTGGAAGCGGGCTGTTGGCAAAGCCAAACGACCGCCCTGCTTCGTGGCTGAAAAAGCAACGGATGCCGTAGTTGTAAAACGTGTTCAACGCTTGGTTGTAGAAGACGTTATTGGTTTTCTCCCAATGGTTCATCCAGTTAGCGATCCGGGAGTTCCAATCCAGTGACTTGGCGTTAAAAACGTAGTCTTCCGGCGTGCGATGCTGGAAATAGCGCGAGATCAAGAGCAATTGCCGAGCATTGAACAAATGATGCCAGTGCGTCCAGCCCCGCGTCCGGATTGGCTCGTCGGTCTTGTCACCCGGCTCGATGGCCATATCCGGAGCCAAACCTTCCTCCTGCCAGCGACACAGGTTCTCGGCAACGAGCGTCTCCACCTGGCGTTCGTACCTCCAATCGGCGTCGGTTGGCGCGGCGAACCAAGTTTCCTGCCGCGTCTTGTTCAGCGTGGCCTTGGCGATCCAGTGAATGGCGTAGAGCCGCTCCTGAAAAATATCATCAGGGCGCGGCTTGAAATCGTTCTTCTCCCAACGACGCAGGCGATTGCCCGTGCTGCCATCGGCATTCCGATAGTCGCCGCGCAGCGTCTTGATGGGCGTGCGATAGGGCTTTCCGTCCAGCGTGTAGACCATATCCCCATCTTGAACAGTACCCTTATCAGCAGCAGCCATTTCTGCTGCTGAAACGCCACTCACCACCTCGATATCAAATCGCTTGTTACGACGGTCTGGGTTTAAGCGTGCAATGACATTCCGGTTTTTGGAAATTATCCAGGATGGCGACAAAGGAACCAACCAACCAGTTTCAGGGCAACGAGTTTCAAGGCAATAAA
>RXIX01000104.1 GCA_003989075.1 Candidatus Competibacteraceae bacterium | reverse complement strand
AGCATGGCTGGTGGCGGAACCGCAGCGCCAGAAGGGGGAATTCGTGCTGGTGGTGCAGGGCGCGGTGGCGGTCGATGAGACCGATACGCCAGAAACGCGGCGCCTGCTGACGGCGCTGCTGGCGGAATTGCCGATGGGGCGGGCGGTAGCCCTGGCGGCTCAGGTGACCGGTCTGAAGCGCAAGGCACTGTATGAACTGGCGCTGCGCCTGGCTGGCCGGCAGCCGGAAGCACCCTGAGCGACCTGATTGGCGTGATTGGCTTGTCAAATGCTGCGCCGCAATAGACACTATGCATCGGGAACCGGCTGGACGGTCGCTGCATCGCCTCGCGGTGTGGAGGAAAGTCCGGGCTCCATAGGACAGGGTGCCAGGTAACGCCTGGGCGGCGCGAGCCGACGGACAGTGCCACAGAAAACAAACCGCCTACGCTCGCAGGAGCCGGCAAGGGTGAAAAGGTGCGGTAAGAGCGCACCGCGCGGCTGGCAACAGGCGCGGCACGGTAAACCCCACCCGGAGCAAGACCAAATAGAGGAGCGCTTACGTGTGGTCCGCACGGCTCCTGGGTAGGTCGCTACAGGCACCTGGTGACAGGTGTCGCAGATGAATGATCGTCCTCGACAGAACCCGGCTTACAGGCCGGTTCCCACTTCCCGTGCTTTGCTACCGTTTTCCGGGCGCCATCCGCCCGCACCACCCCTGATCCATGGACCGGTTCCGGACCATGCCCTGATTTTATCCTGATTTTTAAGGTATTGTGTTTAAAATAATTTTTCTGGAATTGGCCCGGTGCCTTTTCTTGACTGCACCCGACCGTGCTCCCTATAGTCTAGTGGTGAAAAGTGGGATAAAGTGGCGCGCAGAAACGGCAGGGTGTCCGGGGAGGAGCGGTGTTGTTCCGGGGTATCAGTCCGCTCACGCTGGATAGCAAGGGTCGCCTGTCGATACCGGCCAAGTACCGCCAAGCGTTGCAGGATGCCGCCGCCGGGCAGGTGATTGTTACCGTTGATCAGGACCGTTGCCTGCTGTTGTATCCGCTGCCGGTCTGGGAAGGTATCGAGCGCCAACTCATCCAGCTCTCCAGCACGCATGCGCGTGCTCGTGCGCTCAAGCGGCTGCTGTTGGGGCATGCCGAGGAATGCGGCCTGGATGCCAGCGGTCGCATTCTGCTGCCGGCTCCCCTGCGGGAATTTGCGAATCTGGACAAGCGGGTGGTGCTGGTGGGGCAGGGCAACAAATTCGAGATCTGGGACGAGCAGGCCTGGCAGGCATGGCGTGATGCGCTGCTGGCCGATGCGCTGCTGGCCGATGGTGCCGGTGGCGCTGCGCTGCCTGATTTGGATGCGCTGGCGTTCTAGCGCATGTTCAGTGTTTCCCCCGCGCCACTATCGCACCAGCCGGTGCTGCTCGACGAAGCGCTCGCCGCGCTGAATATCCGTGCTGATGGCCACTATGTTGATGCGACCTTCGGCCGCGGCGGACATTCAGCAGCCTTGCTGGCGGCACTGGGTGCCGAAGGGCGGTTGCTGGCCCTGGATCGTGATCCGGCAGCCGCCGCCAGCGCCAGCGCCCGTTTCGCGTCTGATGCGCGTTTCCGTTTCGTGCGCGCCGCCTTTGGGTGTCTGTCCGAGGCAGTCGCTACCGCCGGCTGGCTCGAACGGGTGGATGGTGTGCTGCTTGATCTGGGGGTGTCCTCGCCGCAACTGGACGATCCGGCGCGCGGTTTCAGCTTCATGCACGATGGGCCGCTGGATATGCGCATGGACCCGGAGAGCGGCCCTGGTGCTGCCGCGTGGCTGGCCGGAGTGGATGAGGTGGAGCTGGCGCGGATCCTGGATGCCTATGGCGAGGAGCGCTTTCACCGTCGCGTGGCCCGGGCCATCGTCGCCGCCCGCCAGCAGGGGCCGATCGCGACCACGGCGCAACTGGCAGCGATCATTGCTGCAGCGGTGCCAACCCGCGAGCCTGGCAAGCATCCCGCTACCCGCGCCTTTCAGGCGATCCGGATCGCGGTCAATCACGAACTCGACGAACTGCGCGCGGTGCTGCCGCAAGCGGTACAGCTGCTGGCGCCCGGTGGGCGGCTGGCGGTGATCAGTTTTCATTCCCTGGAGGATCGGGTGGTCAAGCAGTTCATGCGGGAACAGGCGCGGGGGCGGGAGCTGCCGCTGGATTTGCCGGTGATGGGTGCCCCCGAGGGCATGACCCTGCGTCTGGTCAGTCGAGCGCTGCGGGCCGGTCCTGCCGAAGTCGCCGCCAACCCGCGCGCGCGCAGTGCCACCCTGCGCGTGGCGGAGCGCCTGGCATGAAAAACCGCATGCTGCTGGTCACCGTGCTGACTGTGGCGGTGCTCGCTTCCGGGATTGGCGTGGCCTACACCGATCATCTCAACCGCCAGCTGTTCGTGCGCATGCAAAAACTGCAGGCTGAGCGCGACACTCTGGAGATCGAATGGGAATTGCTGCAACTGGAACAGAGCACCCTGGTGACGGATATCGTGGTCGAGCAGCGGGCACGGGCGCAATTGCATATGCGCACGCCGGAACCCGATGAAGTCCTGTACATCACCCCGCGATGAAACCCGTGAACAAGACCTTCAACGCCTCCCGGACCCGGCCGCGCACTGCCAAGGCCGCTACCCCGCCCTCACGCGGGTCGCGCCTGGGAAACCTGACCCGACCCGGTCTGCTCATGGTCCTGCTTGGGCTGGCGGCGACCGGCATCGTGGCGCGTGCCGCCTATCTGCAGCTGGTCAGCACCGACTTCCTGCAGGATCAGGGTGATGAGCGCTTCCTGCGCGTGGTCGAGGTGCCGGCGCACCGCGGCATGATTGTCGACCGCAACGGCGAGCCGCTGGCGGTCAGCTCGCCGGTGGATTCGATCTGGGCGCAGCCCGCCGAACTGCTTGACCAGCGCGCGCGCTGGGGGCAGTTGGCCACAGCACTGGACATGCCGCTGGCCGAGCTGGAAGCCAAGCTGGCGCCCGATATCGAGAAACAGCAGGCCGGACAAAAGACCCGTCAGTTTCTGTACCTGCGTCGCCATCTGGCACCGAGCGCGGCGCAGCATATCCTGGATCTGAAGATCGCGGGCGTGTATGCGCAGCGCGAATATCGCCGCTACTACCCCGATGCCGAGGTTACTTCGCACCTGCTCGGTTTCACCGATGTCGACGATGTCGGTCAGGAAGGTCTGGAGAAGGCCTTCGACGCCCAGTTGCGCGGCATCCCCGGACAGAAGCGCGTGATCAAGGACCGGCTTGGCCGCATCGTCAAGGATGTCGAGAGCATCCGCGTACCGCAGCCCGGACAGAAGCTGGTGCTGAGCATTGACCGGCGCCTGCAGTATCTGGCCTATCGCGCGCTCAAGGCGGCGGTGCTGGAGAACAAAGCCAATGCCGGCGCGGCAGTGATTGTCGATGTGCGCAGTGGCGAAATTCTGGCCATGGTCAACCAGCCGGCCGGCAATCCCAACAACCGTAACGAACTCAAGGGCGAATTGCTGCGCAACCGCACCGTCACTGACGTCTATGAGCCGGGCTCGACCGTCAAGCCCTTCTCGGTCGCCATGGGCTTGGAAAGCGGCAAATGGACGGCGAGTACCATGGTCAATACCGCGCCGATGCGCATCGGCCGCTACATGGTGCGCGACACGCACAACTACGGCACCATCGACGTCACTCGCGTCATCAGCAAGTCCAGCAATGTCGGCACCAGCAAGATCGCCCTGTCGATGCCGGCGGAACGGTTGTGGAGTCTGTACAAAAGCATCGGCTTTGGCGCGCACACCCAGCTTGGCCTGACCGGTGAGCAGACTGGCGTGCTGCGTCACTTCAGCAAGTGGGCGGAGATCGGCCACGCCAACCACTCCTTCGGCTATGGCTTCTCGCTCACCATTCTGCAACTGGCCCAGGCCTATACGGTGCTGGCTGCTGATGGCGTACGCCGGCCACTGACCCTGTTCAAGCGCGAGCAGCCGCTGAATCCAGCCGACGAGCGCCGGGTGCTGGCGGCCAGCGCGGTGCGCCAGGTGCGCACGATGATGGAAATGGTGGTGACCAAGGAAGGCACCGGTTACAAGGCCCATATTCCCGGCTATCGGGTAGCGGGTAAGAGCGGCACGGCGCGCAAACTGTCCGGTGGCCGCTATACCAACAATCGCCACTTCGCCCTGTTCGCGGGCATTGTCCCGGCCAGTGATCCACGCCTGGTGATGGCCATTCTCATCGATGAGCCGACTGGCGGTGCCTATTACGGCGGCACGGTGGCGGCACCGGTGTTTTCCGCGACCATGAGCGGGGCGCTGCGCATTCTCAACATCACCCCCGACGACATGCCGAGCATGAAGATCGCCGGCGCTACTGCTGCAGCGCCGGAGGGAGCAACGCCATGAGCAGCACAAGCGCGACGCCGCTGACCCTGGGTGAACTGCTGGCGGACCTGGTGGAGGTGCCGGCCGGCCTGGTCAATCGGCCGGTGCTTGGCCTGAGCCTGGATAGTCGCCGCGTGCGGTCCGGCGACCTGTTCCTGGCCCTGTGCGGTGGTCAGCGTCATGGCCTGGAGTTTCTTGACGCAGTGCGTGCCGCAGCGCCACTGGCGGTGCTGTGGGAGCCGCCCTGGACCGGCGCGCCGCTGGTGCAGGATCAGAAGCTGCCGCTGCTGGCCGTGCCGGAGCTGCGCCAGCGGCTCGGGCTGATCGCCCGCCGCTTTTATGGCGAGCCGACGCGGCGCCTGGGCGTGGTCGGCATCACCGGCACCGATGGCAAGACCTCCTGCGCCCACTTCATCGCCCAGGCGCTGAGCGTGGCCGGACAACCGCCCTGCGGCATCATCGGTACCCTGGGCACCGGCGTGTATGGTCAGACTGAACCCTCGGCGCACACCACGCCCGATGCGCTGACCGTGCAGCGCCTGCTGGCGCGACTGGTGGCCGGTGGTCAGCGCCATGTCGCCATGGAAGTCTCCTCGCATGCCCTCGATCAGGGCCGGGTCAACGGGGTCGATTTCACCGTGGCGGTGCTGACTAATCTGACCCGCGATCACCTCGACTACCACGGAACCGTTGATGCCTATGCCGCTGCCAAGCGCCGGCTGTTTCTCAGTCATGCCCCGCGCTGGTCGGTGCTCAATCTCGACGATGCCTTCGGTCGTGGCCTGGCTGCTGAGCTGCGCGGCTGGAATGGCCTGATTGGCTATGGTCTGGGGCCGCGCCCGGCACGCCTGGACAGCTTTGTCTGGGGCGAGGATCTGCGCCTGACGCCGACCGGGCTCGTACTGCAAGTGCAGTCCTCCTGGGGTGAAGGTGAGCTGCGCAGCGGACTGCTCGGCCGCTTCAATGCCCATAACCTGCTGGCGACCCTGGCCACTCTGCTGGCGCTGGATCTGCCCTTTGAGGAAGCGCTGGCGCGGCTGGCGCACGCGGCCACCGTCCCAGGACGTATGGAGCGGATCGGTGGCGGGCCGGGCCAGCCGCTGGCGGTGATCGATTACGCCCATACACCACATGCCCTGGAACAGGCGCTGGGTGCTCTGCGCGAACATGGTGCGGGCCAGCTGTGGTGCGTGTTCGGCTGTGGCGGCGATCGCGATCCCGGCAAGCGGCCGCTGATGGGCGCGGTTGCCGAGCGTCTCGCCGACCGGGTGGTGATTACGGACGACAATCCACGCACCGAAGATCCCGAGCAGATCGTGCGCGATATCCTGACGGGCCTGCATGCCCCGGACGCAGTGACCGTGCTGCGTGACCGGCGGCAGGCCATTGTCCAGACCCTGGCCGCCGCCGCCCCCGATGACATCGTGCTGATTGCCGGCAAGGGCCACGAGGATTATCAAATCATCGGCACCGAGCGGCTGCCGTTCTGCGATCGCGCCACGGCGCGGTCCTGCCTGTTTCCCGATTCTCAGGATGGATGATGTACGGATGAACGACGCTTTCCCCCCACTGCGCCTGCAGGAAGCCGCTCGCCTGCTGCAAGGTGAATACCATGGCGACGATGTCACCTTTGACGCGGTTGGCATTGACAGCCGCCGCCTGCCGGTCGGCGCGCTATTCGTGGCCTTGCCGGGCGCGCATGCCGACGGTCACGATTTCCTTGCCGCCGCCCGTGCCCAGGGCGCCGCTGCGGCGCTGGTCAGCCGGCTGGTCGACGATCCGCTGCCGCAACTGCGCGTCGCCGATACCCGGCTGGCCCTGGGCCGGCTGGCGGCGGCCTGGCGAATGCGCTTCACCGGGCCGCTGATTGCCCTGACCGGCAGCAACGGCAAAACCACGCTCAAGGAAATGCTCGCCGCTGTCCTGAGCCAGCGTGGCTCAACTCTGGCCACGGCCGGCAACCTGAACAACGATCTTGGCGTGCCGTTGACTCTGCTGCGTCTGCGCGGCGAGCACGGTTATGCCGTAATTGAAATGGGCGCCAACCATCACGGTGAAATCGCCTACCTGACTGCACTGGCCCGACCGGATGTGGCAATTCTCAATAACGCCGGGCCCTGTCATCTGGAAGGTTTTGGCGACATCACCGGGGTGGCGCGCGCCAAGGGTGAGATTTTCCAGGGCCTGAGCGCGGCCGGCGTGGCGGTGATCAACCGCGATGATCCCCATGCCGACTACTGGCTGGGCCTGAACAGCGCGCGGCGGGTGATTGATTTTGGTCTCGATCAGCCGGCAGCGGTCAGCGGCCAGATCCTGGACGCGGCGCGCAACCGCTTTCGCCTGGTCACGAGCGCCGGCGCCATCGACATCAATCTGCCGCTGCCCGGTCGCCACAACGTGCGCAATGCCCTGGCGGCGGCAGCGGCGGCGCTGGCCGTGGGCGCGACTCTGGACGAGATTCGCGCCGGTCTGGAAGACCTGCAGACGGTGGGTGGGCGGATGCAGGCCCTGCCCGGCCGGCATGGCGGCGCGGTGATTCATGATGCCTACAACGCCAATCCGGCCTCCCTGGCGGCGGCGCTGGCGGCGGTCAGCGTCGAACCGGGCCGCAAGTGGCTGGTGCTGGGCGACATGCGCGAGCTGGGTCCGCTGGCCGATGAACTGCACGCCCAGTCCGGTCGCGAGGCCCGCGCGGCGGGTTTCGAGCGCCTCTATGGTCTGGGCGAACACAGCGCGGCGGCGGTACAGGCCTTTGGCCCCAGCGCGGTTCATTTTGCCACGGTGGAAGCGCTGGTCGCGGCGCTGGAGCATGATCTGCAGGACGATGGTCCGGCGCCGCTGGTTCTGATCAAGGGCTCGCGGGGCATGCGTATGGAACGGGTGGTGGCGGCGCTGGCGGCCGCTGGCCGCGCGGTGCAGGGAGATCACTGATGCTGGTGCTGTTGTCGGAATGGCTGGCCGCGAACGTCTACAGCGGCTTTAACGTTTTTCAATACCTGACCCTGCGCGGCATTCTGGGCGTGCTCACCGCGCTGCTGCTGTCGCTGCTGATCGGGCCGGCGATGATCCGCTGGCTGTGCCGCTACCAGATCGGCCAGCCGATCCGCGAGGACGGTCCAAAGAGCCACTTTTCCAAGGCCGGTACACCGACCATGGGCGGGGCGCTGATCCTGGTGGCGATCGCCATCGCAACCCTGCTATGGGCGGATCTGCGCAACCACTATGTCTGGATCGTGCTGCTGACAACCCTGGCCTTTGGCGCCATCGGCTGGGCAGATGACTACAAGAAGCTGGTGCTGCGCAATTCCAAGGGCCTGTCGGCGCGCTCCAAGTATTTCTGGCAATCGGTGGCCGGACTGAGCGCGGCACTGCTGCTGTTTTTCACCGCGCAGACCACGGTCGAGACCGAGCTGATCGTGCCTTTTTTCAAGAGTGTGGCACTGCAACTGGGCTGGCTGTTCATTCCGCTGACCTACTTTGTCATCGTTGGCTCCAGCAATGCCGTCAACCTTACCGATGGTCTGGACGGACTGGCGATCGTGCCAACAACCATGGTCGCCGGCGCGCTGGCAGTGTTCTGCTATGCCTCGGGCAACCGGATTTTCGCCGAGTACCTGGGTATTCCGGCGGTGCCCGGCGTGGGCGAGGTGACGGTGTTTTGCGGCGCGCTGGTCGGTGCCGGGCTGGGCTTTCTGTGGTTCAACGCCTATCCGGCGCAGGTGTTCATGGGTGATGTCGGCGCGCTGGCGCTGGGCGCGGCGCTGGGCGTGGTTGCCGCTTCAGTGCGTCAGGAACTGGTGCTGTTTGTGATGGGCGGCGTGTTTGTGATGGAAACCGTATCGGTGATTCTGCAGGTGGCCTCGTTCAAGCTCACCGGCCGGCGCATTTTCCGCATGGCACCGCTGCATCACCATTTTGAGCTCAAGGGCTGGCCGGAGCCGCGGGTCATTGTGCGTTTCTGGATCATCACCATCGTGTTGGTGCTGGTTGGCCTGGCCACGCTGAAGGTTCGCTAGAGGAGGGGAGGGCATGCTGGACGGAATGACGCTGGTGGTCGGCCTGGGCAAGAGCGGTCTGGCGACGGCGCGGGCGCTGCACGCGCTGGGCGCGACCTTTGCCGTGACGGACAGCCGCGCCGATCCGCCCGGGCTGGCGGCGCTGCGTGCCGAGTGCCCCGATGTCCCGCTGTATCTGGGCGGCTTCGACCCGGCGCTGCTGGCAGGCGCCGATCGCCTGCTGGTCAGTCCGGGGATTGCGCTGGCGACGCCGGCGATCGCTGCTGCCGTGGCCGGCGGCGTACCGGCCTGGGGTGATATCGAACTGCTGGCACGCCTGACGCAGGTGCCGATGGCGGCGATCACCGGTTCCAATGGCAAGAGCACGGTGACCACCCTGCTGGGTCTGATGGCGGAACGGGCCGGGGTGCGGGCGGCGGTGGGCGGCAACCTGGGCACACCGGCGCTGGAACTGTGGCAGCACAGCGAAGGTGCGGCCAATCCGCCTGAACTGTATGTGCTGGAATTGTCCAGCTTTCAACTGGAAACTACCCACAGCCTGAACGCGCGGGTGGCGACGGTGCTGAACATCAGCCCCGACCACATGGACCGCTATGCCAGCCTGAATGATTACCGCGCCGCCAAGCAGCGCGTGTTCCACGGCGATGGCGTGATGGTGGTTAACGCCGATGATCCGGCGGTGCTGGCCATGGTCGAGCCGGGACGTGCGGTATTGCGCTTCACGCTCGATGCGCCGGGCGACGGCGATTTTGGCCTGCACCGCGCGGGCGGCGAAACCTGGCTGTGCCGGGGCGCGGAACGCTGGATCGCCGCCGACGAGCTGCAGATCAGTGGCGACCACAATCTGGCCAATGCCCTGGCGGCGCTGGCTATGGGCACAGCGCTCGGCTTCGACCGCGCGGCGATGCGGGCGGCGTTGCGCGAGTTTACCGGTCTGGCACATCGCACCACGCTGGTGGTCGAGCATAACGGGGTGCGCTGGTTTGACGATTCCAAGGGCACCAATGTCGGCGCAACGGTCGCAGCGGTGCGTGGCCTGCCCGGTCAGGTGGTGCTGATCGCCGGCGGTGATGGCAAGGCTCAGGATTTCACGCCGCTGCGCGCCGCGCTGACCGGCAAGGCGCGCGCGGTAGTGCTGATCGGGCGCGACGCGCCGCTGATTGCCGCCGCGCTCGGTGACAGCGTGCCGCTGCAGCGGGCAGCGGATTTGGAACAGGCGGTAGCGCTGGCTGCGCAACTGGCCGCGCCGGGCGATAGCGTGCTGCTGTCGCCGGCCTGCGCCAGCTTCGACATGTTCAGCGGTTACGAGCAGCGCGGTGCACTGTTCGCGGCCGCAGTGCGGAGGCTGGCCGGATGCTAAGCGCCAACGCCGCCGCCGTATCCGATGCGCCACATGCGTCCGCCGAGCCGCGTGCCGGGCTGCCGTTCCCCGATCCCTGGGTGCTGGTCGCGACGCTGCTGCTGCTGTCGCTGGGCCTGCTGATGGTGGCGTCGGCCTCGATGCCCATCGCCGACCGGCAGACCGG
>RXIX01000103.1 GCA_003989075.1 Candidatus Competibacteraceae bacterium | reverse complement strand
GCCATCGTCAATCCCGATTGCCTGAATATCGCCTATACCCATGCCCGCTACCAGCAACTGCTGCGCGAGGCGGCCCGGGTGCTGCCCGATGGCATCGGCCTGAAGATCGGGTGCCGGATGCTCGGTGTCGAGCTGGCGGCCAATGTCAACGGCACCGATCTGTTTCCCCGGCTGTGCGAGCGCGCCGCCCGCGATGGCTTTTCCCTGTTCCTGCTCGGCGCGCGGCCTGGGGTTACCGAACGGGTTGCGGACAACATGCGGGCGCGCTATCCGGGCCTGGTCATCGCCGGCACGCAGCACGGCTATTTCAGCCCGGCGGAGGAAGGCGAGATCATCGCCCGTATCAATGCCTCCGGGGCGGGCGTGCTGCTGGTGGCGTTTGGCGTGCCGCGCCAGGAATTGTGGCTGGCCGAGCACCACGAGGCGCTGACACCGCCGGTGCGCATGGGCGTAGGCGGCCTGTTCGATTTCTACTCGGGGCGGATTCCGCGTGCGCCGCTGTGGCTGCGCGAGATCGGTCTGGAATGGGTGTGGCGGCTGATTCAGGAGCCGGGTCGGATGTGGCGGCGCTATATTCTCGGCAATCCACTGTTTCTTTACCGGGTCTGGAAGCAGGCCCGTCAGGAGGCCAAGGCATGAGTGAGTACTCGGATCGCTTGACCGAGCCGGATGCGAACCTGCGCGAGGCCCTGCTGCGTCGCTATGGCCGGGTGCGCCCGGATGGCTTCTGGCAGCGGCTGGCGTTTCAGGGCAAGCGGCTGGCGTGGAAAGCGGTGGTGGGCAGCGCCTATGTGTTCAAGCGCCTGCTCGATATCGTGGCGGCGCTGATCCTGCTGATCCTGCTGGCGCTGCCGCTGCTGACCATCGCGCTGCTGATTCGCCTGGAATCGCCCGGGCCGGTGCTGTTCAAACAGACCCGGGTTGGCCGCTGGGGCCAGTTGTTCACCATGTGGAAATTCCGCTCCATGTACATCGATGCCGAGGCGCGCAAGGCGGCGCTGCTGGCGGCCAATGAATCCAGTGGCGGGGTGATTTTCAAGATGAAGCGCGATCCGCGTATCACCAAGGTCGGCCGTTTTATCCGTAAGGCCTCGATCGACGAGCTGCCACAGTTGTGGAATGTGCTGATCGGCGATATGTCGCTGGTCGGGCCGCGTCCGGCCCTGCCGAGCGAAGTCGATCAGTACTCACTGGCCGACCGGCGCCGCCTGGAGGTGATTCCGGGCATCACCTGCATCTGGCAGGTTTCGGGCCGCTCCGATATTCCGTTTCCTGAGCAGGTCAAGCTTGACGTGCAGTACATCGAATCATCCTCGTTCTGGCAGGACATCCTGATCCTGCTCAAGACCGTGCCGGCGGTGATCCTGGGGCGGGGGGCCTACTAGCTCATGCAAGCCTTGATTTTTGCCGACCGCATCGGCCAGGAGCTGGAGCCGCTCACCGAGCAGACCTGTATTGCGCTGCTGCCTGTCGTGGGTAAGCCGGTGCTGGAACATAGCCTGGAAGCATTGGTCGCTGCCGGTGTGCGCCGGGCCATTATTGCCGTGTCGCCGTTTGCCGATGAACTGCGCGAGAGCATCGGCGACGGCAGCCGCTGGGGCATGCGCCTGGAATATGTGCTGACCCGTGGCGAGGAAGAGCCGGAAACGGTAGTGGAAAACTGCCGCAGCCGCCTGGACGATGAACTGCTGCTGCTGCGCGGCGATGTGCTGCGCGGCGCGGCGCTGGGCGAGTTTCTCAGGCAGGCGCGCCAGATCGAGGGGCCGCTGGTGTACGGACGGGTGCGCGGCGCGCCGATCAGCCTGTGCCTGCATCGCGGCAACGGTCACGGTGGCCTGGAGGTGCTGCGCTGGGCGACGCCGCTGGAACAGCCGGCACCCTGGCCGGTGGTGGAATTGCCGGATGCCGCTCTGAACCGGCTGGAGTCGCTGCAGGCCTATCACCGCGCCAATCTTGATGCCGCCGCCGGGCGGTTTCCGGGTTTGATCGTGCCGGGACGGGCGGTGGCGCTGGGCCTGAGCGTCGGCCTGCGTTCCAAGATCTCGCCGCGCAGCCTGCGTCAGGGCATCGCCTTCATTGGGCGCGGCTGCCGCGTTGAAAACAGCGCCGAGTTGTACGGCGAGGTGGTGGTCAGTGACCGGGTGATCATCGACCGCTATGCCACGCTGCGTGATAGCGTGGTGCTGTCGGATACCTACATCGGTGAACTGCTGGAGGTGCAGAACGCCATCGTGCAGGGCAATCATCTGATCCGGGTCGATACCGGCGCGGTGCTGCCGGTGTTGGAGACGTTCCTGCTCGCCGATCTGCGCGAGGTGACGCTGGGCAGTACCCTGGCCGATCCGTTCAACCGCCTGCTCGGTCTGCTGCTGCTGGCCCTGTCGTTGCCCCTGTGGCCGCTGGCGCTGGCCCTGTCGCTGACGACCCATTTCGATGCGCCGCTGCGCGAGCGGCGCCTGCGTGGCAATCGCCTGGAATTCGATGAATTCGGTAGCCGGCGGCGGCGGGCATTCAGCAGTTGGGAATGGGCGGCGCCGCTGCCGGTGCTGCGCTATCTGCCGCGCCTGCTGGCGGTGGTCAGTGGCGATCTGCGCGTGGTTGGGGTGATGCCGCTGACGCCGGAGGAAGCCGACAGCCGCGTCGAGGACTGGGAGCAGGTGGCCGATCAGGCGCCGGCCGGACTGATTGGGCCGACGCAGTTGAATCTGCCGTCAGGCGCGCCGCGCGAAGAGCGCCTGCTCAGCGATGCCTTCTACGCCCGCCAGCGCAGCGCCACCCGGGATTTCTACTGCCTGCTGCGGGGTCTGGCGGCGCTGTTGACGCGCCGGGCCTGGTGGCCGACCTGAGTGGCGCGATCCAGACCTTTTGTTTAACCGACGAGTTGTGATCGATCATGGAACCGAGTTTCTGGCATGAGCGCTGGGCGCGCACCGAGATTGGCTTTCACCAGCATCAGGGCAATGAGCACCTGCAGCGCTTCTGGTCGCGGCTGGCGCTGCGCGGCAACGAGCGGGTGTTCGTGCCGCTGTGTGGCAAGAGCGTTGATCTGCTGTGGCTGGCTGGCGAGGGACATCCGGTGATTGGGGTTGAGCTCAGCCCGATTGCCGTCGAAGCATTTTTCAGCGAGAACAACCTGACGCCGCGGCGCTGGCGGGATGGTGCCTTCGAGATCTGGGAGGCGGACGAGATCCGTATTCTGCTCGGCGATTTCTTCGCCCTGGAACCGGGCCATCTGACCGGCTGCGCCGCGATATATGACCGGGCCGCGCTGATTGCCCTGCCGCCGGCGCTGCGCCAGCGTTATGTGCATCACCTCGCCAGCGTGTTGCCGGGCAGCCTGCCGCTGCTGCTGGTGACGCTGGAATACGATCAGTCGATATTGCCGGGGCCGCCGTTTTCGGTGGACGAAGCCGAAGTGCATCGCCTGTACGCGCCCGGTCACGCCGTGGAACTGCTCCACACCCGTGATGCTCTGGCCGAGGAATCGCGCTGGCGCGAACGTGGTCTGAGCTGGCTGCTGGAGAAGGTCTATCACCTGACGGCTCCTGTGGGCGCGACTTCGTGACCGCTGCAAGCTGCCCACCGGTGTCGACGCTGACACCGGCCCGGGTCGTCGCGCGGGTTTTTTTGCCGTTCGCCGCTGGCTACTTTCTGTCCTACCTGTATCGCACCATCAATGCGGTGCTATCGCCTTATCTGGTCGCCGAACTGGGGCTGAACGCCGCTGATCTGGGCTTGTTGACCAGCGTGTATTTCATCAGCTTTGGCGCCTTTCAATTGCCACTGGGTCTGCTGCTGGACCGCTTTGGGCCGCGGCGCGTGGAGGCGAGTCTGCTGTTGCTGGCGGCGGTGGGTGCGGTGCTGTTCGCCCGCAGCCACAGTGCCGGGGAACTGATTCTGGGCCGGGCGCTGATTGGTCTGGGTGTGTCGGGCTGTCTGATGGCCAGTTTCAAGGCCTTCGTGGTCTGGTTTCCGACCGCGCGCCTGCCGGCGGTGAATGGCTGGGTGCTGGCATCCGGTGGCCTGGGCGCACTGGCGGCGACTGCGCCGGTGGAATGGGCGCTGCGGATGACCGACTGGCGCGGCCTGTTCAGTCTGCTGGCGGTGCTGAGTTTTCTGGCGGCGCTGGCGCTGCTGCTGGCGGTGCCGGAACGGCGCGGCGAGGTGGCTGCCGAGGATCTGCGCAGGCAGTGGCAGGGATTGATGGCCATTTTCCGCAGTCCGCTGTTCTGGCGGACCGCACCGGGCAGCGTGCTGTCGCAGGCTTCGTTTCTGTCGATCCAGGGTCTGTGGGCGGGGCCGTGGCTGCGTGATGTCGCCGGACTGGATCGGGTTGCCGCTGCTGATGGTCTGTTCTGGGTGGCGGCGGCGATGGTGGGCGGTTTCCTGGGTATGGGACAACTGGCCTATCGCCTGTCGCGGCGCGGGGTGCCGCCGGGCGTGGTATCGGCGGTGGGCATGGCGCTGTTCATGCTGGTGCAACTGGCGCTGCTGTGCGGGCTGCGACCCTTGCTGCCGCTGCTGCTGCTATTTGGCTTCTTTGGCACCAGCGGCGTGCTTAATTACGCGGTACTCACCCAGGCGTTTCCACCGCTGCTGGCCGGGCGGGTCAACACTGCACTGAACCTGCTGGTGTTCATCGTTGCGTTTGCCGGGCAATGGGGCATGGGCGCGATCATCAACCAGTGGCCGGGCGCAAACGGTGGCTACGCGGAAACCGGCTATCAATGGGCATTCGGCGGCGCGCTGCTGCTGCAGGCTCTGACCTGGGTCTGGCTGTTGCGGGGGCTGTGGCGTCGCGCCTGAGTGCAGCAGCCCGGTGGCCTAGTGCTTCAACCCGATTAAATTGACGGATGGAGTAGGGTGGATAAGCGAAGCGCATCCACCTTCCCGGGCGATGGTTGGTGGATGCGGCGCAAGCGCCTTATCCACCCTACCCGCTGAGTGCAGCAGCCCGGTGGCCTAGCGTCCGCTGCGCTGCCGGGTCAGCCAGCGATCCAGGCTGTTGGCAAACGCCTGCTTGTCGCGCTCGTGGTAGGGCGGTGGACCGCCGCTGAGAGTACCGATGGCGCGCAGTTCTTCCTTGAGATTGCGCAGCGCCAGCCGCTCGCGGACGTTATCGGCGGTGTACAGCTCGCCGCGCGGGTTGAGCGCCGGCACGCCCCGTTCAACCAGGCGCGCCGCCAGCGGAATATCGGCGGTGATGACCAGATCGCTGGCGGTGGCATGCTCGACCAGGTAATCGTCGGCGGCATCGAGGCCGGTGCTCACCTGTATCGCTCTGATCAGCGGCGAGGGCGGAACCTGCAGGCGCTGGTTGGCGACCAGGGTGACGGCTATGCCCCGGCGCTGCGCGGCGCGAAACACGATCACCTTGACCGGCGCCGGACAGGCATCGGCATCAATCCAGATGGGCATCGGCGTTCCGCTACAGCTTCAGGCGCTTGAACAGGCCTTCCGGGATATGGCGGATGACCAGCATGATCCAGCGCCAGAAACCGGGCAGATAGACCTCATCGCGGCCGCGTTCGACGGCGGCGACGATGCCCTTGGCGATCCGGTCGGGTTGCGCCCAGAGTAGGCCCTTCTTCTCGAATGCGGCGGTCATCGGCGTATCGACAAAGCCCGGCTTGATGGTGATGACCTGCACGCCGTGGCGGCTGAGCCGGTTGCGCAGCCCCTGCAGGAACAGGCTGACCATGCCCTTGGCTGCGCCATAGACATAGTTGCTCTGCCGGCCACGCTCACCGGCCACCGAACTGATGGCGATTAAAACCCCGCGCCCGCGCTGTTCAAAGGCATTGCCCAGCAGCGTCGCCAGGCTGATCACGCTCAGCGCGTTGGTGTGAATCGCCGCCAGGGTCTGCTCGACCGACTGCTGGCAGGCGGCCTGATCGGGCAGGGTGCCGTGGGCGATCAGGACGATATCGATGCCGCCGAGCGCCTGCATGGCCCGCTCCAGCAGGGCCGGATGTTGGCTGAGTTGATCAAGATCAAGGCTTTCGCTGGTGACCGGTTGCCCGGAGCGAATCTCCAGATCACCGGCGATCGCAGCCAGTTTTGCGGCATTGCGCCCGACCAGATAGAAACGGGCACCGCTGGCGGCGAAACGGCGGGCGGTGGCTTCGGCGATGGCTGAAGTGGCGCCAATGATCAGAATGTTGCGCATATCGTTCATAACCTTGCGAAAGAGTTTCCGGCCCGCGCAGGAAGCGGACCCGGAGCTGATGAAAAACCGCCGTTCGTCCTGAGCGTGTCCAGGGGTCGTTATCCGCTTCCGTTCGTCCTGAGCGTGTCCAGGGGTCGTTATCCGCTTCCGTTCGTCCTGAGCGTGTCCAGGGGTCGTTATCCGCTTCCGTTCGTCCTGAGCGTGTCCAGGGGTCGTTATCCGCTTCCGTTCGTCCTGAGCGTGTCCAGGGGTCGTTATCCGCTTCCGTTCGTCCTGAGCGTGTCCAGGGGTCGTTATCCGCTTCCGTTCGTCCTGAGCGTGTCCAGGTGCCGTTGTCTGCTTCCGTTCGTCCTGAGCGTGTCCAGGTGCCGTTGTCTGCTTCCGTTCGTCCTGAGCGTGTCGAAGGATGAACGGAACAGCGGTTAATCGGCCATGACCCGCCGCCAGAAGCTGGACGAGAAGCGTGGATCAATATAGCGGCTGAAGGTGTTCCACTGTGGATAATACTGGCGGAAGCTCGCGCCGCTCATGCGCGCATCCTTGGCGGGATAAACCGCGCCGCCGGCCTGCCGGGTGACCGCGTCGAGCTGTTCCAGCAACTTAAGGGTGCCCGGACCCCGGTTCGGGAAGTCCAGCGCCAGGGTGATGCCGGGCCGCGGGAACGACAGCAGCCCGCCCGAACTGCGCTCGCCAAAGCGTTTTAGCACCGCCAGCATCGAGCCCTGACCGCTGGTCGCGATGCGGTCGAGAATCTCGCTTAGTGCCGCGCGCGCCTCGGTAATTGGGATGACGCACTGGTATTGGAAAAAGCCGCGCCGCCCGTACATGCGGTTCCATTCCAGCAGATTATCCAGCGGATAGAAGAACGGCTGATACGGCGTTAGGCCACGCGCCGGACGCGGCAGGTGGTAATAAAGCTGGTTAAAGAGCCGCACGCTCAGCGCATTGACCGGTGACAGCGGCGGCGTAAACGGCACGGTCAGGGCAAGGCGTTCCGGCGGCGTTGATTTCAGCACGCCCGGCGGCGCGTGCATCCCGGCCATGTAAATCCCCCGGCCCAGCGCCCGGCCACGGGCGGCGCAGTCGATCCACGACACGATGTAGGGATAGCGTGCCTCGTAGTCGTCGTTGAGCGCCAGGAATTCATCCAGGCTGGCAAAGCGGCGGTTTTCGGCCACGATCCACGGGTTGGCGATCCGCTGCAGCTGGATTTCCACCCAACTGATCAGGCCCGTCAGGCCCAGCCCGCCGACCGTAGCGCGGAACCAGTCGCCGTTGTGCGTCGGCGTACACAACAGGCGCTGGCCATCGGAGCGCAGCAGTTCAAAGGCCAGCACCTGCTCGCCAAAGCTGCCGGTGACGTGGTGATTCTTGCCGTGCACATCGTTGGCGACCGCGCCACCCAGGGTGACGAACTGGGTACCGGGCGTCACCGCCAGGAACCAGCCCTGGGGCACCACCAGAGCCAGAATCTCCGCCAGTAGCACGCCGGCCTCAGCGCGCAGGATGCCACTGGCCGGATCGAAGGCGATGAAACGATCCAGCCCGCGCCCCAGCAGCAGCGCGCCGCCGTTGTTCAGGCCGACATCACCATAGCTGCGGCCATTGCCAAAGGGCAGACAGGTGAGCGGTTGCGCCGGCAGGCTCAAGGTCTGCCGGTCGTGGCAGAACAGGACCTGACGCGGTTGCGACGCCGGGCAGCGGCCCCAGCTTTGCGGTATGGATAGGGTCATGGCGGTCTGGCTCTCAGCGGGGCAACGCGCCCAGACCAATCAGCGCGCAGGCCAGCAGCGCGAAGCGGCTCTGCGGATCGGTCAGGGCGAACAGGATCGGATCATCGTGCATTTCGCCGCGATGGGTGACCAGCCAGACCCGGCTGATCCAGTACAGCAGCACCGGGCAGATCAGCCAGATCACCATCGGCTGGCCATAGAGCATGCGGCTGGTTTCGCTGTTGACGTACAGCGCCAGCACCAGTACCGACAGATAGCCGGCGGCAGCGCCCAGGCTTTGCAGCACGCCCAGGTCATCGACGCGATAGCCCCGGCCCCGGGCGCTGAGTTCGCCGCGCTCGCGCATCGTCCACAATTCGGCGTAGCGCTTGACCAGCGCCAGACTCAGGAACAGGAACATCGAGAAGGCCAGCAGCCAGAATGAGGGGATGACGCTGACTGCCGCTGCGCCGGCGATGATGCGCAGGGTGTAGAGCCCGGCCAGGGTGATGGCATCGAGCATCAGGGTGCGCTTGAGGCGCAGCGAATAGGCGAGGGTGAAGATGTAGTAGGTCGCCAGCGTGGCCGTGAATGCGAATGGATTGATCAGCAGGCTCAGGCTAAACGCGCTGAGCAGCAGCGCCGGCATGGCGATGATGCCGTGGGCAATCGGCAGCGTGCCTGCGGCAAACGGCCGGCGGCGCTTGCGCGGATGGCGCCGGTCGGCGCTCAGATCAAGCAGATCGTTGAGCAGATAAACGCTGGAGGCGCACAGGCCAAAGCTGAGGAAGGCCAGCAGCGCCAGCATGATCTTGTCGGGCTGATCCCAGACATGGCCGGCGATCAGCGGCACGAAAATCAGCGCGTTTTTCAGCCACTGATACAGGCGCAGGCCCTTGACCCAGTGCCGCCAGGGTTTTTCGGCCGGGCTGAAGATCTGCTCCACTTCACACAGGGTGCGCGCCTGCTCGGCCAGGGCGGCACTGGCGTTGACCACCAGGGCGCGGCGGGCGTGTCGCCATACGGCCAGATCGACACTGGCATTGCCGGCGTAGTCGAAACCGCGTTCGCCATACAGTTCCACCAGGGCTTCGGCCTTGTGCGTGCCGGCGAGATTGCGTGTGGCATCGGTGGCCAGCACCTCGTCGAACAGATGCAGATGTGCTGCGACCTGTTCGGCGAACTTGCGATGCGAGGCTGTGACCAGCACCAGCCGCCGGCCCTGCTGTTTCTGCTCGCGCAGGAAGTCGAGCAGCACGGTGTTATAGGGCAGGGTGTCAATGTCCAGATCAACCCGCGCGGCAATTTCCGCCTTGAGTGTGGCCTTGCCGCCGGCCAGCCAGCGGGGCCAGTGCAGCACCGCCAGCGGCGCCTGCTTGAGTTGGGCGAAGGCGGCTTCCAGCAGCAGATCGGAATTGAGCAGGGTGCCGTCGAGGTCGATGCAGAGCGGGATGGAGGCGTTCATGGAATTATGGTTCGCCTTTTAATCATGGTGTTAATGAAAACGCAATCGCATGGATAGGCGGTTGATGGCACGCGGAATCGCGTTGGGCATCATGAGGATTTGCGGGGCGGAGTCACCTTGGTCGCTCCGTCTGGATATTGAGCACCCCCACCGCCACGCCGCCGATTGCCACTGCGAACCACAAGGTCGCAATCCGGCACAGCAGGGTGATCGCCACCGCTGAAGCGCTGTCTGCGCCGAACGCCACCAGCAGCGCACCCATGACGACCTCGGTACCGCCCAGGCCGCCGGGCAGAAACGACAGGGCTCCGGCCAGCACGGCAATTGCGTAGATGCCAATACCGGTGGCGAGACCGACGCCGATGCCAACGTCATGGGCGAGCAGATACAGGGAAAAGCCCTCCAGTCCCCAGGACAGCACGCCCAGCCCGAGGCCGAACAGCAGATAGCCCGGCCGCAGCAGGACTGCCGCCGAATCCAGCAGGCGCGCCAGGCGCTCGAAGTGGTGGCCGTGGCGATGCTGCTGTGCCCAGCCCCGCAGCTTTCCGGGCAGCCAGGCGCGGGTGACCAGCCAGCCCAGCCCGAGCGTGAGCACCCAGGCAATCACCACCAGCCAGGCATAGTCGGGCCGCGCCAGCAGAATCAGCAGCGCCAGCAGACTCATCGCCAGCACATCCAGCAGACGCTCGACGAACAGCGCCGCCAGGCTCTGCGCGTAGCTCACGCCATGGCCATGCAGGTACAGCGAGCGCACCGCCTCGCCAGCCTTGCCGGGCGTCACGGTCAGGGTGAAACCGGCCAGGTAATAGAGGAAATGCCGCCACCACGGCAGGCTATGGCCAAAGGCGGCGATATAACGTTGCCAGCGCCAGAAGCGCAGCAGGTAATTGAGCAGCGACAGGGCGAAAATCGCCACCAG
>RXIX01000102.1 GCA_003989075.1 Candidatus Competibacteraceae bacterium | reverse complement strand
AATGTCCTCGCAGGCGCGCTGCGGCAGTTGCCACAGGACGGCTGCCAGCAGCAGAAAGGACAGACCATAAACGAAGAGGTAGTGGTTCACTGGGGAGAGCAGGTTAAATTGTACTGATGCAAGAAGAGTTGGATGACGCTCTCATGCATGTGAAGGGATTTGGAGAAGGACAGTGTTTTACGCACCAGACGCCCGAGGCGCTGGCGCAGGGTGTTGTTGAAGCGCTCGATGTGATTTGTCGGACCTCGTTTGGGGTAGCGGGCCTGATGCTGGCCGGCAGGCAAGACATTGTGATAGCTCTCCAGATGATCCGTATACAGTAGGCTTTGGCGGTAAGCGGGCGGAATACGAGCCCAAAGGAGCCGGGCGGTGGCGTCATTGCGCGGTCCCAGGGCGTAGGCGACGATCTGGCGGGTACGTCGGCACAAAGCCAGCCACAGCCAGATCACGCCCCGCCGGCGATGGCCGACGAAGGTCCACAGCTCGTCCAGTTCCAGGACATCATCCGGTTGGGCGGCTACCACAGTCGCTGCCAACGGCGGCGCGTTCAGGGCTTTTTTTTCAGCCACTTTGAGACCGTGTTGCGCGACACGCCGAACATTCGGGTGAGTCCCCGTAGGGAGGAGCGTTCCTGATAAGCCCGCAGAATTTGACCCTTCTCCGCTTCCGTATAGCCCGATGCTTCAGGGTGCTCCCGGAAACTGCGCCCGCACGCACTGCACCAGTAACGCTGCTTGCCGTTCCTCGTCTTCCCATGCTTGCGTGTCTGCTCACTACCACAATGATAACAGTTCATCTTCCTATCATAACCCAACTCTCCTCAGTGATCCACTACCCATTTTTCGGGGTCCACTTTAACCATCACCCACCTCACCCGTGAAAATAAACCGTTCCCATTTTATATCATTTGAATTTGAACCATTACCTTTGGCTAACGGTTGTTGGCACGGCGGCGGATCGCCCAAACCTAAATCCACAGAACCAAAGATGCTCCGTAGCGGAGTTTTGATGAAGGCATCTCAGTCTTTGTGTGCGGTCCCGGTTTCCGCCGCTTCGTAATCGCGCGGCTTGCAGTCCATGCCGGAGGACAACCGATCGGCTTCCGCCGCCAGCCAGCCCAGCGCCCAGAACGTCTCCGGCTTGTGGTGAAACACTGCCATGTCACGCACCCGGTCGCGGTTGATTCCAGTCGGGAAATGCAAATCCTCCTGTTCCATCCAGTGAAAGAAGGCTTTGATCCATGGAACATGCTTGTGGGTGTAGCCACCGCGTCCGTCCGGGGGCAGGATCACCGACTCGTGTGCCCGGGGTTGTGGGCCCATGTGGCGCACCGCGCCATGGGCGCGTTGCCATTCCACATTCTGGGCAGCCTGGGTGAGAGCCGCGAAATCGGTCTCCAGGGGACTGTTCGTATGAAAAGTCATCAGCAACGAAATGCGCCGTAACAGACTGGAAAAAGCAGCGCGAAGCGGAAACGATCCTGCGACACCAGCCGGTTTTCATGGCTGAGGTACAGCGGCGTTAGCAGGCGCACCTTGATCCACTCCGGCAACGGTGGTGGCACGGGCATGATCGGTGGCAGGGGCGTAAACATACCGCCGGGTCTATAGATCGTCTGCCAGTGCCCGTCATCGGTTTGTTGCCCCACATCAAGCGACTGCAGTGCGCCGCGATCCGTGCCCAAGCCCCGTTGGCCCACTAGCTCAACCAGACGCTTGAGCGCATAACCAAATGCCCCGCGCCAGGCGGAACCGGTGTATGCCGGCAGGTGCAGGGCTTCGTGGGCGCGAAATGTCAGGCGGAAACGTATCAGCGGCAATGACGGTGGTGGTGGGGCGGGCATGATGTGCGTGTGGGGTGACATTTGTTGTTTTTGGATTCACCCTGTGATCGCTGATTTGGCACGCGGTATACCAGCGGTTTAAGCTGGTTGGAAACTCATATGCCACGTGGCATACCCGGGTGCGTGAGGAATACTGCCGGGCGACGAGTTGCGCGGCATATGCCACGTGGCATATCGGGAATCCAGCAACCCAAAGCTGTGTACAAGCCCCGACGTTTGGTTTATGCGCATCTCTCCATCCATGGAGAGTAATGGAGATCCTGATTAGAAAGTCGCCTCACGCCCCCGGCAAGGGGGGTGGCATATGGGCAAACAGGCCCGCCAGCTCCGCCACTTCACCGGCCGCGCTCCACTGCGCCATGCCCTGTGTCCATACCAGCGTCGCCCGGGTCAACTGCCCGCTCTGTGCCTGACGTTGCAATTCATCCAGTGGAAACGGCCCAGCCTGCTGATTATTCAACGCCACGAAATAGCTTTTCGCCACGGGCAGCGGCGGCGGAGCTACAGGCGCGGCCTGTGCTGCCGGGGCGGTTGAGGCCGGGCGCGTCAGGGTCTCATTCAGACGCTGCGCCATCGCCAGGCCCAGCCCCATGTTCAGCGCCTCGGAGCCACCGCCTGGATTGGCCGCTGCATCGCGCAGGGCGTCCGCCGCTTGGAACTGGGTGTACTGGTCCAGATTGCCGACGATGCCCATGCTGCTGCGCTTGTCCAGTGCCGCCTCGACTTCCTTGGGTAGCGAGATGTTTTCCACCAGCAGATTGGTCAGTTCCAGCCCAACCGCGGCGAATTCCGGGGCGATGCGCTGCAGCAGGAACTGGCCGAGCTGATCGTAGTTACCGGCCAGATCCAGGGCTGGAATCTTGGCTTGGCCGAGAATATTGGTGAAGCGCGACACCACCATGTTGCGCAACTGCTGGGTGATTTCATCAGTCGTGAAGCGGCCATCGGTGCCGACAATTTCACGCAGGAACAGTGGCGCATCCTGGACCCGGATCGCATAACTGCCAAAGGCACGCAGGCGAATCGGTCCAAACTCGGGATCACGCAGCATTACTGGATTCTGCGTGCCCCACTTCAGATCGGTAAAGCGGCGAGTGCTGAAAAAATACACCTCAGCCTTGAACGGACTTTCAAAGCCATGCTGCCAGCTTTGCAGGGTGGAGAGAATCGGCAGGTTGTTGGTCTTCAGCTCATACATGCCGGGCTGAAAAGTGTCGGCGAGCTGGCCCTCGTTGACGAACACCGCTACCTGACCCTCGCGCACGGTCAGCTTGGCGCCGAACTTGATCTCGTTGCCATAGCGCTCGAAGCGATACACCAGCGTGTCATTGGAATCGTCGGTCCATTGAATGACATCGACGAATTCGCCCATCAGCTTGTTCCAGAATCCCATCTCAGCGCCCTCGATTGGCCGGGTTGGTCGAATTCGTGCGAGCATGTGCCGAGGCCAGTGCCTGCCGCAGCTCGGTTTCGCAGCTTTCCAGTTGTACAGCGGCGTCGCGGCGGGCACGGCGACCTTCGTCAGCGATGCGCAGGCTGTCCTCAATCGTAGCGATCAGCGTCTGATTGGCCTTCTTGACCGTTTCGATGTCGAACACGCCGCGCTCGATCTGGGTGCGCGCCTGGACATTGGCCTGGCGCAGATTCTCGGCATTGGCGGTCAGCAGTTCGTTGGTCAGATCGCTGGCGGCCTTGAGGGTTTCGGCAGCCTGCCCGGAGCGGTAAATGGTGATTGCCTGGGCCAGTTGCTGCCGCCACAGTGGCACAGTATTGACCAGAGTGGAATTGATCTTGCCGATCAGGCTTTTGTCATTTTCCTGCACCAGACGGATGCTCGGCAGGCTCTGCATGGTGACCTGCCGGGTGAGCTTGAGATCATGCACCCGTCGCTCCAGATCATCACGGCTGGCGCGCAGATCGCGCAGGTTTTGCGCCTTGACAATATCCTCGCTGGCGGCGACCTCGCGCTCCAATGCCGGCAGAATCTCGGCATCGATCTGGCGCAGCTTGTCCTCGCCGGCCTGGATATACAGCTCCAGGGTATGGAAATAATCGAGATTGGCCACGTACAGCCGGTCCAGCGCGGCGATGTCGGTCAGCAGTTGGGTCTTGTGCCGCTCCAGAGCATTGCTGATATCGTCGATCTGGTTGCGTACCAGTTCGTATTGCTGGACGATCCGGGCCAATGGCTTGGCCTTGCCGAGCAGCTTGGCGAAGAAACCGGGCTTCCTGTTCGGATCGAGTTCATCGAGATTGAAACCACGCAGCACGCTGACCATTTCGTTCAGCGCCTGACCGGCTGGCCCAGCATCCTTATTGCGCACCCCTTCCAGCATCTGGTCGGAGATGGTGGTCAATTGCTCTTGAGCCTTGCTGCCGAAAAAGACGATCGAATTGCTGTCGCGCAGATCGATTTGCGCGACCAGCATGGCGACCTGCTGCTGGTCCTGGGCGGGTGTTGGGGCACGGGCGGCCAGATCCTGTTGGACCTGCGGCGCCAGCAGAGGCGCGAACACGCCGGCATCGACGACCGGTGCGGGCGTGGTGGAAGGCGCGGGCGTAGTGCTCATGTGATACGGCTCCTGGTCGGAAGGAAAAGAGCTAGATCACGCCTTCCCGTTTCAATTGCGTGGCCAGCACTTCAATTTGCACATCGAGGTCGCTGACATCGCTTTCCAGCAGTTTCTGCTGCTGTTCCTGGAAGACGTCCTCGATGGTGGCCAGCACCCGACGGAAATTGTCTTCCAGTTCCGGCGCGGCAACCCGGCCATGGGTTTTGGCATAACCTTCGCTGACTTGCCGGGCGCCATCGAGATAGACATTCAAAAACTTGCGGGCGCGGCGCAGATCGCGCGGATCTTCCTCGAGCAGCGTGAGAATATCCCGGGCCAACTTGGCGATACGGCGCAGGCGCTGGTTGAATTCAGTGTTGCGGATATCGAGGCTGGCCTGTTCGATGGCAACGATCGAGCGTTCCGCCTGCCGCAGCGCCTCCAGGACCCGATCCGTGGTGTCGATACCGTCGCTGTCGGTGAAGCGTTTGGCCGCGCGTGGATCGAAGCCGTAGTTGAGATAGCCGCCGAGCAGGGCGGTTAAGCTAAAGGCCGCCGCGACCACGGGACTCTGGCCGGCGCCCAGCCAGGCAGTGATGCCGGTGGCCAGGGCGATGCACCCATTGCCGAGGGTTTTGAGCGGCCACGGCGCCTTGGCGATGCGGCGGCGCGCGTAATCAGCTTCCGCCAGCAGACCTTCGCGCAGCAGCAGCGCCCCGGTCAGGAATAGTGCGTAACCGGCGGCATTGCCGAGCAGGCCGCCCAGCTGGCCGCGGGCCAGTGCAGTGATCGCGGCGAACAGAACCGGTAGCGGCAACAGGAACATCAGGAGGCCCTTGGCCGAGGGCAGCCGGGCCTGGATGTGCTGGAAGCGTTCAGCCATGGTGCGAATTTCCCGTTTTATCAGGATGATCAGCAGGGCGATCAGGGAGAGGAACAGTGTGACCAGCAGAGTGGCCAGCAGGATACGGCCCATGGTGGTTGCCTGTTGTGCTCAACCACGGCTCGGGAGAACGGCGCTGGCACGGGTAGGGCTGGAACAGGAGGCGACCAGTGCCTGGCAGGAGGTGACTCCAACAGCGGCCAGGATCAGCAGCAGGCCAATGAACTTGCGCAGGAAAACAGGCATGACGGCGAATTCGCTCGGTGGCGGATAACGCTGTTAACTATAGCATGCCGCTCCTGTCACTCAGTCGCCGCAGCGCCTGTGCCAGCACGGCATCCGGATCGAACAGGGTGCGGGCCGGGATCGTGAAATGGCGATGGTGGAACTGGCCGGCGGAGTCAACCCGATAGTGGGCGCGGTACTCATCGGCCCGTGCTCGCAGATCACGCAGCGCGGCCAGCAGTGCGGCAATGTCGGCGGCGCTGGTGTACAGGCCGAGACTGGCGCGTACCATGCCCTGCCAGGGCTTGAGCAGAGCCATGGCATCCTCGGCGTCGGGGTCGAGGTCCAGTGACCACAGGTCCGGCTTGAGCAGTTCGCGGACATAGGGATGGGCACAGAAACAGCCGTTACGCAGCGCGATCGTGTGGTAATCGTTAAGCACCGCCGCGACCAGGCCATGTTCCAGGCCGGTCAGGTTGAAGGCAACCGTGCCCAGGCGCGGTGTCCGTTGCAGGTCGGGATCGCCATACAGGCGCAGACCCGGAATCGTGGCCAATCCGCTCAGCAGTTCGCTCAGCAGGGTTTGTTCATGCGCGTGGATGCGATTCATGCCAGCCGTGCGTAGCACCTTGAGCACCGCGCCCAGTTGCACCGCGCCGATGATATTGGGCGTGCCGGCTTCCTCGCGCTCGGGCAGCGTGGCGCTGACCTGATAATCGTTCAGGCTGACATCATCGACCATACCGCCGCCGAGTTCGTCGGGTGCGATACCCTGCAGCAGGCTGCGCCGCAATATCGCTACGCCCGGCGATCCGGGCGCGTAGAGCTTGTGGCCGGAAAATACTACTACGTCCAGCTCCCGTTCCGGTGTGCCGGTGTCGCTCAATGGCAACGGTGCATGGGCCAGCGCTTGCGAGGCATCGACCACGATCCAGGCGCCGTGCACGTGCGCCCGCGCGGCGATGTCGTGCACTGGGTTGACGATGCCGGTGACATTGCTGGCTGCAGCGACTGCGATGTAATTGATTCGGCCGCGCTGCTGTTCGAGTAGATCATCCAGGGCGTCCAGATCAATCGCACCCAGGGCAGGTGCGGTGCCGCGCAGCGGTATGTGCAGTACCTGACCGGCATGGCGACGGTGTGGCAGGTCGTTGGCGTGATGTTCCATACGCGAAACCAGCACCACATCGCGTTCGGGGCGTCGTGCGGCCAGACTGCGCGCGAGACGGTTCAGGGGTGCCGTGCAGCCATTGCCAATGAAGAGCGCGGTGTGCCGTTCCGGGTCGGCGTGCACGAAGTCGAGCATCTGGGCACGCGCCCAGTCCAGGGCAGCGCTGGCGATGCGGGCGGAAAAGTGTACGCTGCTGTGGGTATTGGCGTAGTGCCGCAACAGCGCGTCAGCCAGCTGCCGGGCACAGCCCAGTGCCAGCGTCGAGGCGGCCGAATCCAGATACACGCGGCGACTGCAGCCACCATCCGCGCGCGGATAACAGGTGTCGAGGCCGATGAAGTCGCTGCGCAGGGCGGCATCCAGGGACAAGGGCATGGCGTGGGTGGGTCCAGAAGCGTTTGGACCGGTCGGACCGGAGCCCGTCCAACCCTGTGATTGAAGTTGGACGGGGGGTACCCGGCAACGGGAACCGGGCGAGTACGGCGGGTGCGTCCCCTTGCCCAGCCGCCTTCCGTGGCGTTATCAGGAGGCCGGCTAGCGCTTCTCGATCGGGGTGTAGTCCTGCAGGGGCGAGCCGGTGTAGATCTGACGTGGCCGGTAGATACGTCCCTTGGGATCGTCGTGGATTTCCTTCCAGTTGGCGATCCAGCCCGGCATGCGGCCCATGGCGAACATGACCGTAAACATATTGAGCGGAATGCCCATCGCCCGCAGGATGATGCCGCTGTAGAAGTCGACGTTCGGATACAGCTTGCGCTCGACGAAGTAGGAGTCCTTCAGCGCCACTTCTTCCAGTTCGCGAGCGATGTCCAGCAACGGATCATTGACGTGCAGGGTTTCCAGCATCTCGTCGGCGGCCGCCTTGAGGATCTTCGAGCGTGGATCGAAGTTCTTGTACACGCGGTGGCCAAAACCCATCAGGCGCAGCCGCGAGTCGCGCGCCTTGACCCGGCTGACGTATTCGGCGACGTTCATGCCGGAATTGCGGATGAAGTCGAGCATTTCGATCACCGCGACGTTGGCGCCACCGTGCAGCGGTCCCCACAGCGCACACACGCCAGCGGCACAACTGGCGAACATGTTGGCGCGACTGGAGGCGACCATACGCACCGTGCTGGTCGAGCAGTTCTGCTCGTGATCGGCATGCAGGATCAGGAACAGGTTCAGGGCACGGGTGACTTCAGGTGTGGGTATGTATTCCCGGTAGGGAATCGAGAACATCATGTGCAGGAAGTTCTCGCAGTAGTGGTACTCAGGATGCGGATAGGCCATCGGCTGGCCGATCGACATCTTGTAGCTGGCCGCCGCTACGGTGCGCACCTTGGAGATCAGTCGTGCCGCCGCGCGCACCATGGTGCTTTCGTCCTCGATTTCCATCATCTCCGGCTCGTAGCAGCTCATGGCGTTGATCATCGCCGAGAGGATGGCCATCGGATGCGCATTGGGCGGGAAGCCTTGGAAATGGCTGCGCAGGCTCTCGTGCATCATTTCGTTGCGCGTGAGCATGGAGCTGAACTGTGATAGCTCGTCCTGGGTGGGCAGCCGCCCCCAGATCACCAGCCAGGCAGTTTCCACGAAGCTGCTATGCGCGGCCAGTTGCTCGATCGGGATGCCGCGATAACGCAGGATGCCCTTGTCACCGTCGATGTAGGTGATTGCGGACGTGCAGGAACCGGTATTGCCGTAGCCATCATCAAGGGTGATGTAGCCTGTGCGGTCGCGCAGCACGCTGATGTCGATCGCCAGTTCATTCTCGACTCCCTCGACGACCGGGAAATCATGGGACTTTCCATCCAATTCGATGCGACATGTATGGCTCATGGCTTAGGCTCCATGGATTGCAGAGGTGGTGTAGGGTACGGCAATGTCGTTATCGCGGCCCGCCTGCCGGGATCACCGGCACAGAGTGGCCTGGAGCACCCAGTATACCGCGATGGGGGCGCTTGCGAACCTCGATCATGGGGCGCTGGGTGCGCGGCGCTGCCGCCAGTATTCGACCACACCGGGCATGATGGACAGAATGATGATCATCAGGATCACTAGGGTGAAATTGTTCTTGACGAACGGCAGATTGCCAAAGAAATAGCCGCCATAGAGGAAGGATGAGGTCCAGGCGATGCCACCGACCACGTTATAAAGCAGGAAATGGCGGTAGCTCATGCTGCCTGCGCCCGCTACGAAGGGGGCAAAGGTGCGAATAATCGGTACGAAGCGGGCAATGACGATGGTTTTACCGCCATGCCGTTCGAAAAATGCATGGGTGCGGTCCAGGTATTCCTGTTTAAGCACCCGGGCATCGGGGCTGAATACCTTTTCGCCGAAGTAATGGCCGGCGGCATAGTTGACTGTGTCACCTAGAATGGCGGCGAAGGTTAACAGGAGAAAAAGAACGTGGATGTTCAACGAAACGTCGATGCTCAGCGAACCTACGGTGGCAGCCAGAGCTCCCGCAGCAAACAGCAGCGAATCGCCAGGCAGGAACGGCGTGATGACCAGCCCGGTTTCACAGAACACGATCAGGAACAGGATGCCGTAGAGCCAGTTGCCATACTGGCTGGCCAGATCGGTCAGATGCTGATCAAGATGCAGGAACAAAGAAAGCAGGTTAGCGAATAAATCCATGTCAGGGACCAGTTGTCTAATTAATTAATAGGAGCAGGAAAAGAGGCAAAACAGGCCGGTGTGCCTGACGGAACGCTTAGTCGGCACAGTTGCACCAGGGTTCGCTTTCAATGGGTCGACCGGGCAGATAGCCGCCACGGCGCAGTTCCGTCTCAAGCGTCGCCGGCCAGTGCAGCAGCTCAACTTCCCAGGGAGAGATGGTTTCACCCGCGGCATTCAGCAGCACCGGTCGGCCATTGTCCGGTGTATGCAGGAGCAGAGTAAGTCCGTCGCGACTCAGAATCGGCTCGGGGGCGAGGTTTTTTCCGGGGTGCATGGCGGGCTCCGCTGCGGCTGGCTAAGCTGACACTACGTTGATGGATACTATACCGGAATCCATCGGTACACGGGGCGGTCACCATGGTCGCCCTATTCCGGAATGTGTAGCATGAGGAGGTCGAAGACGGTGCAGTTATCCACGCAAAACCGCCACTGGTTGCTAAAGGCTGGCCTGAGCGCGGCGCTGCTGCTGGCGCAGGGATCGGCGCTGGCGGTCTGGACGGCGGAGATCGCTCCGGATCCTGTCAGCCGTCAACAGCGCTGCCTGCTGTTGAGCGAACCCCAGGTGACACCGGATGGCTATGACAGCACGCCGGTGCGTCTGGTGATTGATGGTGCCAGCCTGTGGGTAGTGACCGAATCGGAGCTGGATACCAGCTTTGCTGATCTGCGCCTGCAGGTGGATGCCGAGCCGATGCTGCGCAGCGATCGCCTTGCCGGGCACCAGATGATCCTGGTATTCGATCAGGATATACCGGCGTTGATTCAGCGTTTTCGCACCGGGCGGCAGGTCACGGTTTATTTGCGTTTCTGGCCGACCTGGCCGGCTACCGAGCTGTTTCCGGTGCGTTTCAGCCTCGGTGGTTTCAGCCGGGCGCATGACAGCATGAGTCGGGGCTGCCTGCCGGCACGCTGAGCCGTGCTCGCATCAATCCCGATCCCCCGATCG
>RXIX01000101.1 GCA_003989075.1 Candidatus Competibacteraceae bacterium | reverse complement strand
ACGCTGATTTTCATTTGGCCGCTGGCCCATGCTGGATTGGCGCTGTCAACATCGCTGGCGGCCTTTCTGAATGCAGGCATGCTGTTTTTTAATTTGCGGCGGCGCGCTATTTATCAACCGCGCAGTGGCTGGCCACGCTTTCTACTGCAACTGTTTGTGGCGAATCTGCTGTTGGGTGTGGTGCTGTGGTTTGGCGCCGGCGATTTGCAGCAGTGGTTGCACGCAAGCAGTGGGCAGCGGCTGTGGCATCTGACGTGGCTGATTGGCGCCGGCGGTGGCAGTTATGTGCTGGCGGTACTGGCCGTGGGCATCCGGCCCCGGCATTTGCTGCATGCCTAGCCATGCTACACAAGAGGGTTAAGGTTAAGGGCGGCTGATCAGTACGAAAACCCGCGAAAAGCGGGTTTTTATGATTGGGATACTCGGCTAAAAAACCGCTCCAGACTGGAAAAAGCTGGAGCGTTTTATGGTGCCTAACTTCCTGATACTTGCCTGGCTTTAGCCTTCCCTGATTTCAGTTTCTATTATGTCCAGCAGTTCCATCCTCGATGTGCTGCTGCCCTTTCCCTTGCGGCCTAGGGTCATATAAAACTCACAGCCTGCGGTTGGGTAGAAAGCCACTTCCCTGAGCTGGATCAGTCCGAGTGCAAAAAGATCCTGCATCAGGAGCCGGAAAGAGTGGGGTGTAAAGCACCAGGCATGGATATCCAGATAAGCATGGTCGTTCAATACCGATTGCATGCCGCGTATGACATCTTCCGCCGAATGCACAAAGGCATAATGACCGGTGGTCCGGGCATCCCAGGCAATGGCTCCCGATCGGGATACCACATTTAAAAAATATTCCGCTACCGCGCCTGCCGTATGATAAGTCGCGTTCTGAATATGATGATCCACGATCGTGGCCAGGCTGGTCATTGGCCGGTAGTGATCAAAGCAATAGCGCTTATCAGGCACGACCAGTGAAAGCACACCATCTTCCTTGAGAACCTCATCGCAGTTGTTGATAAAACCAATCAGGTCGGGCATGTGCTCGATCACATGTGAAGCGATAATCCAGTCATAATACCGATTCTTCCCGGTGAGTTCCGTGTAAGGTTCCTGATGCCATATGAAATCGACCTCCTCAATCCTGTTGAGATCGACGCCATGCTGTGCATACTTGGTAATCAGTTGCTCACGGCTCATGTGATCAATGATATGGACGCGATAACCGGCGCTTTTTGGCGCCAGTGGATTGTGACTGGGGCCGATTTCGATGCCCAGGCCATTCTTATCGATGTGCTGCAATATCTTTTCTTCCCGCGTCATGGTCGATGTTCTCTCGAAATGTTTTATGGATGAATGGCCTGATTGCACATGCGCTAGGCTGAACCGGTGGGTCTTTAATGCTGCACTGCACCTGTGGGTATTTTAATTGAGCAGAATATGCCTGGACATAAAGCGCATCAACCGCGCATCAGGCTTGCCCGTGCTGCCGCTCCGCGACCGCCCGTTTCCACGCCCATCGTCATGGCAGGACACGCAGCGTATCCGTCCGCAACGCGCCAAAAATCCCGCTCACCCCGTATAATCACGCACTTCATGAAGTCGCGAGTACTCTGAACGGCATGGAATTCATCCGCGGTCAACACAATCTGCGTCCCCGCCATCGGGGCTGCGTTGCCACCATCGGCAACTTCGACGGCGTCCACCTCGGTCATCAAGCCATCCTGACGCAACTGCACGAAGCGGCGCAGCGTCTGCATCTACCGCGTCTGGTGATTACCTTTGAGCCGCAGCCGCAGGAATACTTCGCCGGTCCTGACGCCGCGCCGGCGCGCTTGATGCGTCTGCGCGAAAAACTGCTGGCTCTGGATGGACTGGGTATCGAACGGCTGCTGTGCCTGGAATTCGATCAGCACCTGGCCGCGCTGCCGGCCCCGGCGTTTATCGAGCGACTACTGGTGCAGCAGCTTGGCGTGCGCCATCTGGTGATCGGTGACGACTTCCGCTTTGGTCATCGCCGCGCCGGTGATTTCGCCCTGCTGGTCGCCGCCGGTCAGCGGCACGGCTTTAGTGTGGTCAACAGCCACAGCTATCAGGTCGAGGGCACGCGGGTCAGCAGCACCCGAATCCGTCAGGCGCTCAGCCAGGGCGATCTGGACTGGGCCACGCGCCTGCTCGGCCGGCCCTATGACATGTGCGGACGGGTCGCGCACGGCGACGAACGTGGCCGAACCCTGGGCTTTCCCACTGCCAACATTCACCTGCACCGCCGCGCCACGCCGGTCTATGGCGTTTACGCGGTGCTGATGAGCGGTCCCGGTCTGCGTCCCTGGCCAGGCATCGCCAATGTGGGTCGCCGCCCCACCGTGCAGGGTATACGCGAACAGCTTGAAGTCCATCTGCTGGACTTTCATGGCGATCTCTATGGCCGGCACGTCAAGATCGATTTTCTGCACTACCTGCGCCCGGAACAGCGCTTCGCGTCCCTGGACGCGCTGCGCCAGCAGATTCAGCGTGACGAACAACAGGCCCGGTCCTGGTTCAGCACTCGCGGCCTGATACACGATGATGCCGCACCTTTTTCCCCCACCCTGTCCATTCCTGGGCAGGGCGTTTGAGCACCGGTTTTTTCGAGGTTCACCGTGGCCGATTACAAAGACACTCTTAACCTGCCCCAGACCGCCTTCCCGATGAAGGCTGATCTTGCCAAGCGCGAGCCTGATCTGCTGCGCTACTGGCAGGAACTGGACCTGTATGCCCGTCAGCGCGCCGAATTCGCCGGGCGGCCGCGCTTCGTTCTGCACGATGGCCCGCCCTACGCCAATGGCACCATTCATATTGGCCACGCGGTCAACAAGGTGCTCAAGGACATCATCGTCAAGTCGAAAACCCTCAGCGGCTTCGACGCGCCTTATGTGCCGGGCTGGGATTGCCACGGCCTGCCGATTGAACAGGTGGTGGAAAAGAAGCTTGGCAAGGTCGGCGTCAAGGTCGATGCGCGCGGCTTCCGCAATGCCTGCCGCGCCTTTGCCGCCGAACAGGTCGCCAGCCAGAGCAGTGATTTCCAGCGTCTGGGCGTGCTCGGTGATTGGGCGCACCCCTATCTGACCATGGATTTCCGCGCCGAGGCCGACATCGTGCGTTCGCTGGCACGGATCATTGCCAATGGCCATTTGCAGCGTGGTTTCAAGCCAGTGCACTGGTGCATCGACTGCGGCTCGGCACTGGCCGAGGCCGAAGTCGAATACGAGGATCGCGACTCGCTGGCCATCGACGTGCGCTTTCCGGTTGCCGATCCCGAGGCGCTGCTGGCGCGGCTGCATCATGTCCCCGGCCATGAAGGGCGCGGTCCGCTGGCGGTGGTGATCTGGACCACCACGCCCTGGACGCTGCCGGCCAATCGCGCGGTGGCGGTGAATCCGGGGCTGGACTATGTGCTGATTCAGGTGGACGGCGAGCGCGGTCCGGAGCGGCTGCTGGTCGCTGATGCGCTGTTGCAGGAGGCGCTGGGCCGCTGGCGGATCGAGCAGTATCAGGTGCTGGCCCATGGCCTGGGCAGCGCTCTGGAAGGGCTGGAGCTGCGCCACCCGTTCTATGAGCGCGAAGTGCCGGTGATCCTCGGTGATCACGTCACGACCGAGGCCGGTACGGGTGCCGTGCATACCGCGCCCGCGCATGGCCAGGAAGACTACGTGGTCGGTTGCCGCTATGGCCTGCCGGTGGATAACCCGGTGGGCGCCGATGGCAAGTTCCTGGCCGATACGCCGCTGTTTGCCGGTCTGCATGTGTTCGCTGCCAACGAGCGGGTGCTGGAGGTGCTGCAGGCGCAGGGCATGCTGCTGCGCGCAGCGCGTTTGCGCCACAGTTACCCGCACTGCTGGCGGCACAAGACGCCGATCATCTTCCGCGCGACGCCGCAATGGTTTGTCAGCATGGAGCAGCACGGCCTGCGCACGCGCGCTCTGGATGAGATCAGGAAATTGCGCTTTACCCCGGACTGGGGCGAGGCGCGTCTGCAGGGCATGGTGGCCAACCGTCCGGACTGGTGCGTGTCGCGGCAGCGCTATTGGGGTGTGCCGATCACCCTGTTTGTGCACAGGCAGAGCGGCGAGCTGCACCCGAATACCCTGGAGCTGATGGAACAGGTGGCGCAGCGCATCGAGCAGGGCGGTATCGATGCCTGGTTTGAACTCGACCCGGCTGAACTGCTCGGTGTCGAGGCTGCCGAGTACGAGAAAACCCCGGATACCCTGGATGTGTGGTTCGATTCCGGCACCACGCATTTGTCGGTGCTGGAACGGCGCCCGGAACTGCGGTTTCCGGCGGATCTGTACCTGGAGGGTTCCGATCAGCATCGCGGCTGGTTCCAGTCCTCGCTGTTGGCCTCGGTGGCGATGCGCGGCGTAGCGCCCTACAAGGGCCTGCTCACGCACGGCTTCACCGTCGATGCCCAGGGCCGCAAGATGTCCAAGTCGCTGGGTAATGTGATCGCGCCGCAGAAAGTGGTGAATGCCCTTGGCGCCGATATCCTGCGCCTGTGGGTCGCGGCCACCGACTATCGCGGCGAGATGAACGTCTCCGACGAAATTCTCAAGCGCATGGCCGATTCCTACCGGCGGATGCGCAATACCGCGCGCTTCCTGCTGGCCAATCTCAATGGCTTCGACCCGGCGCACCATGCCCTGCCGGCGGAGCAGATGCTGGCTCTGGATCGCTGGGCGGTGGACCGCACCCGGCGCCTGCAGGACGAGATTATCGAAGCCTATGCGCAATACCAGTTCCACCTGATCTATCAGAAAATCCACAACTTCTGCTCGGTGGACTTGGGCAGCCTGTACCTGGATATTCTCAAGGATCGCCAGTACACCAGCGGTCGCGACAGCAGAGCCCGGCGCTCGGCGCAGACCGCCATGCAGCATATTCTGGAAGCGCTGACCCGCTGGCTGGCGCCGATTCTCAGCTTCACTGCCGAGGAAATCTGGCGCAACCTGCCTGGCGCGCGCGGCCCGTCGGTATTCCTGACCACCTGGTATGACGGCCTGTTTGCACTGGATGCGCATGAGCCGCTGAATGCTGCGTACTGGGAACGGCTGATTGCGGTACGCGAGGCGGTAAGCAAGGAACTGGAAAAGCTGCGCGTGGCCGGCGGCATTGGTTCCGGGCTGGATGCCGAGCTTGATCTATATGCCGAGGATGCATTGGCCGCCGATCTGGGCCGCATCGGCGATGAGCTGCGCTTCTTCCTGATCACGTCCTATGCCCGGGTGCAGCCTCTGGCCACCCGGCCCGCCGATGCGGTTGAGGTGCAGGTAAACGGGCAAACGCTGGCGCTGCGGGTTGTGCCGAGCGCGCATGGCAAGTGTGTACGCTGCTGGCATCACCGCGCGGATGTGGGTCAGGATGCCGCGCATCCGGAACTGTGCGGGCGCTGTGTGGACAATGCATTTGGGGCTGGAGAAACGCGGCGCTTTGCCTGAGGCAGGGCCGACGGCTTTGATGGTCAATCAGATTAAAGGCAGATCAAAGGTCAAAGGCGAGAAAGGTCAAAGGTGAAAGGGATGAGTTTGTTTTAACCCTTAACCCTTAACCCTTAACCCTTAACCCTTAACCCTTAACCCTTATAACTTGGTCTGAAAGGAACTCATGCTCAAGAAATGGGGCTGGCTCAGCCTGCTGGTGATCGTGCTCGATCAGTTCACCAAATATCTGGCCGAAACGCTGCTGGTAATGCACCAGCCGGTGGCGGTGCTGCCGTCGTTCAATCTGATGCTGACCTACAACACCGGCGCGGCGTTCAGCTTCCTGGCTGACGCGGGCGGCTGGCAGCGCTGGTTTTTTCTGACCCTGGGCACGGTGATCAGCGGGGGCCTGCTGGTCTGGCTGTACCGATTGAAACCGGCTGAAAAATGGCTGGCACTGGCGCTGGCGCTGATTCTCGGCGGTGCGCTCGGCAATATGATCGATCGAGTCTGGCTGGGGCAGGTGATTGATTTTATTCAACTGTACTACGAGCGCTGGTATTGGCCGGCGTTCAATATCGCCGATTCGGCGATCAGTGTAGGCGCGGTGCTGCTGGTGCTCGACAGTCTGCGCTCCAAACAGCCCGATTCTGTGCAAAACCCGACCGATCAACCCTAGAGCGGCGCGGATGCCGGAGAGTTTCCTAATGAGTGTACAGATCCATCTGGCCAATCCGCGCGGCTTTTGCGCCGGCGTTGATCGGGCGATTGGTATTGTCGAGCGGGCGCTGGACCTGTTTGGTGCGCCGATCTATGTGCGCCATGAAGTGGTGCATAATCGCTTTGTGGTCGATAACCTGCGCGAACGCGGCGCGGTATTCGTCGAGGAACTGGACGAGGTGCCGGATGGTGCGACGGTGATTTTCAGCGCCCATGGGGTGTCGCGGGCAGTGCAGGAGCAGGCGGCGCACCGGGGGCTGAAGGTGTTCGACGCCACCTGTCCGCTGGTCACCAAGGTGCACATGGAGGTCAGCCGGCATGGCGGCGCCGGGCGCGAGGTGGTGCTGATTGGCCATGCCGGGCATCCCGAGGTCGAGGGCACCATGGGCCAGTACGACACCACGCAGGGTGGCTGCATGTACCTGGTCGAGCATGTCGAGGATGTCGCTCAGCTCACGGTGCGTAATCCGGCGGAGCTGGCCTATGTCACGCAGACCACGCTGTCGGTGGATGATACGGCGCGGATTGTGGCGGCGCTGCGGGCGCGTTTTCCAGCGATTCAGGGGCCGCGCAAGGACGATATCTGCTACGCGACCCAGAACCGTCAGGATGCGGTCAAGGAGCTGTCTACGCGCTGCGAGTTGCTGCTGGTGGTGGGTTCGCGCAGCAGTTCCAATTCCAACCGCCTGCGCGAGCTGGCCGAGAAGGCCGGCACGCCGGCCTATCTGATCGATGGGCCGGATGATATTGAACCGGTCTGGCTGGCGCACAAGAGCAGGATTGGTGTGACGGCCGGAGCCTCGGCGCCGGAAGTGCTGGTGCAGCAGGTGATTACGCGGCTGCGCGCACTCGGCGCAACTGCGGTGCTGGAAAGCAGTGGCCGCGAGGAAAATGTCGTGTTCGCCCTGCCGCGGGAACTGCGCTGAAGCACTTTGAATTGACGGATGGAGTAGGGTGGATAAGCGAAGCGCATCCACCTTCTCGGGCAAGGGTGGGTGGATGCGGCGCAAGCGCCTTATCCACCCTAGCCGCGAAGTCATTTGAGGTCGGTTGAAGCACGAGGAAGCACGCTCGCCGTGCGCCTACAGGCCCCAGACATCGATACTCCGGCCGTCCACCGTTTCATTGCGGAAGAACAGCCGCTGCTCGCATGGACGGCCCGGCGTCCGGTCGAAAATCACCAGATGCCCTTCCTCGGCCTGGCGGCGCTGCATGAAATCCCGGGTTTTGCGCAGGCCGCTGCCCAGGGTCTGCTCGCGGCTTTGGCGCAGCAGGCGCGTACTGATTGCGACGCGCTGCTGCAGGCCGTCCGCCTGCGGCCAGACCAGCAGCATATCCATCTGCAATCGCCCAAGGCCATATTCGCGCTCAATCCGGCCATGTGCATCAAGCACGCGCTGCACGAAGGCCTGCAGCATGATCAGCGGCGCGGCTTCCTGATAGCGGATGCCAGCCTGCCAGCTTTCAAAATGACTCAGAAAGAAGATCTGGAAATCCGCGAGCAGCATCGCGACGTTCAGCGTGCCATCCGTTTCCTGATAGATGCTGGCCTGATGGCTCATTCCGGATTGCAGCGGCCAGGTCAACCAGCGCGGAATTAATTCCCGATAGAGCGGATTGGCAATCTCGATGGAGCCATCCAGGTGTTGTCGGATCAGACCCAGATCACGCACACCCGCGATATCGTCACTGCGAAAGCCCGTCGCCAGGTCGTGGCCGACCAGGAGTGGCTCCAGAACCCGCCGCGCCTCGTCGGTCCATAGCTTGTCAACCAAATGGTCGAAATGCGGTTTGCGTGGCCCCTGCAGCAGGATCTTGCGCGCAGCATCGACCTGCTCGCGGGTGATGGGCTGCTGCCAGTCCCGCGCTGCTTTGGAGGCAAAGCAGAGTTCATAACCGAGGGCATTGACCAGCCAGGGCTGACCCTGGGTCAGATGCCAGAGGCGATCGAGGGCCTCGGGCGTGAAAACCTGCCCGGTGGTCTGGGTGTGTTGCTCGTACAGCGCCCGGGTTTGCTCGGCGGAGAAATCGCCCAGCCGCAGCGCCTCGGACTTAACGTTGAACACACTGCCGCCGGTGACGAAGGTTTGATCTTCCTGTGAATACAGCCGGTAATGGCGCACATCGCGCACGCCGCACAGAATGACGCTTTGTGGAAACTGATGCGGGCGCTTGGCGTGACCGGTGCGCAATTGCCGCAGCACTGAGATCAGCGTGTTGCTCATCAGCGCATCGACTTCATCGATCAGCAGGATCAGCGGTTGCGGGCTGTGCGCGGCCCAGCGGCTGAGCAGTTCGCCCAGGGCACGCTCCTCGCCCACATAGCGCAACACGTCCATCCAGATGGATTCGGGATAGGGATCGCGCAGGTAATCGCGGGCGTTGGCAGCGATTTCACTTAGCAGGGTGCGGATATTGCGCTGCATATCCTCGGGCTTGGCCTGTACGATTTCAGCATTCATATACAGGCAGTGATAGTTGCCCTGCTGGTTCAGGTGGTGCATCAGGGCCAGCAGGCAGGAGGTTTTACCGCTCTGGCGGGGCGCATGCAGGACAAAATACTTTTCCTGCTCGATCAGCATCATGACTTCTGCCAGATCAATGCGTGACAGGGGCGGCAGCGCGTAGTGCTTCTCCACTTTCACCGGACCGGCGATGTTAAAGAATTTCATGGTCAAGATCCGGGAACGACCGTGCCGAGGGCAGGCTGTTGCGGGCCACTTGCGCGGAAGATATGCAAGCGGTGCCGGCGGCCGGTGGTGCACGATGCCGCAGCGGTATGGGCGGAGCAGTCAGCGAGGCGTAGGAATGGCACCGGTAGACCAATTGCAGGGTTGTCACGCATGCCCCCTGCTATGGGCAGGCCGGACACGATTGATTTACATCTGCTTGTGGCAGCCCGAAAACGCATGTGGATCCGAGTGCAGTAAGCGTTTATTAGCTGTTTCCAAGGGGATGCAATCTTCAGCTAAATACGCAAAATGTGCAATCATGACCGGCTATTAGCGTATGAGTGATTCGGCTGGTTTTGTCTCATTGTAGAAACAATCGTAATTTTTTTATTCGTTGAGCAGTCGCTGATTGTTGTGGAATAAAGCCAGGACTTTCGCTTACCTGACTTTTTCCGTCATACCCGCGAAAGCGGGTATCCATTCTTTTCAACAAGCTACTGGATTCCCGCGTACGCGGGAATGACGAAAAGCGCAAGTCCTGTATATTAGAAAATCAATGAGCTGAAACACCAAGCGAAAGTCCTGTAAAGCATTGCCATGTGGAATGGAGTATCGCCATTTATGTATGGGGTCTATAAAAAGGCATGGTATTCCCGGAGGGCAACGTCATGACAGGCACTTTTAAAACCACGGGCGATCGATTCGTCAATCATCCGGGAACAGATGCATGCGGATATCGGGCCGCGCATGTTTGCCAGCGAGTCGGTGCTGTTGCAGGCGATGCTTGATCAATTGGTGCCCGATGCCCGTCCCGGCAGCTATGCGCTGCTGCTGCGTATCGTCGCACCGCTGGATATTGCCATTGGCCGGCGCTATCGGCTGGTGTGGCCAGCGGGTTGGGCGATGTATGTCGGCAGCGCGCTGGGTCCAGGCGGTCTCGCGGCGCGTGTGCGTCATCATCGCCATCCGGCCCAGCGCCCGCACTGGCATATCGACGCACTGCGCCAGCATGCGCCATTGGACGCACTCTGGTTCAGCTACGATGCGCAGCGCCGCGAATGCCTGTGGGCGGGGCTGCTGGGCGGGGTATTCGGGGGCCAGCGGCCCGCGTTTCGCTTTGGCGCCTCCGATTGCCGTTGCCCGAGCCATCTTTACCACTTCGCCGCGCCGCCCGATCTGAATGCATTCGCTGCCGCGCTGCACGAACACGACCCCGGACACGCGCCGCTGCAGGCGTGCTGAGCGCCGGGCTGCAGGTTCTGCCCAAAAGCAGTGCGCCGGCAGCACAAGCCGCATGCATTGGCTATCATTTGCCGCTTAACCCTGTGATGCCGAGAAAACGCCGTCAACTACCCCCGCCTGAAGGCGGGAGCTTGTGAAAACAGGCTTGGTTGACCAGCCTAAGCCCGCCTAACCTGGATGTTGAAAGGGGCTACGTTGCGTAGAGGTTCAAGACCT
>RXIX01000100.1 GCA_003989075.1 Candidatus Competibacteraceae bacterium | reverse complement strand
CTTTAGGGCGGGGAGGGATAGCGCGGAACGCGAAGCGTTCCCCTCTTCTCGCTCTCCTGTTAGGTCAGCTATCAGAGAGTTGAATGGGTGCAGGCTTTCCACCTGCCGGGTCGTGAGACTCTGCCCCGTAAAGGGCCTGGTGACGGAAGCCTTGCGGCTTCGCTCCCCTCGCCCATGTTGCGTAGCGGCATTACGCCCCAATCCGTTTCGTGCTTACCCTATGCGTGTCTGCAACCAGGGCTTCCAGAGCTTGGGACTGAGGAAGCATCCCAAGGTAGGTCTTGAACCTCTACGCAACGCAGCCCCTTTCAACATCCAGGTTAGGCGGGCTTAGGCTGGTCAACCAAGCCTGTTTTCACAAGCTCCCGCCTTCATGCGGGGGTAGTTGACTGCAGAGCTTCCAGGTGACGAAACAGGGCCAGATAGCGATCCGTGACCGTATCCAGGGTGTAATCCTGGGCGCGGCGCTGCAGGCGCGCCCGATCCGGTGGCGTAGCCAGGCTCGCCAGCAGGGCCGCACCCAGCGCCTCGGCATCGCCTACCGGCACCAGCCGGCCATAGGCGCCATCAGCGAGAATTTCTGCCGGGCCGGTCGGACAGTCGGTGCTGACCACCGGCGTGCCACAGGCCAGCGCCTCCACCAGAGTCAGGCCAAAGCCCTCAAAGCGGGAGCTCGACACCAGCACCGCAGCACGGGCGAACAGCGGCAACGGATCGGCATAGAAGCCGGGGAAATCGACAACTGCATCCAGACCCAGTTGCTGCCGCAGGGCCAGCAGCGCGCCCCGTTCCGGCCCCTCACCGAGAATCACCAGCCGCACCGGCATCTGGCGGCGGACCACCACCAGAGCCCGCAGCAGGGTGGGAAAATCCTTGAGCGACACCAGTCGGCCAGCCGCGATCAGCACCGGCGGACCGCCATCGCCAAACCAGGGATGTGGACAGGGCGCGGCCGCCCGCTGTGGATAATCCAGCGTCACTACCGGATTGGGAATCACCTCGATACGCTGCCGGTCCAGCCGGGCGTAAGCGGCCAGATCAGCGGCGGCGCCGGCAGACACCGCGACAATGGCGGCCGCGCGCGGATAAATCGCATGGCACAGCGGCGCCAAAACGCGATACTGCCAGTTGGCATGCGCGGTAGCCTGTGCCGAGGCTACCGTATGTTCGGACACCACGATCCGCGTCGACACACCGCCCAGCGCGCGCGCCCACACCGCGATCAGGTTGTTATGCGTAATTGCCGACAGCAGCACCGCCGGCCGGTTACGGCGCAGCCAGCCGGCCAGGCGCGGCAAGGCCAGCAGGGTGCGACGAGCATCCAGACTGTCCAGCGGCAAGCCCTCGGCGCGCACGCTGTCCAGTAAACCACCCTCGGCGCGATCCACGACCAGGCGCACCGAGCAACCGCGGGCGCGAAACCCCGCTGCCAGCCGCAGAAAAGTCCGTTCGGCCCCGCCAGCGGTCAGATTGGGCAAATAAAGCGCGATGTCACTTTTTAAAGACAATATCAGGCCCGTTTTGTCAAATGGATGAGAATAATGATTGTCAAAAATCATGACAACATTGATAGAATATACTGAAATCATGCAGATTTTGATAAATTTAGTATGCAAATTCCGATAAATTCATGGGCAATCAATATGGAAATAGGACAGATTCCCAAGACTAATGGACCCGTTTCCACCGAGATCAAAACAGGTGGCTGGCGCCACTGGATCACCGCCCTGGGCTTGGATCGCGGGCTGCGGTGCTGGCTGGGTGGCTGCGGGGCGATTGTGATGCTGCATCGGGTCAAGGCTGATCATGACACCGATTGGCACGGTGATCCGGGCTTGTTCACGCCGCTCCATCAGATCGCCGCGATCATCGAGACCCTGCGCGCTGAGGGCTACGATCTGGTGAACATGGATGTGGCCCTGCAGCGGCTGGCGCTGCGGCGCGGCCCACGCTTCGCGGTCCTGACCTTTGATGATGGTTATCGCGACAACTACGAACTGCTGGCGCTGCTGCAGCGCCTGCAAGCGCCGGCCACGATCTACGTCACCAGCGGTTTCATCGACGGGATCATGCCGGACTGGTGGTCGGCGCTGGAGCGGATTCTGAACCAGGGCGGGACGGCGTTGCGCCTGTGCCTGGCCGGGCAGCACCATTGCTGGCCAACGGCGGATCCGGCGGCGCGCACGCACGCCTATCGTCAGGCCTGCAGCCTGCTGCGCGTGGCCACGCCAGCGGCGCGTCTGGACGCCCTGCGCGCGCTGGAGCAGGATCATGCGCTGCCCATCCTGAGCGACTCCGGTCAGCGCATGCTAAGCTGGGCGATGCTGCGTGAGTTGCAGGCCAGCGGTCTGATCGAGGTAGGCGCACACACGGTCTCGCATCCGGATCTGTCAACCCTGTCGGTGATCGAGGCGCAAACGGAAATCCGTCAGGGTCGCGAGCGCCTGGAAGCGGAATTGCGCAGCCCGGTGCGCCATTTCGCGTATCCTTATGGCGATGCGCAGTCGGTCTCTGGCCCGGCCATTGCTTTGGCGCGCGCCGCCGGTTTTGCCAGCGCGGTGCTCAGCTATGGTGGTCCGGTGAGCACGCGCCATGATGTGCTGGCGCTGCCGCGGATTCCCTTTGGCGGCGCCGATACCGTGCAGCATCTGCGCCTGCGTCTGACGGGGCTGCGGAGGGCGCGGAATCCATTACCTGCATCCGTCGATCCGGGCGCGCGCATAGCGTCAAACCCATTGCCAACGCCTTAAAGAGTTGACGCTTCGCCAAATCAGGAATCCCATCGCAATGTCCATGTCCGCATCCGCCGCGCCAATCGTGCCTGCGCCAGGCAACCTGAGCGCACTGCTGTTTGATCCAGCGGCAGCGGAGCGTCTATTCAGCCTGCTGAATCCGGTCTTCGCGCCCGGCGAGGGTCTGGTGGTGCAGTTCATCAGCGCCAATAGCGGCGAGGGCGTATCAACACTGGCCCGCGACTTTGCCCTGATGGCAACGCAGTACATCGACGGTGATGTGCTGCTGCTCGATCTGTCCGGCAGCAGCGATGCCAGCAGCCAGTTCAGCCATTTCCAGCAGTGCGGCGCGGGTGACCCGATGCTGGCCCTGAGCACACCCCAGCCTCTGGCGCCGGCAGAGTGCGGCCCGCTGTTGCGTCTGCCCAACCGGGATTGCGACAACGCGCACTGGCAGCCGCTGCTCAGCTATCACCGCCTTGGCGAAAGCCGCTTGCTGGTCAGTCGCACCCGCCCTGATCTACCCGACACCCCGCGGGTCGCGAATCAGCCGCGTTTCTGGGCCGAACTGCGCCGCACGGTGATGCTCACGGTGGTGGATACGCCGCCGCCTTCGCGCTCCTTTGACGGCATTATCCTGTGCGGGGCCATGGATGCCGTGCTGCTGGTGGTGGCTGCCGAATCGACGCGGGTGCCAGTGGTCGAGGAACTGCGCGACACGCTGCTGTCGCAGGGCGCCAATCTGGCCGGCGTCGTGCTCAACCGGCGGCGTCTGTACATTCCGCGCGTGATCTACCGCATTCTGGGCCGGATATGACGCGCGCGACGCCGCTGGCAGCACTGCTGCTGGTCACCGTGCCCGGCCTGCTCGGCAGCCCACGGTCCGCGCTGGCCCAGGCTCAGGAGAATGAGGCCTTTCAGGAGGAGGTGCAGACCTTCTTCAACGTGCCGCTGAATCTGCCGGCGCAGCCGCGCGGTCTGCAGGAGGATGTGCGCGGCGAGCTCAGCCCCGACCCGCCAAGACGCTCGCATTCCTTCATCGGCCGCGATGACGAACAGGATCCGCCGCCGCCCTATGTCTATCTGGTCGGTCGTGAAATTGGCCGCGATCTGGCGTCGAAAAGCCGCAGCTTCGTCGGCGATGGCGTGCCGGATACCTGGCTGCGCATGAACCTGCGCAATCTGGAGTTCTATATCGGCCGGGGCGGCGGCTACTACATCACCGGCATGATCCTGCGTACCGTAGGGCCGCCTCATCGGCGCTGGGATACTCTGCCCGGCAGCTCTTATCCGCTGCTGCAGGTGCTCGACGATGGCCGGGTGGTCAATCGGGCCAATGGCAGCATTGCCGGCTTCAACCCGCCGCGGCATCGCGTTGTGGATCTGTTCATCGGCGACGATGGCCTGCTCGCCACCCGGCACACACCGATGGAACTGCTGATCCTGACCCTGGATGGCCAACAGCGCATGAATGTAAGCCTGTTCGACATCTGGGATAACAAGGTCGATTGATCCGCCCTACAGCGCTCAGTGCGTCTCCCGGGACCGGGAACGGGCCAGCACCCGGAAGCGGCTGCCCATCCGGGACGGCACGGTATCGGCAACGGTCAAGGTTGTGCGCGGTGCCTGCAGTGCCTGCGGTGCCTGCTGGCAACGCGCTACCGCTGCCGCACCGAGCATGATCGCCACCAGAATCGCCAGACTTTGCGATTTGGTGGCCAGTGAATTATTGCTGGAGGTCAGCACCAGGAACACCAGCACTGCCAAGCGCAGCGGCATCGGCTGCCGCCAGGCCAGACTGGCCAGGGTCGACAGCAGCGCACCGGCCAGAAACAGGAACGGGATGATGCCTACCTGCAACAGCAGCAGAATCCAGAAGTTCTCGATATCGTTGAGAATCGTCGAATGCTTGAGCTGGTCCAGCGACCATTCGATGCGTGCCGGCCCCATGCCCCACAGCAGCTCCTGAGGACTGGCATAGTCGAAGATCTTGAAAGCCAGCAGCCGTGACTGCGCGCTGTCATCCCAGCGGAATTCATGCACGATGCGCTCGCCCAGACCGAGTTGTGCGGCGATCGCCACCAGCACCACCGGCGCCAGCAGCGCCAGCGCGGCTACGCCCAGCGCCAGCGGCGGCTCGATGCGACGGGCGTTCAGGTCACTCATGAAACGTGCCCCGGCCCACAGCGCCAGCAGCAGACCGCTAATCGCCAGCGCCGCCCGGCTGCCAAAGGCGAGCAGGGCGATTGTAAACAGCAGAATCAGCGGCACGCGCAGGTTCAGCGGCAGAATCAGCGCAGCAAACAGCATTACCGAGGTGCGCAGCGCATTACCCAGTGGATGCCCACCCAGAGACGTCGCGCGAAAAAAATCCTCAACCAGCACTTCACCGCCGGCCATGTACGGCGTCAGCCGCTTACCGGCCAGCGCTTCGCCAATGCCGACCACGGCATTAAGGCTCAATAGCACCAAGGCAACCCAAAACAGCGTTTGCCGCTGTGCCACTGGCGCACGCAGCAGCAGCAGACCCAGAAGGGTCGGCGCCAGCAGGGTATCGATGAAAAAACCTGTCCCGGACGTGCCAAACTGGATCGCGGCATACACCATGATCACCGTGGTCGTCAGCGCCAGGCTGGTCAGGGGCGGCGATAGTCGAAACAGCTCGCACAACTGGCGCCAGGGATTGCCGCGCAGCAGCAGCACAAAACCCAGGGCAATGCAGTAGGTGCCCGGGTGAATCTTGAACGGGAACGCACCGCCGGGCACGTTGTAGGGAATACCCAGTGTAACCAGCAGGTTATCCGACAACAGCAGATACAGACCCAGACCCAGGGCGGCCAGCCGCAGCGGCCAGCGCATTGCGGGCGGCACCCGTGAGCGACAGGAATCCTGAACCTGATCGTCGGGACTCAGCGACGGGCGTTTGAAGGTAAAGGCGGAATGGCGAAAGCTGGAGTGGTCGTCCATGGGTACGATCCGGCACGGGGCTACAGGGCGGTCAAGGGTTGAACGGTGGACGGCAAGGCGACAGGCCGCATTACACCACGTTCAGTAACCCCGGGTCGCTGCCCTTGCTGCGGTATCCTCAAGCACCGCTCAGGTTCAGCATCACCTGACGCAGATGCTGGATTTCATCGCGCAGGCGCGCCGCCTGCTCGAACTCCAGATCGCGGGCATGGCGCTGCATGGCCTGTTCCAGTTGCCTGATTTTCTTCGCCAGCGCTGCCGGTGTTTCGCGAGCATAGGCAACGGTTTCCTCAGCGACCTGGGCATATTGCGCCGCCGGCAGGGGCACGCCCGGATAGGCGCCTTCGAGAATATCGGCCACTGCCTTGTAAATGCCGCGCGGGGTGATGCCGTGGGCGAGGTTATGCCGGTGCTGCTTATCGCGGCGACGCGCGGTTTCGTCCAGCGCCCGGCGCATTGAGCCGGTGACCTGATCGGCATAGAGAATCGCCTTGCCACGCAGATGACGGGCAGCGCGGCCGATGGTCTGGATCAGCGAGCGTTCCGAGCGCAGAAAGCCTTCCTTGTCGGCGTCGAGAATCGCGACCAGCGACACTTCCGGCAAATCCAGGCCCTCGCGCAGCAGGTTGATGCCGACCAGCACATCAAATTTACCCAGGCGCAAATCGCGGATGATCTCGACCCGTTCCACGGTATCGATATCGGCGTGCAGGTAGCGCACCCGAACGCCATTCTCGGCCAGAAACTCGGTCAGATCCTCGGCCATGCGCTTGGTCAGGGTGGTGACCAGCACCCGTTCCTGCGCCTGCACCCGCTCGCGAATTTCGCCCAGCAGATCATCGACCTGCTGCCGGGCCGGGCGCACCTCGGTTTCGGGATCGACCAGTCCGGTCGGGCGCACCACCTGTTCCACCACCGCGCCGGCGCAACGCTCCAGCTCAAAGGGACCGGGCGTCGCTGAGATGAACACGGTCTGACCGCTAAGGCGCTCGAACTCCTCAAAGCGCAGCGGCCGGTTGTCCAGCGCCGAGGGCAACCGAAAGCCGTATTCGACCAGGGTTTCCTTGCGCGAGCGGTCGCCCTTGTACATCGCGCCCAGTTGCGGCACGGTGACGTGGCTCTCGTCGATGAAGATCAGCGCTTCCGGCGGCAGGTAATCGAACAGGGTTGGCGGTGCTTCGCCGGCCTCGCGCCCGGACAGATAGCGGGAATAGTTTTCGATGCCGCTGCAATAACCCAGCTCCAGGATCATTTCCAGATCAAAGCGGGTGCGTTGTTCCAGGCGCTGCGCTTCCAGCAGCCGACCCGCCGCGTGCATTGCCTCCAGCCGTTCGCGCAATTCGTCCTTGATGCGTTCCACCGCCTGCAAAAGCTGCTCGCGCGGGGTGACGTAGTGGGTCTTGGGATAGACCGTGTAGCGCGGCAGCTTGCGCAGCAGCTTGCCGGTCAGCGGATCAAACAGGCTCAGCGACTCGATCTCATCGTCGAACAGTTCTACGCGCAGCGCTTCCTGATCGGATTCGGCGGGATGAATGTCGATAATCTCACCGCGTACCCGAAACGTACCGCGCGCCAGTTCCAGGTCATTGCGGGTGTATTGCAGATCGGCGAGCCGGCGCAAAATGGCGCGCTGATCGACCTTTTCGCCGCGCACCAGATGCAGGATCATCTTCATGTACCATTCGGGATCGCCCAGACCGTAGATTGCGGAAACGGTGGCGACAATGATCGTATCCGGCCGCTCCAGAATCGCCTTGGTCGCTGACAGACGCATCTGCTCGATGTGCTCGTTGATCGAGGCGTCCTTCTCGATATAGGTATCGGACGATGGAACGTAGGCTTCCGGCTGGTAGTAGTCGTAGTAGGAGACGAAGTATTCCACTGCGTTGTCCGGGAAGAATTCCTTCATCTCGCCATACAACTGCGCGGCCAGGGTCTTGTTCGGCGCCAGCAGCAGGGCCGGGCGCTGCACGGTGGCAATGACATTGGCGACGGTATAGGTCTTGCCGCTGCCGGTGACGCCCAGCAGGGTCTGATGCGCCAGCCCATCACGCAGGCCGTTGACCAGATCGCGAATGGCTGCGGGCTGATCGCCGGCGGGCTGAAAGCGGGCGCGGAGGGTGAAGGGCTTGAGTGTCTGCATGGGAGTTTGGCCGGGCGGAAAATTTCAGTATTATCCGACATCCCGTGCAATCCTTCTGTTCAACCGACCTTTTACCCTTTGTTCAACCTGTTGGCCGCTTGGCCACTGTCCAGGAGTCCGCCGTGAGCACCCCGCTTTCCGAACGTGTACAGCGCATCAAGCCCTCTCCCACCCTGGCGGTAACGGCCAAGGCCAATGAATTGAAAGCCGCCGGCAAGGATGTGGTGGGCCTGGGCGCGGGCGAGCCGGATTTCGATACGCCCGATTTCATCAAAGCCGCTGCGATCCAGGCGATCAACAGCGGCTTTACCAAGTACACTCCGGTGGACGGCACCGCCAGCCTGAAGAAAGCCATCATCGCCAAGTTCCAGCGCGATAACGGCCTGAGCTATGAGCCTAAGCAGATCCTGGTGTCCTGCGGCGGCAAGCAGAGTTTCTACAATCTGGCCCAGGCGCTGCTGAACGCCGGCGATGAGGTGGTCATTCCTGCGCCGTACTGGGTGTCCTATCCGGACATGGTGCTGCTGGCTGATGGCGTGCCGGTGATCGTCGAGGCGGGCGTCGAGCAGCATTTCAAGATCAGCGCTGCGCAACTGGAAGCGGCCATCACTCCGCGCACCAAGCTGGTGGTGATCAACAGTCCGTCCAACCCGACCGGCGTCGCCTATAGCGCTGCTGAACTGACTGCGCTGGGCGAGGTGCTGCGCCGCCATCCGCAGGTGTACATCGCCACCGATGATATGTACGAGCATATCCTGTGGACCGAGGAGAAGTTCCATAACATCCTCAACGTGTGCCCGGATCTGTATGAGCGCACCATTGTGCTCAATGGCGTTTCCAAGGCTTATTCCATGACCGGTTGGCGAATTGGCTACTGTGGCGGTCCGAAGGATCTGATCGCGGCCATGACCAATATTCAGTCGCAGAGCACCTCCAACCCGACTTCGATTTCCCAGGTGGCGGCGGAAGCCGCGCTGAATGGCGATCAATCCTGCATCGCGGTGATGAACCGGGCTTTCAGGGAGCGTCATGATTATGTCTGCGCCACGCTGCAGGCGATGGACGGCGTCGAGGTGGTGCCGGCTGATGGGACGTTCTATTCCTTCCCCAGTTTCCAGAAGGTCATCACGCGGTTGGGGCTGGCCAATGATCTGGCGCTGGCGGAACTGCTGCTTAACGAGGGTGGCGTGGCGCTGGTGCCCGGCTCAGCCTTTGGCGCTGAAGGCTGTATGCGCATTTCCTTTGCGACCAGTATGGCTAATCTGACCAAGGCGCTGGAACGTATCCAGCAGGTTATCTCGCGCTAAGCGGGGATTGACAGCGCTGCCGGGGATCCCTAAAATCGCGTTCTCTTTAATTCCCCGGTAGCTCAGTCGGTAGAGCAAGTGACTGTTAATCACTGGGTCGGCGGTTCGAGTCCGTCCCGGGGAGCCAGATGAAACAAGGGCTTGGCAGAAATGCCAGGCCCTTTTTGTTTGTCTGTGGTGCGCCAGGTACAGCCATCGCGCACCCAGGAAAAGCTTTCAACACATCGGTTCTTGGTTATTTCAGCCATAGCATCAGCGGGCTGTCCGCCGTGACATAGGGCGCGGTGATCTCGCTGGCGAGAGCCAATACCAGGCGGTTGCGCGCCAGTGCGCTACCCTACCTTCTTCTCATTGACTCATCGGGAATTCTTCTTTCAGGCATAACATAACCCGCTAAACTCGCTAAATTGCTTTTCTATCGCTTACCCTTTACAGTTACAGATATTGAGGTTGGCTAATGGGTGGTGACGACATGAATGAGGTATTCACGGTAGCGGAAGCGGCGGCGATGCTGAAGGTTGACCCTTCTACGTTGCGACAACGGTTGCGGGCGGGAATACTTGGCGGGTTTCGTATCGGCACGGACTGGCGGATAACCAAAGCGGACCTGGATGCATTCATTGAACGCGCTCGTAACGACTATCGGACCGATGATGATGCGGATGACCAAGCGGCCTTGGCGCGGGCGGGTAGCGGCGATTTTGAGGACTGGCAAGCCGTCAAGACCCGCAACGGGTTATGACGTACCGGATACGCATCGAACGGGCGGCAGGCAAGGCGTTTGACGCGCTCCGCCCCGCTACCAAACAGCGGGTAGCGGCGGCTATAGACACCCTGGCGGAAAACCCCCGGCATTTCGGGGTTATCAAAATGACCGGTTCCAGCGATGGCTATCGGCTACGGGTAGGGGACTATCGCGTGGTGTTCACTATTGATGACGCGGCGGCGCTGGTTTCAATAGTACGTATTGCTAGCAGACAAGGGGCGTACCGGAAGTGACTGTTCATCACTGGGTCGGCGGTTCGAGTCCGTCCCGGGGAGCCAGATGAAGCAAGGGCTTGGCAGAAATGCCAGGCCCTTTTTGTTTGTCTGTGGTGCGCCAGGTACAGCCATCGCGCACCCAGGAAAAGCTTTCAACACATCGGTTCTTGGTTATTTCAGCCATAGCATCAGCGGGCTGT
>RXIX01000099.1 GCA_003989075.1 Candidatus Competibacteraceae bacterium | reverse complement strand
CGCTGGCTCAAATCCCACTGCCAGCGCAGATCCAGCACCAGCCAGCCGAGCAGGAATAGCGCAGCATAGGGTTTCCATCCCCTGGATGCGGGCGCGGGCCACGCCAGCGCCACATACAGCACCACGCTCAAGCTCACCCAGAGCGCCACCACCAGCACCGGATAAAACAGCGCATCCAGCGGCGCGCCGGCGATGTAATTGATCGAACGCTGGCTCCAGTCTTCCAGCTCGCTCCACTCTCCGACCGCCCAGCGCCATAACCCGGCTGAACCGAGCGTCGCCGGCCGCAACTCCAGACGCTGCACCAGCAGCGGTTCAGCCAGCGATCCATGTACGATCAAACCGACCATCGCGATCCGGCCACGCCAATGCGGATCGGTGCCCAGATCTACGCTTCCAGCACCCTGCGCCGGCAACAGCCGCTCGCGAATGGTGCTCGGCTCGGCCAGCGTCACCCAGGCCAGACGCATTTCACTGCCCGGGGCCAAACCTTCCACCTGCCACGATAGATGCGGATAGAGCGCTGCCCTGACCATGCGCTGCACAGGGCCTTGCACGACACTCAAGCCTTGTGCATCAGGCTGGCGGATCTGCAGACCAGCCGCCGTGTGTTCGCCTCGACCGGCCGCCAGCTGTAATTCTGCGCCAGTCAAGACCACGGGCGGCGCCACCACGGTCAAGCCACCACCGATATAGAACAACAGCAGCAGCAACCCGGTCAGCAGCGCACCACCCAGCGTAGCCAGCACCAATTGTCCCAGCGGCTGCCACCAGATCCTTAATACTCCAGTTTCCATCCGTTCAATCCCTCCATCCCTCCACATCCAGCAGCGCTGCTTCCATATACCGCGCCAGCGTCCACACAGGTCGGTAGCCCAGTTCTCGCTCGATGCGCGTGGAATCGTAACAGGCCCAGCCAAGCAGCTTGTCCAGCATCGCCGCAAACGGCCGCTCCCGGCGCCCTGCCAGCCACAACGCGCCATCCGTCAGGCCAGCAGCAGCGTGCAGCACCCAGGCCGGTACCGCCCAGCGCGGCACGGATCGCCCCAATGCACGGCGGATCAGCGCGTACAGTTCCTGCCCGGAACAGGGCTGACCATCGGTCACGAAATAGCTTTGACCTGCGGCAGCGGGATGCGCAGCGGCCAACAGCACCGCCTGCACCACATCATCGACGTGCACCAGCGAGCGGCGATTGCCGGTTTCGGGCAGTGGCGGTAGCCAGCCACGGCGCACCGCCGCAATCAACCTCGGCAGATTAGCCTTCATGCCCGGCCCATAGACCAGCGCTGGGCGCAGATTGACCGCGTGCAGACCGGTCGCGCGGGCCACAGTGAGCAATCGCTCCTCGGCGGCGCGCTTGGCACGCCCATAAGGGGTATCCGGTGGCACGTCCCACTGTTCATCGACGCAGCGCGCGCCCGGCTCACCGACCGCCTTGACGCTACTGAGAAAAATGAACCGTTTAACTCCGGCTCCTACAGCCGCATCAAGCAGATGAAAAGTGCCCTCGGCATTGACGGCCCAGTGCCGGGCGGCAAACTCTGGCGTAGCTGCGGCATCGGCATGCGCGAATCCGGCCAGGTGCAGCACGGTATCCATCCCGGTGCAGGCCCGCCGCAGGCTGGCGGCATCGCTCACATCACCCGTGACAGTCTCCACACCCGCCCAGGTCGCTGGTATCGCGCGAACTGGCCGCATCAGCAAGCGCGGGCGTGCGCCCCGTTGCTGTAGCTGACTCACCAGACGGCGGCCAATAAAACCGGTCGCGCCGGTCACCAGCACCGACCGATCGCGGTAGAAATCCACCACTACCACCAGCGCCAGCCGTGGCGGTGAAAAAACAGTGCCGCCGCGCGCAGAAACAGGCCGACATGCCGCAGGCCCTTGCGCGCGGCATGACCGCCCAGATGGACAATGCGCACCGTTGGCACCTGCACCAGTCGCGTCACCGCCGCCAGGCGCAGGCTCAGATCGAAATCCTCGAAATACAGGAAATAATCCGGGCGGAAGCCACCGACCCGCACCAGGACCGCCCGCTGACAGAGCATGAAACAGCCGCTAGCGATCGGCGGATCCCACAGGGGCACATCGGCGGCATGGTCACGCAGTTCGTAACGCTGCAGCCGCGCCTGGAAACAGCGCCGCAGCCAGCCGGGCGCAAAACCGCGCAAGGCCAGATCGAGCACGCTTGGATAGGCTTTGCACAGGTCATGCCGCTGTCCCTGCCCATCCCAAGCCGCTGGTGCCAGCAGACCCGCCTCGGGATGCGCCGCCAGAAAGCGCAGACCTTCACTCAAGGCATCCTCTTCCAGCAGCACATCGGGATTGAGGATCAGATGCCACATGCCCATGCTGGCGTGCAAGGCCAGATTATGGGCGGCGCCATAGCCGATATTGCCCTGACCGCTGAGCAGTTCGACGCTTGCGGGCAGCCGTGCGGCATCCAGCAACTGCCGCAGCCGCGCATGCTCTCCGGGATCGGGACCGTTATCGACCAGCACCAGTTGCGTCGCCGCCAGCAGCCCGGCCGATTCAGCATGCCGCAGGGCCGCGCCCAGTCGATCCAGCACCGTCGCCAGCAGCGCCAGATCCGGCGCGTAGGTGACGATGGCAATGGAAAGCAGCGGTTCTGGCGCGCGCGTTCGCGCCGCCAGTTCGGCCTGGGTCGCGGCCACGATCGGCGCTGGAACCGGGAGTGAGGCATGCTGGGTTGCCGTGCCCGCACTGCTCGCCGGAACCGCTGCCACGATGAACTGATAGATCAAGGCCTCGGGCCGATCCAGCAGTGCGCGCAGCACCACGGGCGGCAAATCCCGCGCCCAGCCCCCCGCCATCCAGGCATGGGCAAACTCGGACCGCTCCAAATCCATGACCGTAGCATCCAGCGCTATTGCGCACAGCCCCTGTTCCTCCAGCACGCGCAACAGGGAAGCACGGGTAAAAAAGCGCACATGAGTTTGGTCCAGCAGACCTTCAGGGCGGTAGCGAAAATCGCCGGCGAGCAGTTCGGCAATCAGACCGGCATAGGCGGCATTCGGCACCGACAACAGCAGTTGTCCTTGCGGCGCCAGCAATGCGGGCAACTGCGCCAACAGAGTATCCGGCTGGCGCAGATGCTCCAGGATGTCGGCGCAGATAATGAAGTCGTAGCGGCAGCCAGCAAAGCAATCGGCCAGAACCATGCGTTCCAGATCAGCACATTCCAGGCGCTGATACCAGGGCGCGGCTTCAGCAACTGCGGCAGGGTTGTATTCGACACCCTCCACCATGCAGCCCAGGGTTTCCGCCAGATAGCGGCCCAGAACTCCGGGACCGGCGCCCAGATCGAGCACGCGACTGCCCGGCCGCACGGCGCGGGCGATCTTGGCAAGGGAATCCTCGCTGTCCGGATCCAGGATCCGATGATAAACATGCGCAACCGGCGCAATGGACACGGGCTTCATCCTGAATCAGCCGCCGCCACGCCGATAGAGTGCGCCCATTCCGCGACTCATCATCCGGCGCAACTGCCAGGTAGATACGCGACGTCTGGCCTGAATCGCCCGCCGCTGCCGCCAGCAGCGCGGCAAACCCCGCAGGGCATCCCACTTGGCCTGCAGCAGGATCGAGCCGCGGCCGCGCAGCGCATACCACAGCATCGAACCCAGATTCAACAGTACATGCTGCGGCAGATAAAGCCAGAACAGCGGCCCCGGCATATTCTTGCACCAGGTCCACACCAGATTGCGGTGACCGTGATACAGGGAAAACGGACTGCGCCGACCGGTTATCGCCGAACCCACATGCCGGACCACGGCATCGGGCGCGTATTGACAGCGGTAGCCGAGCAGCCGTAATCGAAAACCCAAATCAACATCCTCGAAATAGCAGAAATAATCCTCATCGAAACCACCGGCGTCGAAAAACGCCGTGCGTCGATACAAGGCCGCCGCTGCGCAGGGCGCGAAAATCTCCCCAGCCACCGTCGTACCCTGCGCGACCCATCGGCCATGATCGCGCCGCCAGGCCAGACCACAGGCATGGTAGGTATCACCCGTGCCGTCCAGACGGTCAGGCTCCTGGGCATCCAGCAACCGTGAACCCACGCTGGCACATCCGGGATCCAGTCGCGCCGCCCGCAACAGGCATTCCAGCCAGCCCGGTTCCGGGAAGGCGTCAGGATTGAGCAGAGCCAGCCACTCCACCCCAACCGCTTGTCGTGCAGCCAGATTATTAGCGGCGGCGAATCCCACATTGCGCTCCAGACGGATCCATTCCACCTCGGGATACACCCGCAGCAGGGGTTCGATGGCCCCATCCTCGCTCGCGTTATCCACCACGATAATCCGTTCCGGAATCCGGCTCTGCGCCTGCAGGTGCCGCAGACACTCGCCCAGCAGGGTTCCGCTATTGAAGTTGACGATGATGACCGCTACACCGCCGGTCAGCATCTCCCCTGCCCGCCAGTCTGGTTTTACATCGGACGGCAATACCATAGAATATCCGGCCAATAAGGTCCTTTCCGGCAAAGCCGCCACAATAGCCGCTCCTTTCAGGCAAAATCAACCTCGTTACGCCCGCCCCATCCCGGCTGCGGAACCTCGCACAACGATCATCTATGCCCAATAAAATTCGTGTTCTGGCCAGTCGGATTGCCCGTTCTGCCTACCGCCGCCTGCCTCTGCCATTACCGGTGCGGTGGCGGATCAAATCATTTCTATACCGCAATCTCGGGCCACTGCTAAAAAACAGCGCCAACTATCAGCAATGGCTGATCCAGATTGCCGCAACCCAAGCGGTGACCGTAAAAAGCGCGGATTCGAACACGCAGCCCGCCATGCCCTGGCAGCCAACACCACCGCCCATGCTCGACGTTAGCGCCGATGATATTGAAGCACTGGCGGCCAGCCTCGCCTTCCCCACACCGGAATCGCCCCAGGTTTCGATCATCATTCCAGTGTATAACCAGGTTGATTACACAATCCGCTGTCTGGGCAGCATCCAGCGATATGCTCCCCAGGCGAGCTGTGAAATCATCGTGGTGGATGATGCCTCCAGCGACGCCTCAGCACAGCTGCTCAGCCAGATCAACGGCCTGCACTATGTGCGCAATCCCGAAAACCTTGGCTTCCTGCGCACCGCCAACCGCGGCGCAGCGCTAGCCCGCGGCCGCTATCTGCTGTTTCTCAACAACGATACCCAGGTGCTGCCGGGCTGGCTGGATCATCTGCTCGAAGTTTTTGCCACCTGCCCGGATGCTGGTCTGGTGGGCGCCAAGTTGATCTACCCCAGTGGCCACTTGCAGGAAGCCGGTGCTGCCCTGCGCCCGGATGGCACGGTTGACCTGATCGGCCTGAATGATGATCCCGCCAAGCCGCTGTACAACGGTCCGCCGCGTGAAGTCGATCACTGTTCCGGTGCCTGCCTGCTGATCGAAACCCTCCTGTTCCGCGAGCTGGGCGGCTTCGATGAAATCTACGCCCCGGCCTACTTCGAAGATTGCGACCTGTCGTTGCGGGTGCACGAGCAGGGCCGCAAAGTCATCTACCAGCCAGCCGCTGAAATCATTCACCATCTGAGCGTCACCACCAACCGGGACGGCCACAAGCTGCGGCAAATCGAGCGGAACAAGGCCATCTACCTGCAGCGCTGGGGTGAAACCCTCCAGGCACGCGACGCGGTGCGGCTGATTGCCTTCTATCTGCCCCAGTACCACCCAATTCCAGAAAATGACCGCTGGTGGGGCAAGGGCTTCACCGAATGGACCAACGTCACCAAGGCCCAGCCCAATTTTGCCGGTCATTATCAACCGCATCTGCCCGCTGATCTCGGCTTTTACGACTTGCGGGTTCCCGAGGTTCGCGACGAACAGGCGGCGCTGGCCCGTCATTACGGCATTCATGGCTTCTGCTATTACTACTACTGGTTTGCTGGCAAGCGCTTATTGAATCGACCACTGGATGAAGTGGTGCAATCCGGTCATCCGGATTTCCCCTTTTGCGTCTGCTGGGCCAATGAAAACTGGAGCCGGCGCTGGGATGGTCTCGACAGCGAAATCCTGATCGCTCAGCAGCATTCCGATGAAGATGATCTGAACTTTATCCGGACACTGGAACCGGCACTGCGTGACCGGCGCTATATCCGCCTCAAGGATCGGCTACTGCTGCTGGTCTATCGACCCAGTCTGTTGCCGGATGCAGCCCGGACAGCCGCAATCTGGCGTAGCTACTGCCGTGAGTCGGGATTGGGTGAGCTGTATCTGGCATCGATACAAAGTTTTGGCGATATTGGCGATCCGCGCACGTTCGGCTTTGACGCAGCCATCGAATTCCCACCCCACGCCATGGCCGTATTGGCCCAGCAACCGGCGGAAATGTACAACCCCAATTTTCAGGGCATGTTCTACGACTACCCCGCGACCGCTGATTTCTTCATGAACCGGTCGCCGATGCCCTATCCGTTTTTCCGTACCGCCATGCCTTCCTGGGACAACACCGCCCGACGTCAGGATACCAGCGACATCTTTCTAAATGCCAAACCGGACTATTACGAGCGCTGGCTGAAACGATTGATTGAGGAAACCCGCTGGTATCGGAGTGCTGGCGAGCGTCTGGTTTTCATCAACGCATGGAATGAGTGGGCCGAGGGCAATCACCTTGAACCGGACCGCCAGTATGGTCATCGCTATCTGGAAGCGACCCGCAACGCCTTGGGAGAACAAGGATGTTAGGAACTGGATTGGTTGTCCGTCTGCGCCGGCTGATTAGCGCCATTCAAACCGGATTAGCCCGCCATGCAGGTCTATTGCCCCTGCTATGCCGCACTGGCGAAGTATTGCGCAATGAAGGACTGAGCGGAATCAGCCTGCGCGCCCGATTATTGCTCAGCGCGCAACGCCGACAAAGTATTGAAGCAGCCTCCGATTTGACAACCGCGTTCAGCAATTCCCCATTGCCAACACCTGAGCCCGAGCCGGATTGGCGGCGCGCCAGTCGATCGGATTTACTGCCGGGCGCACTGCTGATTGGTCATCCCTATGCCGTATTAGGCCGGGCCGAGGATGTGCGCACCGGTGCCTGTGCCTTCGCTGCCGCGCAGATTCCTTTCGCCTTGCGTAATACTTTCGGCGAATACGGTAAGGAAATGGCCGTATTGCATCGGGATTTTCCGTTCATGAACCGGATTGACCCGCATGCCGCCTATAAGGCAAACATTTTTTTTCTCAATGCTAATGAGATGGATGATGCCTTCACTCATCTTGGCGCTGATTGCTATGCGGGTCGCTACAATATCGGCTACTGGGCTTGGGAACTGAGTCAATTCCCGGACGCCTGGCGAGGTGCGTTCCGCGATCTGGACGAAATCTGGGCACCCTCGCGTTTTATTCAGCAAGCCGTAACGGACAAAGCTCCCTGTCCAGTAGTGTGGATGCCACTAGCCGTAGAACCGATCACACCCGCCAATATGTCGCGTGCTGATTTTGGCTTGCCAGAGGATCGCTTTCTGGCGCTGTTTTTTTTCGATTTTCGCTCCTTCATCCAGCGCAAAAATCCGTGGGCTGCCCTGCGCGCGTTCAATACTGCGTTTCAGAAGGATCCCGCAGCCCCGGTCAGCCTAGTGATCAAAATGAATGGCGCGGACGCCTGCCCGGAAGACTATCAGGCTTTCCTGGAATCGGACGTGGTACATGATCCGCGAGTCATCTTGATCGACCGGGTCATGAATGACCGGGAAATCAAGGAACTGGTACGCTTATGCAATTGCTTCCTGTCACTGCACCGCTCGGAGGGGTTTGGTCGCGGATTGGCGGAAGCAATGTATTTTGGCAAGCCAGTTATTGCCACTGGCTATTCAGGCAATCTTGATTTCATGAACGAGGCTAACTCCTGCCTAGTGGATTGCACACTAATTCCAGTAGGCATGAATGAATATCCACATGGTCTTGGTCAGCGTTGGGCGGAACCCGATGTCGAGCAGGCTGCCTGGTATTTAAGGCAACTGGTCACTGACTCCGACTATGTTGCGGATATCGGCCAGCAGGCCGCAAATTATATCAGGACATATCACAGCTTTACCGCGATTGGCGCTAGACATCAGCGACGACTGAAACAGCTTGGCTTTTTATAGTCATAGGCATGACTAATTGATTGGAATCGTTAGTTAAATAACCCGTTCTATTCAGAACAAAACGTCTGATTTTTCTTATCTTTAACTGTTACAAATACATCCATGAATTCACCATCGATTCCAAATCGACGGTCATGCAATACATAAACGCTGGTCTGATAGCCACTCCAGCGTTCTGCAAGTACCACAAAATCCAATCCATAGTCCCAAGTCACGAGAGACCCCTTGGATGAAATCGGGTTACCATGATAAATGGCCTCCAGCATATGGATAACATGGCCATTTTCGACCCGGGCTCGCTGCCGACTCAATAATAAATCCTTGTGTCTGGGCGCTGTGAAGATATGCATTCCCCCGAATCGCAATACCCGTGAAATTTCTGCTAATGCTTGATCTGGCGCGAACACATGTTCAAGCACATCCTGGGTGATAAAGATATCGAAAGTCTCATCTAGGAATGTTAACTGCTCGAGATTCTCGCAGCGTATCCCATCCCGGACAGCACCCGGATTCAAGTCATCAATAAAATAAGAAAATGAATAACTTGGACAGTGATTTTTTAAAAATAGAATACTTGGAGAGCTTTCATGAATATTAATGCTCTTCCAATCGGGCCGAAGCATGTTTAGCAAATAAACAAGGGCCCGTTGGCGAGGAATGCTATGACAAACTGAACAAAGATAATAATCACGCAACCAGGCCTGCTCAGCAACGAACAGAACGGGTGCTTCACAAATCGGGCAATATCCATTATTTTCAAAAAACATTTTTGTTTACTCCAGTACATATAATAAAAAAGCATGACTTAAAAACAAGCTAATCACTAAGAATAGTTATAAATATTATATAATATGCCAATTATATTAAATAACTGGCAATTCTATTAATCAGAAAAGATAAACAAAAAATAACCAAACCTGCAAGCACGGAAAAATAAAGATGACTGTGCTTGGCCAGATCCGCATATCCATCGCCAAATAGTGATGAGTAAAAAACGACATATGACAGAACAACCAGCAAAGAAAAAACAACAAAACCACACGATCGGCTTGTTTTATTTTTTAACCCCATAATTAATCCAAAAATCATAATTACTATAGGCATCAAAAAAATAGCATTAAAAATTTTTTGAGGTATTTTGTTTAGCCAGTCAGAAAAACTAAAAACCAATTCGTTTGCAAAACCTAAATTTCTATCTCCGATACTACCAATATCCTGCAAAAGCCATGGCCGTAGCTGAGCAAGGCCCTGACGAGTGACTGTTAAAAAAAACTGAGGATCATGAATAGATAACCACAGAATCCGCACCCGAGACACTTGCAAAACTTCAGGGCAAGGGTGCTGTTCCTGAATACCGGGGGTATACCAGTTTTTACCTTTATGATCTATACAACTACTAGGCAGTCCTAAAATTTTTGCTGCCTGATTAGCATCGGTAGCAGCTGGAAGAACTGTCCACAAAAAGGTATCTGTAGCGTTTGCGTAATTAACACTAAACATTGTGTTTGTCTGGCGAAAATATGCCTGAAATGCTGTAACCCCTAAGACTAAAACGAGGATCAAAAAAACCATAAACTTAATCTTCATCAACCTGCTATAACTACCAACCAAAAAGGCAATAAAAATTACCACCGGGAGCGCGATATGTTGTGGTTTTGAAAAACCTAATCCGCATAGACTAATCGCAAAAATACCTATAAAAAAAGAACGATAATCACCAGTATTACACAACAAAAAACACATGGAAACCGAAAGATAGCAAAAAAACAAAGCTGAAAATTCAGTATAAAAAGTATTCAAGTAGAGCGTATTAGCGGGATCAGCAATAACCAAAGAAAAAAACAGCGCATAAAAGTAAACCAAAACAAAATTCTTTCTTAAAGCATAGTAATAAAGGAAAAACCATGAAACCAAACAAATAAAAACACCACGCAAAACCCCAAAATTTTTTACAGAAAACCCATTATCATCATCAAGAAAAGAAATATACTGGAGGGCTTTTATTAAATACTCACCAAGATAAGTAAAAAAAAGTTCAGAACTTGGATAACAATTCCCTAACCCAATATTTTTAAATTTATAGTCTTCCAATGGCTCTTCATAAGTTCTTGCACCAGCATCAACATCAGATTTAGAGGGCCATATTTGATGGCAAGACTGGATTCTTATCATATCAAAGTTATTAGCATAACCCAAAACAGGGGAATACAAAACCACAAAAAAAATCCTAAAAACACCCAAAAAAAATATTAAAAAAGACAAGACAATCATTAT
>RXIX01000098.1 GCA_003989075.1 Candidatus Competibacteraceae bacterium | reverse complement strand
AGATCGTCCGCCAGTATATCGAACAACAGCAGACGCCACATTGACCGCCGCAAAGGACGCCTGCGGCGTCCGCGCTACCCTTCCCCGCCCTGACCTGTACTGAGCGAAGCCGAAGTAAGGACGGGGCTCGCCGCGCAACTGGTCAAAAACAGCTCGGGATTAGGTTTGACTGCGAATTCACTCGTCTTGCCCAATGGGTAGTGCCCCTTACCCACTGGGTAGTAATGGCTAGTGCCCCGTCTAGGCCAACAGAAAAACGCGAACAAGCGCGACTGTGAGCAGCGCCGCAGTGGTGACCAGTGCCCAGTCATGCCACTGGAAGCGATATTCGATCAGCGGTGTGCGCTGCTGCCCACCAAAACCGCGCGCCTCCAGCGCCTCGGCCAGATCATCAGCAAAGCGCATTACATCGACCAGCAGCGGTGCCAGCAGCGCTGCGCCGTTGCGCAACAGATAAACTCCATCGAGGCGAATCCCGCGGCTTTCCTGTGCCTCACGCACCTCGCGCAGCAGTGTTGCCATGGCCGGCACAAAGCGCAGGGTGCCTTCGAGCAGGAACACCAGTCGTGGCGACAGGCCTGCATTTAGCAGTGACTCGCCCAGTTCCTCCACTGGCGTAATGCTGAATAACAGCACGCTGGCCGTGACCAGGGCCAGCAGGCGCAGCACCGCACCGGTCGCCGCTTCGCCGCCACTGCCCAGGCCAACGACCACCGCGAACAGCAGCACGGTAGGCAGCAGCAGGCGCATGATTTGCCACCATGCCGCCCAGCAGCGCACCCGCACCACGCCCAGCAGCGTTGCCAGAAACAGTGGCAGCAGCTGCCCGGGTCGGGTTGCCAGCAGAATCAGCAGTGTGCCCAGCAGATAAACCAGCAGCAGCGCGCGGGGATCGAACATGCCGCTGCGCGTTGGCAACGGTGCCAGGTTGACCGGATCGGGCGTGGCCATCAGGCAGCCACCGGCAGGGGCGCGAGTCGGGCGCGCTGCAACAGTTCGCGCTGCGCCAGTACCGTGGCCGGATCGGTATCGGCGGCAATGCGCCCCTCGGCCAGCACCGCCCAGCGCTGGCACAGTGCATAGGCCCAGTTCAGGTCATGGGTAGCGAGGGTGATGGCGATGCCCTCGGCGGCGCAATCGCTGAGCAGGGCACGCAGCGTGGTCCGGGCCACCGCATCCTGACCAGCGGTCGGTTCATCCAGCAGCAGGGCGCGCGGCCGCGATGCCAGCACAGCGGCGATCGCCACCCGGCGCTGTTCACCGGCGCTCAGCGTCTGCGGTGGCCGTTGCAGCAGCGGCTCCAGACCAAAACGCGCACTTAGGGTGGCGCGCCAGGCCGGATCGTCACGCTTCAGGGCGCGCGGCCCGGCAGCCAGTTCAGCGGCGACCGTGGGCGCGAACAGCATCCGCGCCGGCTGCTGCATCACCAGCCCGACCGTGCCGGCCAGCTCAGCGACCGGGCGTTGACCAACGCTTTGTCCCAGCACACGCACCGTGCCGGACTGCGTGCGCAGCAGACCGTTGCCATGTCGCAGCAGGGTGCTCTTGCCCGCACCATTGGCGCCGAGCAGGGCGATGATCTCACCGGCGGCACTGTGCAGGCTGGCGCCATTCAGCACCGGCCGCCCGGCGCGCGTGCAGTAAATGCCGTCCCATTCCAGCACCGGCAGGTTCGGTGTCCGTGGTGGCGGGGGCGGTTGCGGCAGCGCGGCCAGTGGCGCGGGGGCTTCCAGTCCCCATGCAGCGACTGGCCCGGCCAGAACCTTTGCCGCCGGACCATCGGCGACCAGCCGGCCCTGATGCAGCACCAGCATCCGGCTGGCGTCGCTGGCGATCTCGGCCAGACGATGTTCGGCGACGATCAGGGTAATCCCCGCAGCCTGCAATTGACGCAACAGTGCGCGCAACTGCGCGGCGCCGGCGGCATCGAGAAAGGCAAAGGGCTCGTCCAGCACCAGCAGGCGCGGTTCCAGGGCCAGAATGGCGGCCAGTGCCACCCGCTGCTGTTCACCACCGGAAAGATGCTGCGGGCTGCGTTCCAGCAGGTGGCCGATCTCCAGGCGCGCGCTGACTGTACGCACCCGCTGGGCAATAGTGGCGCGGTCCAGACCCTGGCAGGCGGGACCAAAGGCCAGATCGCGCAGCACCGTGGTCGCCAGGCATTGCGCATCAGGCCGCTGCAGCAGCAGGCCCACCGTGCGGCTTAAATCACGCGGCGGGATCTGGCGCGGATCGAGGCCAGCGAGACGCAGTTCACCGCTGATCTCACCGCCGTGCAGGTGCGGAATCAGCCCGTTCAGCAGTCGGCACAGGGTGGATTTGCCCGAGCCACTGGCCCCGGCCAGCAGCACGAACTCGCCAGGATCAATGCGCATATCCAGGTGATGCAGCGTCGGCGTGGTGGCGGCCGGGTAGCGATAGCTCAGGTTCTGGCACAGCAGGAGCGCATCAGCCATCTCAGCGCTGCAGATAGCCGAGCTGTTGCAGCACCCGCAGGCCTATCACGCCCAGCACTGCGCCGCTCAGCGAGGAGAGCAGGAACGGTATGATCAGTGCGCCCAGGGCCAGGGTCTTGCCCATCAGGTAGGGTGCAACCATCAGTGCGCCAACCGTAGCGCCGATCAGGCCGGTGCCAATGACTTCGCCTAAAGCGGTCAGGTAGATATTGCGGCTGTAGCGGAATGCCAGTCCGGCCAGCACGACGCCGAATACGCTGCCGGGAAAGGCCAGCGGCGTACCCAAACCCAGGGCATTGCGCAGCAGCGAGGTGACCAGTGCCACCGCCAGTCCCCACCAGGGACCGATCAGCGCGCCGGAAATGACGTTGATGAAGTGCTGGGTGGGCGACACCTTGGCCAGACCGGTGGGAATGCTGATCGGCGCCAGCGCCAGCGCCAGCGCTGCCAGCGCGACGCCGTAGGCGATCAGGCGAGTGGGGTGCAGTGCGGTGTTGCGATCGGCTGGAGGCTCGTGCGCGACGCCGTAGGCGATCAGGCGAGTGGGGTGCAGTGCGGTGTTGCGATCGGCTGGAGGCTCGTGGTTCATGTGGGCAGGTGGTCGGCAGGGATGGCTAAAAGGGCTATTGGAGCGGCTAGTTTACCGTGTGACGGGCTTGGCAATAAGCCGCTCCATGTTCTGCTCAATTCCCCCGGTCGGGTTCGCCACAGTGACGCAGGATGGCCACACGCGCCGCATCCCGCAGGCGCACTGCCGCCGCCCAGTCTTCGCCATCCGGTTGCAGCGGCGCTTCCACGACCACGTCCAGCCGGCCCCGGCGTGGAAACCAGGACCCGGCCCGCAGCAGCGAGCGGGTACCACGCAGCGCCACCGGCACCACCGGTACGCCAGCCTGCGCCGCCGCTACGAACGCACCCATGCGGAACGGTAACAGCCCGGGCATCCGGTCAAAAGTCCCTTCGGGGAAGAAGGCCAGCGATTGCCCGGCCTGCACCGCCGCCGTCACCTTGCGCGCTTCGTCGCTGCTGCGCTGCAGGTCGAAACGCTCGACGAACAGCGTCCCCAGGCGTTCCAGTGGCCGCGCCAGCCAGCGATTATCGAGCAGTTCACGCTTGGCGACATAGTGAAAATGGCGCGGAATCGCCGCCATCAGCAGATAAGCATCCAGATAGCTGCAATGGTTGGCGACCAGCACGCACGGTCCAGCCGGCAGATGCTCCAGGCCCTGCACCGTCAGTGGTGTAGCGGTCAACCGTGCCAGCAGCCGGGTTGCAGCACGGCCCAGTGTCCAGCGTCCCGCCTGCCCCGGCCAGAGCATGATGCCCAGCCAGACAAACGGCGCCAGCAGCGCAAACACGCTCCAGGCATAGGCCGCATACAGGGAGCGCGCCGCATCGCGTCCCAGTTGGCGCGTGCGGGCCCCGGCACTGGTCAGGGCGATGCGCACTAATTGCAGCCACAGTGCCCGGCCGCCCCGGCCGAGAGCATCGCGCTCGTACAGTTCGCGGATCGCCGCACGGCGAATCTTGCCGCTGGAGGTCTTGAGCACGGTGCGCGGCGCTGCCAGCACCACCTGATCCGGTGGCACGCCGAGCAGATCGACACCGACGCTTTGAATCTGCTGGCGCAACCGCGCCTGGGCTTCCGGCTGGGTGGCGCGGGTCTCGGCGACCACGACCAGCCGCTCGCTGCCGGTGGCCGGGTCGGTGCTGGCGAAGGCCGCCACGCAGCCGCGCCGGATGCCGGGAATGTCGCCGACTGCCTGTTCCAGTTCGTAGGGATACAGATTGCGCCCGCCGCGGATGATCAGATCCTTAACCCGTCCGGTCAGATACACATCGCCATTGGCCATGTAGGCGCGATCACCCGAATCCAGCCAGCCGTCGCCATGCGGAAACAGCCGCCGGGTCGCCTCGGGATTGCGGTAATAGCCCGCAGTGGCCGAGGGGCCCTGGAATTCCAGGCGGCCTTCCTGACGTTCCGGCAATTCGCGACCATGCTCATCGACGATGCGCACCTGATGACCGGGGATCGGCTGACCGCAGGCGGGAAAAATCAGCGGATTGGCCTCATCGGCGGTGGCCACTTCGGCCCGGCCGGACTTCATGAAGGAATCGCGGCGCACCCGATCCAGCAGCGGCGCGCGTCCCGGTGGCTGCAGCGCCAGACCCACCGCGCATTCCGCCAGTCCATAGACCGGCGCCATGGCATTGGCGCGGAAGCCGTAGGGCGCGAAGCGTGCGGTGAAGCGGGCAATCGTGTCCGGGCTGACCGGCTCGGCACCGTTGAAGCTGCTGCGCCAGGAACTCAGGTTCAGCCCTTCGATCTCGTGGTCCTGAATGGCGCGCGCACACAGTTCATAGGCGAAATTGGGCGCCGCTGACAGGGTGCCGCGATGGCGATGAATGGCGCGCAGCCAGCGTGCCGGCCGTGCCAGGAAGCTCAGGGGCGACATCACTACCAGCGGAAAGCCGTGATACAGGCTGCCCAGGCAGGCCCCGATCAGACCCATGTCGTGGTACAAGGGCAGCCAACTGATGAACACGTCATCGGGACCGGCTGCCACTTTCGAGCCCATGGCGCGCAGATTGGCCAGCAGGTTGGCATGGCTGAGCATCACGCCCTTGGGGTCGCCGGTGCTGCCGGAGGTGTATTGTAGAAAGGCCAGATCCTGATCGCGCAGTGTCGGTGCCTGCCAGGTGGCCGGGTCCTGCTGCAGTTCGTCGGTGCTGACCACATGGCGCAGGGATTCGACCTGGGCCTGCAGCAGGCGCGCGACCAGGGTCGCTTCGGGGACGGTGATCAGCGCTACGCTTTGCGCGTTGTCGAGCAGGCGGGCATGGCGGCGCAAATGCTCCTCGATCTGCGAGGGGCGCACCGGCGGATAGATGGGTACCGGCACGCCGCCGGCGAGCAGGATGCCGAAAAAGCTCAGGAAATAGTCGCGACCGGTGGGCAGCATGATCGCTACGGTCTGACCGGGCAGCAGTCCGCGCGCCCGTAGCCCAACCGCGACCGCCTGGGCGCCCTGCCACAGCGCGGCATAGCTGAAGGTGGTATCGATGGACTCGTCGTTGCCATAAATCTGGATCGCTACCCGCTCCGGCTGACGCTGCACATGCCAGTCCAGCATCTCGATCAGGGTGCTGGCGCGATCGGGAAAGCCGCTCGCCGCCGTGGTCGTGGTTGGAGCCAGGGTCCACTGGGCGGCGAGGGTTGTGGCTTCCGGTTCGCCTTGGGCGGCCAGGATCAGTTCCAGCAGATCGCGTGGCGTTTCCGCCAGCAGCACCCGTTCATCAAGCTGCACCTGAAAGCCGATCTCAATCCGCCGCAGCAGTTCGGTGCGGGTCAGGCTGTCGAGGGCGAGATCGCGATCAACGTGGCTATCCAGGTCCAGGGTGATACCGGTATCCGTCGGGCGAATCTCCCGCAACAGGTCCCGTAGCAGGCTGAGCAGGCGTTCGGCGCAGTCTGCGGAACTGGGCTCGGCGGTAGTGGGTGTGGCGATAGGCAGTTCAGCGGAGTCGGATTGCATGGCGGTAGTCCAGAAGGGTGCATGGAAATTGACGTACAGCGCCGGAGCAGTATTCGCGCCGCGTTTTGATTAATGGGCGGCCGGTATTCGTTTAGCAAGGCTTCAAGCTGCCATTCTAGAATAGGGTAATTCAAGCGCGTCGGTTGCTGCGGGTCATGTGCCCGGGCACAGCGCGCCATGATCCGATGAGAGGAATGCTGATGATGCGTAGAACCGGGTTTTGGGGGCTGGTGCCGCTGTTGCTGGGGCCGATGTGTGCCCTGGCGATCGAGGTCGGTGAGATTCGGGTGAATTCCGCCCTGAACCAGTTGTTTGACGCAACAATTCCGCTGCCCAACCTGACTCCGGAGGAGCTGGATCGCTTTTCGGTCAAGGTGGCGTCACCGGCGATGTTCAGCGAGTTTGGTCTTGATCGTGCCCGGGTGGTTGATCAACTGGTGTTTTCACTCCAGTACGATGCCGAGGGGCAGGTGTATGTGAAGATGGTGTCGATGCAGCCGATCCGTGAGCCATCGCTGGCGCTGCTGCTGGAGTTTGGCTGGCCACGCGGTAAGACCTTTCGCGAATACACCGTGCTGCTTGATCCGGTGCAGCGGCTGGCCCGGCGCGGCAAGGAACGCAGCAAGACGGTTTTGGACGCGGGGAACGAGCCGGGCGCGGTGCCGGAGACGCCGAAGGGTGTGATCACGGTCAATACCGCCATAGGTAAGCCGTCCAGTGAGCCCTTGACGGTCGCGGGGGCACCGGCTGCACCGGTTCCGGCTTATCGGCCCGGTGATCAGTATGGTCCCGTATTACCCGGTGAGGGATTGTGGGGGATTGCGCTCAAGCTGCGTCCTGATCCGGGCATTACCCGCGAGCAGATGATGCAGGCGCTGTTTAAGGCCAATCCGCAGGCGTTCAGCAAGGCGGGTATTAGCGGTCTGAAGGGTGGTTCGATGCTGCGTATTCCGACGCTGCGGGAGATTGCCGAGTTTTCCGGTTCAGCAGTGGCGGCGCAATTGGCCGGTATGAATGCGCCGGCAGAGGCAACGGCAGCGGCAGCGTCAACTGCACCTGCTGAGACGACGGCAGCGACAAAACCGGCTGCACCGGCAGAGGCGACGGCAGCGACAAAACCGGCTGCACCTGCGGAGCCACCTGCTCCGACTGCGCCATTACTCTCTGAAACGATGCCCGCTGCTCAATCGACCGGCAAGGGTCCAGATGTGTTTGTGCTGGCACCACCCACACCATTGGAGCCTGCACCGGTAGCGGAAGCAGTGAAGGCGCCGCCGGTAGCGGAACCGCCGGTAGCGGAAGCAGTGAAGGCGCCGCCGGTAGCGGAACCGCCGGTAGCGGAAGCAGTGAAGGCGCCGCCGGTAGCGGAACCGCCGGTAGCGGAAGCAGTGAAGGCGCCGCCGGTAGCGGAACCGCCGGTAGCGGAAGCAGTGAAGGCGCCGCCGGTAGCGGAACCGCCGGTAGCGGGAGCAGTGAAGGCGCCGCCGGTAGCGGAACCGCCGGTAGCGGAAGCAGTGAAGGCGCCGGCAAGCGAATCACCAGCCGATGCGGCACCGGTTATGGCAGAAATGGAGTCTGCCGGGTTGATGGAGCACATTTCGGTAACGCCGTTGCTGTTCCTGGCGGTTTCCGAGGTGATGATGACGGCGGTGCAACTGCCAACACCCTTGGCATCCGGCCCTGGACACCGGTTTGCGGAATCGCCGCCAGTACTCGCGTCCGCCGAACCCGCGCCGGTTGCAGTTTCAGCAGCACCGGTTGAACCTACGCCGGTTGCAGTTTCAGCAGCACCGGTTGAACCTACCCCGGTTGCAGTTTCAGCAGCACCGGTTGAACCTGCCCCGGTTGCAGTTCCAGCAGCACCGGCTGAACCTGCCCCGGTTGCAGCGGCACCGGTTGAACCTACCCCGGTTGCAGTTCCAGCGGCACCGGTTGAACCTGCCCCGGTTGCAGCGGCACCGGTTGAACCTGCCCCGGTTGCAGTTCCAGCAGCACCGGCTGAGCCTGCCCCGGTTGCAGTTCCAGCAGCACCGGCTGAGCCTGCCCCGGTTGCAGCAGCACCGCAAATACCGGCGACCGAGGCCGGGACTGTCGAGGCGCAATCCGATGGTTCGGTTAATGCCGCGCCTGCTGCGCCGCCTCCGGTAAAACCGGGTACGCCCGCGTATTCAGCCGGTAGCAACTATGGGCCGATTTCCAACAATGAACGGCTCTGGGATATCGCCGGCAAGCTGCGTCCCGATCCTGCGATTGGCCGGGATGTGATGATGAAAGCGCTGTTTCTGGCCAATCCACAGGCATTTTCCAAGCCCAGTATGGATAGCCTGAAAATCGGTGCGACGATGCGCGTACCCAGCCTGCACGAAATTCTGGAATTAACGGGCGACAGGATCGTGCAGCAACTGGTGGAACAGCAGCAGTCGGCTACGAATCCGCCGACTGTTCCAGTTTCAGAAACCGCAACGCCAGAGTCCCGCTAGGTTTGTTGACCAGGATAAAGCAAAAGCCCCATCCCGCAATGCGAGTTGGGGCAATGCGGCGAGCACGGGACTTTCGCTTTTCGTCATTCCCGCGTATGCGGGAATCCAGTAGCTTGTTGAAAAGAATGGATACCCGCTTTCGCGGCTATGACAGAAAAAGTCAGGTAAGCGAAAGTCCTGGATCAATTCCAGTAGAAATACAGCCGTGTCGGGCTTCCACCAATACGCGCGCTTTGCTGCTGCGTTTGCTCGGGCGTGCGGGCCTCTACCGTGTAATCACCGGGCGGCAGCGCGGCGAAGAACCAGGGGCCTTGCGAAATCGTGTCCAGCACTGGCGCGCCGCTCGGATCCAGAATGCGCACCCGGACATCAGCCAGATAACTGCCGCTGCCGTGGACCGCGAACAGGATGCGCAGGTTGAATTGCGCAGACAGTGCTTCCAGTTCGGCACGCTCGCCTTCGCCGATGCCGCCGGAGACATAGCGGATGCCGCGACTGTTTTCGATGCGCAGCAGCGAAAACGTGTTCGCGTTCATACCGGTATCGGGATAGGTGGATTCGATGGCGCTGCTGTCGTCGGGATCAATACCTGCGCCGGGCGCTGCATAGGGCTGAGCGGGTGAATAGGGCTGAGTGGGCGCAGGCGTAGCGCCGGGCGAGCGGCTGTACAGCTCGAACGGTGCATCCGATGCGCTAGCCGGCGAGCGAGCGGGTGCTGGATAAGGCTGGGCCGGCGCGGCCTGCATGGGCGGCGGTTCTGGAGAACCGTTATAGGGATAGCCGTAGCGGTTCTGCTGGGCCTGTGCGGGTAGTACTGCAGCCACGGTCAAGGCCAGCGCTGCCAGGTGGATGTGCGTGGTTCGAGTCATGACAAAGCCTCCGGTTGTCCTGTTCCAATCCTGCACGGCGCCGGATCATGCAAACCGGCGTCGCGTGCCTGGCAGGTTTAGGCAGACGGGTAGGCCTTCGCGTTCAACCGTTCTGGATCAATTGCGCATACTGTTCGCGCATCGCTTTCTTGTTAAGTTTGCCGACGCTGGTCTTGGGAATGCTATCGACAAACAGCACCTGATCGGGAATGCCCCACTTGGAAATGATGCCCTTGTCGGCAAAGCCTTTCAGCCAGTCGCGGATGGCGTCTGCATTGACGGTCTGATCGAGTTTGACCACCACCAGCGCCATCGGCCGTTCGCCCCATTTGTCATCGGGCACGCCGACCACCGCCGCCTCGGCGACTGCCGGATGCTTGAGAATCAGGTCTTCCAGCTCCAGCGAGGAAATCCACTCGCCGCCGGTCTTGATCACGTCCTTGAGCCGGTCGGTGATCTTCAGATAGCCCTCGCTATCGATCACGCCGATATCGCCAGTGTGCAGATAGCCACCGCGCCACAGCGCCTCGGAGTTGCGCGGATCCTTGAGATAACCCTGGGTCAGCCACGGACTGCGCACCACCACTTCACCCTGACTCACGCCATCATGCGGCACATCGTTCATCTCTTCATCAACGATGCGCAGTTCCACCATCGGGATCGGCAGGCCCGTCTTGCAGCGGATTTCCTGTTGCCGCTCCTCGTTCCAGTCCTGCATATGCGGCTTGAGCTGGGCCAGGGTCAGGATCGGGCAGGTTTCCGACATGCCATAAGCGGCAAAGATATCCACGCCCCGCTCACGCGCCTGCCGCGCCAGCGCCTGGGGCAGTGCCGAGCCACCGATGACCACTTTCCAGCGCGAGAGATCAGTGGTTGCAATGCGCGGACTGGAGAACAGCATTTGCAGAATGGTCGGCACGCAATGCGAGAAGGTGACCTGTTCGCGGGCGATCAGGCGCAGCAGGTGATCGGGTATATAACGGCCCGGATAAACCTGCTTTACGCCCAGACTGGTGGCTACATAGGGAATGCCCCAGGCATGGACGTGGAACATTGGCGTGATGGGCAGATAGACATCAT
>RXIX01000097.1 GCA_003989075.1 Candidatus Competibacteraceae bacterium | reverse complement strand
CTGCCGCACGCGCTGCAGGTTTTGCTGCTGGGAAACCATTGGTCTACCACCACCACCTTGCGGCCATACCATGCAGCTTTGTATTCAATCTGGCGTCGGAATTCGCCCATGCCCACATCAGCAATCGCGCTCGCAAGGCAATGATTCTTGACCATGCCCTTTACGTTCAGGTCTTCCAGAACAATGACATCGGCACTGCGGACAATGCCGGTTGTGGTCTTGTGCAGGAAGTCGGCGCGCATCGCGGCCACATGCGCATGAATCCTGGCCACCTTGACCTTTTGCCGATTGCGCCGATTGCTGCCCTTTTGCATACGACTTAACCGGCGCTGCTGGCGCTTCAGATAACGCAACTGGCCTTTCAAATGGCGCGGATTGCCGGACTTCGTGGCAGCCTCACCATCCCAGGCGATCACAACATCCTTGATGCCCAGGTCAAGCCCGACGGTCTTACCGGTCAACGGCAACGATTCAATAGCGACTTCACAGGCAAAGCTGACGAAGTAGCGGCCAGTAGGCATTCTGCTCACCGTGGCCATCTTCGGAACACCGGCCGGAACTTGCGACCACCTGACTTTAAGCGCGCCCAGCTTGGGCAGCTTTAAAAATTGACCGGCTTGGTACGTCTTCTCAATCTGGCGTTGGTCAAGCTGATACCGCACCGATTGCCGATCATAGCAGGATTTGAACTTGGGATACTTGCCGCGCTTTGCAAAGAAGTTTTGAAACGCCTTGTCCTGATCAATCAGCGCTTGTGTCAGGCAAGAGGCAGTGGAATTCGCCAGCCATGGGAATTCGCCGCGCTTCCATTCCGTCACTTGCCGTCCCAGCGACACATAGTTATGGCGCTCCTGGCGCTCTTCCCATGCCGTGCTGCGCAAGTCCAGACAGCGATTCCATACAAACCGTGCATGACCAAACTCAACCGCCAACTGCTGCCGTTGACCGGCAGTCGGTTCAAAGCGGAATTTGTAGGCTTTCAATATGGAAATCATATTGGAATGGCTTGTGCTAAAAGGATGCCGCAAAAGGCGAACCGAAGCACCGGCGCGGATAACCGGTCTATTCTGCTGGCCGCCCTGCTCCACGCCAGCTTGCATCGGCGAGATGCCTTGCAATCTGAGTCGCTACGCAATGGCTTAAACCAGCGGGGTCGTTCGTCATCCTTGACTCACTTCAGCGCTCGCCCAGCCGCGGCAACAGCACGGCCAGATTACAGGGCTGGCTGCGGGCATCGAGTTGCGCCTGCAGGATGCGATCCCAGCCGGTGCGACAGGCTCCGGTTGAACCGGGCAGGCAGAAGATGAACGTGGCGTTGGCCAATCCACCCAGCGCCCGCGATTGCAGGGTTGAAGTACCAATCTCCTCCCAGGACAGCATGCGGAACAGCTCGCCAAAGCCTTCCAGTTCCTTATCCAGCAGCGGACGCAGCGCCTCCGGGGTGCTATCGCGACCGGTGACGCCAGTCCCGCCGGTGATCAGGATCACCTGCACCGCCGGATCAGCGATCCAGGCCGACACCGTGGCGCGAATCCGGTAAATATCATCGGCGACAATGGCCCGATTCGCCAGATGATGCCCCGCTGCAGTCAGCCGCTCCACCAGAATCCGCCCAGAGGCATCATCGGCCTCAGTCCGGGTATCGGACACGGTCAATACCGCGATTGCCAGCGGCAGAAATGCCTGCTCACTCATGTGCGCGCCCTATGCTCAAAAAGATAAAAACGCGGCGCAGCCGCTTGAAATTCGCTGCACCAGCCCTATTTGCAAAGCAACATACCCCCCATTTACGAGGATGCCGATATGCGACTTCACGACCCCTGGCAACACCTGCACCACTTGCGCGGTGAACTGGACCGGCTGTATGAAAGCCGCCATGGCGCCGATCCCTCCAGCGTCGCCACCTGCGACTGGATTCCGGCTGTGGACATTAAGGAAGAGCCGGAATGCTATGTGCTGCGCGCCGATATTCCCGGCGTCGATCCCCAGACCATTGAAATTATCGCCGAAAACGCGGTCCTGACCATCCGCGGCCACCGCCCCGGCGAAACGGGCAGCAACCGCGCCGGCTACAGCCGGATCGAGCGCCCCTGCGGCAGCTTTCATCGCCGCTTCAGCCTGCCGGATACCGCCGATCTGAGCCGGATCAGCGCCCGCAGCGCGCATGGCGTGCTGAGCATCAGCATTCCCAAGCGCGCCCAGAGCCTGTCGCGCAGCATCAAGGTCGAGGGCTGAGCACACCTGCACCCTGCTGCCGATGCCCTTCGCCCCGAGCCGGTCACTCACCGGCTCCTGAATCCTGGAAAGCGCAATGCAATACAAGGACTATTATCAGATTCTCGGCCTGGGCCGCGATGCCTCAGCCGAAGAGATCAAGAAGGCTTATCGCCGGCTGGCGCGCAAGTATCACCCGGACGTCAGCAAGGAAGCCCATGCCGAAGAGCGCTTCAAGGAAATCACCGAGGCCCATGAAGTGCTGCGTGATGCCGAAAAGCGCGCTGCCTATGATCAACTGGGCAGCAACTGGCAGGCGGGACAGGAATTCCGGCCGCCGCCGGGCTGGCAGGGGCGACCGTTTGGCGCCGGCACCGGCAGGGCTGGCCCGCGGGCGGATTTCAGCGACTTCTTCGATTCCCTGTTCGGCGGCCTGGGCGGTATGGGCGGTATGGGCGGTATGGGCGGTCGCGGTGAAGGCTTCGCCGGCATGGGCGGTTTTCGCCCGTCCGGCGGCGAGCACCAGACCCTCAGCCTGGAGATCAGCCTGGAAGAGGCCTATCACGGCGGCAGCCGTTCCCTGCAAGTGCAGGTGCCCGAACAGGACGCCAGCGGTCGGATCAGCACCCGTACCCGCACGCTGAACGTCAAGATTCCCGCCGGCGTGAATAACGGCCAGAAGATCCGCCTTGCCGGCCAGGGCAGTCCAGGTCTGGGTGGCCGGCCGAGTGGCGACCTGTATCTGGAAATCAAGCTGCGCCCGCATCCGCTGTATACGCTGCAGGGTACGGATATTCACCTGGAGGTGCCGCTGGCGCCCTGGGAAGCGGCGCTCGGCTGCAAGATCGAGGTGCCGACCCTGGGCGGTGCGGTGACGCTGAGCATTCCGCCCGGCGCCCAGAACGGCCAGAAACTGCGCCTGCGCGGACGGGGTCTGCCCGGTCAGCCAGCCGGTGATCAGTTCGCGGTGCTGCGTATTGTCAACCCACCGGTTGACAGCGAGCAGGCCCGCGACTGCTTCCGGCGCCTGGCGCAGGAATTGCCGTTTGATCCGCGCGCTGCCTGGCGACGCGCGTAGCTGCGCAGCCGCAGCGCGGCCGGTTTTGTCAGCGCTGCACACCCGCATAGTCTATGCTCAACCGCAGACCGAGACCTTTTCGCCATGCACACGCCACGCTCGCCACTGTCCGCTGCCCTGCTGGTGCTGGGCCTGAGCCTGTCCCTGATCGCGCCGGTGCAGGCCAGCCTGCCGGCTGCAGTCGAAGGCCAGGCGCTGCCCACCCTGGCGCCGATGCTGGAGCGCGCCACGCCGGCGGTGGTCAATATCGCCACCGAAAGCCGGGTGCAACTGCGCCGCAATCCGCTGCTTGACGATCCTTTCTTCCGGCACTTTTTCAACCTGCCGCCCGACCAGCAGCCCCGCGAACGCAAGACGCAGAGCGTTGGCTCCGGGGTCGTGGTCGATGCGCGGCGCGGCTACGTCATCACCAATCATCACGTTGTCGATGGCGTCGATACGATTAACGTAACCCTGCGCGATGGCCGCACGCTTGACGCCAAGGTGATCGGCTCCGATCCGGAAAGCGATATTGCGGTGATCCAGATTCCCAGTGGCAACCTCACCGCCCTGCCGCTGGCCGATTCCGACAGCCTGCGGGTCGGCGATTTCGTGGTGGCAATCGGCAATCCCTTTGGCCTCGGCCAGACCGTCACTTCGGGCATCGTCAGCGCCCTGGGCCGCACCGGGCTGGGCATTCAGGGCTACGAGGATTTCATCCAGACCGATGCCTCGATCAATCCGGGCAACTCGGGCGGTGCTCTGGTCAATCTGCGCGGCGAACTGATCGGCATCAACACCGCGATCATTGCCCCGGGCGGTGGCAATGTCGGCATCGGCTTCGCCATTCCCGCCAACATGGTGGCGCGGCTGATGAATCAGATCGTTGCTCACGGCGCGGTGCGGCGCGGCCAGCTCGGCGTGGCGGTGCAGGATCTGACCCCTGATCTGGCGCGGGCTTTCAACATTCCGGCCGGTCAGGGCGCCGTGATCGCACAGGTTACGCCGCGTTCCGCTGCCGCCCGCGCCGGCCTCAAGGAAGGCGATGTGGTGCTGCGCATCAACGAGCGCGTCATCCGCGATGGCAGTGCGCTGCGCAATACCGTTGGCCTGCTGGAAGTGGGCGAGACGCTGCGCATGGAGATTCTGCGCGAGGGCAAGCCGATGACCCTGGAAGCCCAGGTTGGTGAATATCGCCCGGCCATGGCCGAAGGCGAGGCGATTCATCCGCAACTGGCCGGCGCGGTGTTCGAGGATATCGGGCCGCGCTCGCCGCTGGCCGGGCGCATCAAGGGTGTACTGATCACGAAGATTGAATCCGGCAGTCCAGCGGCACGGGCCGGTCTGCGCCCCAACGATGTCATCATCGGGGTTAATCATCGCGCCATCAGCAGCGCCGATGAATTGCGCCAGTTGACCCGCGGCAGTGCCGGCGGCCCGCTGCTGATCAATCTGCTGCGCGGCCAGGGCGAACTGGTGCTGATGCTGCGCTAGGCGCCAGGCACGCGGGCGGATTCAGAACAACGCCATTCGGCACCGGAAAAACCGGCAGGCTTGGCGGTATTAAAGCGGTCGGGACTTGCGCTTTTCGTCATTCCCGCGAAAGCGGGTATCCATTCTCTTCAACAAGCTACTGGATTCCCGCATACGCGGGAATGACAGTGCCCATGTTGACCGCCCAGCGCCGCTTAAACTGGATTCCCGCATACGCGGGAATGACGGCGCATGGGGCACGAGCAGCGTGAAGCATGCTGGATTCCCGCATACGCGGGAATGACGAAAAGCGCAAGTCCCGAACCTTGAAAATCTCCACAGGTTTGTATACGCCGTCCCTGCAATCACCATAATTCCGAGTAATTCCGCCCTCCACTGCTGCCACAGGTGCCGCCCATGCTCCCGACCCGGCTGTTGCTCTATCCACTTGGCGTGTTGCTGCTGTTGGGCGGCGCGCTGCCCGATGCCCTGGCGCGCATCAAGCTCACCACTCTGCCGGTGCGCGAACGGGTGGCGCTGCAGCTTGACCATGCGCAGGTGGCACTGGTCGAGGAGGAACGGCTGGTGCCGCTGGTCCAGGGCCGTAATCAGGTCGATTTTTCCTGGGCCAATACCCGCATCGATCCGGATAGTCTGGTGCTGCGCATTCTCGATACGCCGGACGGAGCGGAACCCAGGGCGCAGGTCCTTTCGGTCAGCTATCCGCCCCATGAAAACGCACTGGTGTGGACAGTAGCCGCCCGCACTGCCGGTACAGCGCGCATGCGCATCAGCTATATCCTCGGCGGACTGAACAAGAGCTTTCATTATCGGGCCCTTGCCGATCACGCCGAGCGCACTCTGGTCCTGTCACAGTATCTGCAGATCAGCAACAGCGCCCAGGAAGCCTTTGCCAGCGCCGCCATTCAGGCCGAGGTTGGCCCGCGTCTGGAACGGCCGCTGGGTCTGAATGAGACCAAGGAATTGCGCCTGAATCAGTTTGCCGCCGTGCCGGTGCGCAAGACCTATACCAGCGATCCGCTGCGCTTTGGCTATCTTGATCGCGACCAGGACAAGCTGAACGTGCCGATGCACTATGTGATCCGCAATGCCGGCGCACCGCTGGGCCGCGAAGCACTACCCGAAGGCAAGGCGCGTATCTTTCAGGATGATGGCCAAGGCGGCAGCGCTTTTCTCGGTGAGGATCGCGGCGCTTTCACTGCGCCCGATGATGAGCTGAAGCTGTATCTGGGTCTGGCGCGCGATATCGTGGTGCGGCGCAGTGTCGAGCGCAGTGAGCGGCAGCGCATCGCGGGTAATCTGTATCGCTACGATGTGACCCTGAAGTACGAGATCGAGAATTTCAAGGACAGTCCGGCCACGCTCGATCTGGTGGAAAGTGTGCGCCATATTCGCGATAGCCTGTACGGTGCGGTGGAGCGCGATCCGGAATGGCAGCTTGGCGCAGGCAGCCTGCGCGATCCCGATCCACAGCACAGCGATGCGGATCAACTGCTGTTCCATATCACCCTGCCACCGCGCACGGCTGCTGGCACTGCCGTCAAGCAGATTCATACCCTGCGCCTAAGCCTGAACAACGAATGGTGAGCGCCGTGAATACTTTGATCGCACGCCGCTGGATGAGCCGCCTGCTGAGCCTGGCCGGGCTGCTGCTGAGCCTGAGTGCCAACGCTGGCAATGTCGATCTGGCCACGGTGCCGGAACGGCGCACGGTGCAACTGACCATCTATAACGCTGAGGATTTGACTCTGGTGCGGGAAACGCGCGAGCTGAACTTCAAGCCCGGCGTCAATCCACTGCGCTTTTCCTGGGCGAACACGCTGATCGATCCGACTTCGGTGGAGCTGCGTTTCCCTGATGCGGCGGGCGGGCTGGAGCTGCTCGATACCACCTTCCCGCATGACAAGCCGCAGAGCCTGTATTGGAACGTGCGCAGCGATACCGAGCGCACCGCGCGCATTGAAATCAGCTATTTCACCTCGGGGATTCGCTGGGAGGCCGATTATCTGGCCATCGCCGATCCGGACGAGCGGCAGTTGCGCCTGGACAGTTTCGTGCGGGTGCGCAACGACTCCGGTGAGGATTACGAGGATGCCCAGGTGCGGCTGGTGGTGGGTACGCTCAATCTGGTGGAGAAGATTGCCGTGCTGGCGCGCTTGCCGGTGGGCCGGATTGATGAGCTTAAGCGTGAGGAGTATCAGAATCTGCGCCAGAAGGCAGCGCGACCGTTAATGGCAGCGCCGGCGGCACCGGCGGCTGAAGCGGTGGGCATGGCGGCTGACGCGGCGGTGCTGGAGGCGCCCAAGGCGATCGCCAAGGCGGGCCTGAGCGAGTATTTCATCTACAGCATCGAGGGTACTGAGACGGTGCCGAACGGCTGGGCGAAGCGTCTGCGCAGCTTTGTTGCTGAGGCGGTGCCGATGACGGTCGAGTATCGCTATCGGCCGCGTGAGTATGGCGAGGCGCTGACCCGGCTGTATCTGTTGCGCAATGACCGTGATTCACATCTGGGCGGGACGCCGCTGCCGGATGGCAGGGTGCGGGTGTTTCGCGCCGATGCCGAGGGCGGTTTGCATTATCTGGCAACGCAGAATCTGGCGTATGTGCCGATCGGCGACAGGATCGAGCTGAATCTGGGTGCTGATCCAGCGGTGCTGTTCAAGGAGGTTAAGGAGCGGGTCTATCGGGATCAGTTCTGGCTGCAGATCAAGGGCGGCACTCTATATCGCAAGCTGGGCGAGGAAGGGTTGAAGCTGGATGTGGATAGTCAGGTGGCGGGCTGGGATGAGCATACGGTGTATCGGCAGGAGATTCGCAATTACAGCACGCAGCCGATCCGGGTGCAGATACGCCGTGCTTATGATGGCGATGTGCTGTTCCGCAGTCGCCTGAATCCGACGCTGCATGATTTTCAGACGGTGCAAGTGGAGCGCGTGGTGGCCGCTGGGGAAAAAGCGGCGCTGGAGTATGAGGTGGTCGCGCGGATGGGATACAGCCAGAAACAGAGCCGGGTGGAGGTGCAGGCGGGCGATCCGGGGCGTTGAACGGTATGCGCCCTCACCCGGCCTTCGGCCACCCTCTCCCGGAGGGAGAGGGTTTCAGGACTTTCGCTTTTCGTCATTCCCGCGTATGCGGGAATCCAGGCGTAGGGTAGATAAGCGAAGCGCATCCACCTTCCCAGGCAAGGGTTGGTGGATGCGGCGCAAGCGCCTTATCCACCCTACCCGCTTCAACCCGATTAAATTGACGGATGGCGCAGGGTGGATAAGCAAAGCGCATCCACCTTCCCGGGCAATGGTTGGTGGATGCGGCGCAAGCGCCTTATCCACCCTACCCGCTTCAACCCGATTAAATTGACGGATGGCGTAGGGTGGATAAGCGAAGCGCATCCACCTTCCCGGGCAAGGGTTGGTGGATGCGGCGCAAGCGCCTTATCCACCCTACCCGCTTCAACCCAATTAAATTGACGGATGGCGTAGGGTGGATAAGCAAAGCGCATCCACCTTCCCAGGCAAGGGTTGGTGGATGCGGCGCAAGCGCCTTATCCACCCTACCCGCTTCAACCCGATGAGGTCGGTTGAAGCACTAGCGGTCTGCCATGAGCTTTTCCAGGGCGGCGACGATCCGTTCACCGGTGTGTCCATCCCACAGTTCCGGGATGCTGCCCGGTTGCCATTGGCCGGCGAAGAGGCGTTCCAGGGCCGGGGCAAGCTGGGCGGGGTCGGTGCCAATCAGGGCGTTGGTGCCGATGCTGACCGTTTCGGGGCGTTCGGTGCTGTCGCGCAGGGTCATACAGGGTACGCCCATGACGGTGGTTTCTTCGGTGATGCCGCCGGAGTCGGTGATCACGGCTTTGGCGTGCCGGACCAGGTAGTTGAATTCCAGATAGGGCTGCGCTTCGACCAGATGCAGACCGCTGGGTAAATCAGCCAGTGCCTGCAGGGTTTTGGCGGTGCGTGGATGCACGGGGAAGATCACCGGCAGGCCGCGCGTGCCGGCGCCAATCGCTGCCAGCAGCCGCGCCAGGCCCTGCACTGTATCGACATTGGCCGGGCGGTGCAGGGTAAGCACGAAATAGCCGCCGGGTTGCAGCGCGAGTTCGTCCCAGAAGGCCGGGGGCCGCAGCCGCTCCAGATTGGCCAGCAGGGTGTCGATCATGGTGTTGCCGACGAAGAAGATCTGTTCATCGCTGACACCGGCCTGGTGCAGGTTGGCGTTGGCGAAAACGCTGGTGGTGAAGAACCAGTTGGTGATGGCGTCGGTGACCCTGCGGTTGATTTCCTCGGGCATGGTCCAGTCGCCGGAACGGATACCGCCTTCGACGTGGGCAACCGGTATGGTGAGTTTCTGGGCGGCGATGGCGCAAGCCATGGTTGAGGTGACATCGCCGACCACCAGACACAGGGCGGCGGGTGCGTCCAGCAGCAGGCGTTCATAGCGGGTCATGATCGCGGCGGTTTGCTCGGCCTGGGTGCCGGAACCGACTTCGAGGTTGACATCCGGGTCCGGGATGCCGAGTTGTGCGAAGAAGTCGCCGGACAGGCGGGCGTCATAGTGCTGGCCGGTGTGCACCAGGCGATAGCGCAGAGGTCCGCCAGCCGCCGCGCGGGCCTGCAGGGCGCGGATGATCGGGGCGATTTTCATGAAGTTGGGGCGGGCGCCGGCAATGATGTCGATGAGCATGGCTGACGGGTTCCAGAAGACGATGGTGGATACGGTGCGCGGTGCACGCCATTATGCCTGCAGTGGCAGCGCGTCCCGGCGGCGGGTGCTGGTGGACTATCTGGGATAAGCAGGTAGGGTGGATAAGGCGCTTGCGCCGCATCCACCAACCATTCCCAAGAAGGTGGATGCGCTTCGCTTATCCACCCTACGCCATCCGTCAATTTAATCGGGTTGAAGCACTAGGATGTCGTCCTCCTTCCATGGAGTCCTGCAACGATGGTGGATACGGTGCGCGGCAGGCCATGATGCCTGCGGTGGCAGCCCACGGGATGGAATGAACCGCATCCTATCGCGATTGATACTTATGGTCCTGCCGATGCCCGATGCAGGAATTGCGGCAGCTTGGAGAGGTTTTTCCAGATCAGAGCGCCAAGGCCGCCCATACGGTTGCTGCGCAGCGCCCGGTAATCCTCCCAGGATTTGCGCAGGATATGGCGCAGCGAGCGATTGCTGACGCCACCGACGCGCATGCGTACCAGCACCTCGGGCAGATACACCACGCGCCCCGTTACCCGACTGAGGATGCGCAGCATGAGATCGTAGTCGGCGGCGATGCGGTAATGGGTGTCGAAGCTGCCGTGACGTTCATAGAGACTGCGGCGCAGGTAGAGTGTGGGATGTGGCGGCATCCAGCCGTGGCGCAGCCGCTCTGGCCGAAACTCCCCCGCCCGCCAATAGCGGATCACCCGACTCGTATCTTCCTTGGCCACATACACCAAATCGCCGTATACCGCGTCCACCGCCGGATCGGCAAAGGCAGCGGCAATACGCGCCAGTACTTCGGTATCGGCGTACAGGTCGTCGGCATGCAGCAGACCCACCACTTCGCCGCTCGCCTGCGCGATGCCCTTATTCAAGGCGTCGTAAATGCCCCGGTCCGGTTCGCTGATGCTGTAGGCGAGTTGTCCGGCATGGCGTGCGATCAGGTCCTGGGTGCCGTCACTGCTGGCGCCGTCGATGATGATGTGCTCACGGTCGGGATAGGATTGTGCGGCGACCGAGGCCAGGCAGTCGCCCAGTGTGGCGGTGCAGTTCCAGGTGGCGGTAATGATGGAGATTCGCATGGATATCACGGTTCCACAGAAGCAAAAAAACCGAGGCGATGCTC
>RXIX01000096.1 GCA_003989075.1 Candidatus Competibacteraceae bacterium | reverse complement strand
GGGTCGTGAGACTCTGCCCCGTAAAGGGCCTGGTGACGGAAGCCTTGCGGCTTCGCTCCCCTCGCCCATGTTGCGTAGCGGCATTACGCCCCAATCCGTTTCGTGCTTACCCTATGCGTGTCTGCAACCAGGGCTTCCAGAGCTTGGGACTGAGGAAGCATCCCAAGGTAGGTCTTGAACCTCTACGCAACGTAGCCCCTTTCAACATCCCGGTTAGGCGGGCTTAGGCTGGTCAACCAAGCCTGTTTTCACAAGCTCCCGCCTTCAGGCGGGGGTAGTTGACGCTCCACCTCCCACGGGCCAGACCACAACCGGGTCCGTACCGCAACTATAGCCCGGTCAAGCTCCGGTATAGCGGTGGATATGCGTCTGATTGTCGGTGGTGCGAATGATATCGCCAACATGCACGCTGAACGCTCCCTGGCGGCGCTCGGCGAAATACTGGCGCAGGGTTTCCTCGACCACGGTAAACGCCAGTTCATCCCAGGGAATGTCCTCCTCGGCGAACAGGCGCAGTTCCAGGGTCTCGGCTCCGGCGCGGGCCTGACCATCCTTGAGACGACCGCGGAACATCAGATAAACCTGGCTGACGTGCACCAGCGAGTACAGACCATACAGGCGCAGATCCTCAACCACGGCATTTGCTTCCTCGCGCGCCTCGCGGGCTGCCGCCGCCACTGCGGACTCATGGTTCTCCATGAAGCCGGCCGGCAGCGTCCACAGGCCATAGCGCGGCTCAATCGCCCGCCGGCACAGCAGGATACGTCCCTGCCATTCCGGAATACAGCCGGCGACGATTTTTGGATTCTGATAATGCACCGTGTCGCAGGCGTCACAGATATGCCGGGGCAGATGATCGCCCTCGGGAACGCGCACACTGACCGGCGCGCCGCACTGACTGCAATATTTCATCAGAATTCTCCGCGAAAGACCCCGTCCTTCAGGGCGGGGAAGGATAGCGGACGGCGCGGCAGTCCCCCTCGTGGGGACTGTTTAAGCACCGCTCTTTTCGGTAGCATCTTCAACGTCTCCTATTCAAGACCTACCGCCGGGCTGGCGGGATGTGAAGTCTGTGGAGAGGATGTGAGACCGTTCGGCTGAGCTCACGGCGAAGCCTGGGGGAGTTGCCGGCTGCGGTTCGAACCGTGTAAGACTCCCCGCTTTGGGGAATCCTATCGGCGAAAACCAAGCCTGACTCCTCTGGGCAATCCTCAGTGAAACAGAAAACCCTGATAGCGATGTCAGGAATCCCCATCCTTTAGAGCCTGCCCCCGCGTAGGCGGGGGGCGGGGAGGAGGTCAATGTGATGGAACCTTCTGCTGAGGCAGGATTTCGCTAGAGTAGCGTTATTAGGATCGACCTGGAACCGCGCCCATGCCTGCCATGCCCGCTGATTTATCCCCGTCCACGCTTGACCCTGCTGATGAACGCCAGCGCCGCTGGCGGCTGGTGCTCGGTGGCGGCGCCGCCGATGGCACCGGCTGGACGCTGGCCAGCGCCGATCAAGGTCTGGATCGCTGCCTGGAGGAACTCTATGATGGCGAGCGCGGCGGCGATCTGGGCAGTTCAGCACCGCGTGTGGCGCGCTGGCTGGGCGATATCCGCCGCTATTTTCCCAGCAGCGTGGTGCGCGTGCTGCAGCAGGATGCACTGGACCGCTATGGCCTGCAACGCCTGCTGCTGGAGCCGGAAATGCTGGCCGCAGTCGAACCGGATGTGCACCTGGTCGCCACCCTGCTGGCGCTGAACCGGATCCTGCCCGACCAGACCCGCGATACCGCCCGGCAGGTGGTGCGCCGCGTAGTGGCTGATCTGGAGCGGCGGCTGGCCAACCCGCTGCGCCAGGCCATCACCGGCAGCCTCAACCGCAGCACCCGCAATCGCCGCCCGCGCCATCACGAAATCGACTGGCACCGCACCATCCGCGCCAATCTGCGCCATTACCAACCGGCCTATCGCACCGTGATTCCAGCCACCCGCATTGGCTTTGGTCGCCGCGCCGTGGCGCTGCGCGACATCGTGCTGTGCGTTGATCAGAGCGGTTCAATGGCCGCTTCGGTGGTCTATGCCAGCATCATGGCGGCGGTGATGGCTTCGATCCGGGCCGTGCGCACCTCGCTGGTGGTGTTCGATACCGCCGTGGTCGATCTGACCGAACAGCTCGCCGATCCGGTCGAAGTGCTGTTTGGCACCCAACTGGGCGGCGGCACCGATATCCATCGCGCGCTGCGCTATTGCCAGGGCCTGGTACGCGCGCCGCAGGATACCCTGCTGCTGCTGATCAGTGATCTTTACGAGGGCGGTGATCGCCGCGGCCTGCTGCGCTGCGCCGCTGCGCTGGTGGGTGCTGGCGTCAATGTCGTGGTGCTGCTGGCCCTGTCCGATCAGGGCGCGCCGTCCTATGACCATGCCACTGCCGCCGCACTGGCCGGGATGGGCATTCCCGCCTTTGCCTGTACACCGGAACAGTTCCCGGCACTGATGGCGGCAGCGATCGAGCGGCGCGATCTGGGCGCCTGGGCGGCAGCACAGGGCATCGTGACCGCTGCCGCGACGACTTCGCTACGGTAGGGCAGCGCTTGCATAGGGATATGTCACTTTAGAAAAGCAGATATTCATCCATCCGTCATTTCACAAGCTCAAGATAGCGCGTTGAAAGACCCAACCATCCCGATGCCGCGACCTGAACCATCGCGGATTCCGGAGCGCGCATGCAACCCAGCACGGATCCCATCCCGATCGACGTCGACAGCCCACCCCTGCCCAGTGGCGCCTCGCAACTGCCCACCACGATAGCCTGCCTGGCCAGGCCGGTGCCGAGCATCACTCCGGACTTGACGGTCGACGCGGTAGGCGCCCTGTTCCGCCGCATGCGCAGGCTGCACGACCTGCCAGTGGTTCAGAGCGGCATACCGGTCGGCCTGGTGCGGCGGATGGATTTCATGGACATCTATCTGTCGCAATATGGGCGCGACTTGTATAGCCGCAAACCGATTGCCCTGTTCATGGACTCCCGGCCTACCATCCTGGAAGACAGCACACTGCTTGAGGATGCCAGTCGCGTCATCACTGCGCGCGCCGACCGGCACGCCAGTTCGCAGGCCTTCATCATCACTCAGGAGCGCCGCTATCTGGGCCTGGCCTGGACCATGGACCTGCTGGAAAAGATCACCGACCTGCGCGTGCACTGCGCCCGCTACGCCAATCCGCTGACCCTGCTGCCCGGCAACGTGCCGATTCAGGAGCACATCGAGCGCCTGTTGCAAAGCCAGCGGCCCTTCGCGGTCGCCTATTGCGATCTTGACCACTTCAAGCCCTACAACGACGTCTATGGCTATAAGAGAGGCGACCAGGTCATTCAGCGCCTAGGACGGATCCTGGTGGAATGCGCAGCGCCGGAGGTGGATTTCGTCGGCCATATCGGCGGCGACGATTTCATCGTGGTGTTTGAGAATGCCGACTGGCCGGAGCGCTGCGCGCGCATCCTGGCCGTGTTCGCTCAGGATGTACCGCGCTTTTACAGCGAACAGGACCGTGCCCAGGGAGGCATCATGGCCCAGGACCGGAGTGCCCGATCCCAGTTCTTTCCCCTGCTTAGCCTGTCGATCGGCGCGGTCGTCCCGGATCACGCGCGCTGCCGTTCGCATCACGATATCGCTACGCTGGCCACCGACGCCAAGCATCAGGCCAAACAGATCGCCGGCAACAGCCTGTTTGTTGATCGGCGGCAAGGCATCCTGAATCTGCCGCCCGCGATCGCGGCCACCTAGCCGCGTAACGCCGCATCATCGGCAACCGGCACCGCCTCAGCAGCCAGCGCCCGATCGATCCGCGCGATCCAGATCAGCATCTCATCCTGCGTGAGCAGTACAATCTGCAGGTGATTGCGAAAATCCTGCCAGGATGCCTCGACGCACTCGCCGAGCGTGTCCAGATAAGTCGCCAAGGCCTGTTCCGGCCGCGCTGCAGCATCGGTGACTGGCACCGCCGCCAGGGGCCGCAGGCACAGCAGATAAAGATCCAGAAACTTGCGCAATGCACTGAGCGCGCCAATACCCATCAAGCCGTTGACGCGCAGCACGCATTGTAGCGCCAACAGATTCGCCTGGTGATAGCGCTCAAAACCCCGCTTGTCGTTCATGTTTGGCATCTCATTGTTTATCTTGATTGTGCATCGCAACATAATTTACTCGATGCGTCAAGCAGGCTCAGGCCGGCGCAGTCAGCCGGGTCATGAAATCACGCACCGGCCAAGCCTGCAGGCGTGCAGGGTCGCCGAACAGATCCGCCAGCCAAGCGGCAGTCGAGGGTGGCAAGCGGCGACTGGCCTGCTGGAACTTGCGCCACAGCAGCGGCAGACCCTCGGCACGCCGGCGCGGATGACCGAGCGGATAATCGATGGCGATCTGTGCGCTGCGACTGCCATCGCCAAACGTCACCTGCACGGCATTGGCAATTGCCCGGCGGGCCGGATCGCGATAGGCGGCACTGAAAGTCGGGTTCTCCACCACCCGCATGCGCGCCCGCAGCGCGTCCAGACGTGGATCGGCAGCAGCAGCCTCCTGATAATCGCTGGCCTGCAAGTGCCCGGTGAGCAACGCCACCGCTACTGCGTATTGCAGGCAATGATCGCGGTCGGCAACGTTAGTCAGCGGCCCGCGCTTATCGATGATGCGCAGTGCCGCTTCCTGGGTTTCGATGTCGATCACCGTGATCCGGTCGAGGCGATCGCGCAGCCCAGGATGCAGGCGCATGGCGGCCTCGACCGCAGTCTGGGCGTGAAACTCGACCGGATAGGCGATCTTGAACAGGATGTTCTCGACCACATGGCTGCCCAGCGGCTGCGCCAGGGTCAGCGGCTGGCCGCCAAACAGCACGTCCTGAAAACCCCACTGTGGCGCGCTCAGCGCCTGGCCATAGCCGGGCTCGCCGGCCAGGGTTAACAGCGCCAGATGCAGACCGCGGCAAGTGGCATCGCCGGCGGCCCAACTCTTGCGCGGCCCGGTGCAGGGCGCCTGCCGATAGGCACGCAGCGGGGCGCCATCCAGCCAGGCTTGCGAAACCGCAGCGGCGATGGCATCACGGTCACCGCCAAGCAGCGCGGTCGCCACTGCAGCCGAAGCCACCCGCACCAGCAGCACATGATCCAGGCCATGCCGATTGAAGGCGTGATCCAAGGCCAGCACGCCCTGAATCTCGTAAGCCTTGACCAGCGCCACCAGCACCGCGTGCAGAGTAAGCGGCGGCTGCCCGGCCTGTTCCAGGCAACGGCTGCGATAGTCGGCAGCAGCCAGGATCGCGCCGAGATTATCCGAGGGATGGCCCCACTCCGCCGCCAGCCAGGTATCGTTGAAATCCAGCCAGCGAATCAGCATGCCCCAGTTGAATGCCGCCTGCACCGGATCCAGACGCAGCGCCACGCCCGGAACCGGCACGCCATCGACCAACCCGGCGCCCGGCACCAACGGCCCCAGACGGCGCACGCAGTCCCCATCGTCCAGCGCCAGCAGCACGCAACTCAGCGCATCCAGCAGGCAATCACGGGCGGCCGCGATCGCCGGCGCCGGGGGCTGCGCGCCCTGGACGTAGGCAGCGATATCCAGCAGCAGCGGGTCGGGCGGCGCAGCGCCTATCAGCAGTGCGGTCATTCACGGTTCCCGGCGTGGTGAAAAATCCGTGGTGAACAATCAGGGCAGTTAAACCGCCACCGGCGCCTTGATCGCCGGGTGATGCTGATAGTCGCTGATCAGAAAATCCTCGTAGCGGTAATCGGCCAGATCCGCAGGCCGGCGCTGAATGTGCAGACGCGGCAGTGGGTAGGGTTCGCGACTGAGCTGTTCATCGGCCTGGGCCAGATGGTTTAGATACAGGTGGCAATCGCCGCCGGTCCAGATGAATTCGCCCACAGCCAGGCCAGCCTGTTCAGCAACAATGTGGGTCAGCAGCGCATAGCTGGCGATATTGAACGGCACGCCGAGAAACAGGTCGGCGCTGCGCTGGTAAAGCTGGCAGGACAGCGCGCCCCCGGCAACGTAAAACTGGAACAGAACATGACAGGGCAGCAGGCGCATGCGTGGCAGATCGCCGACGTTCCAGGCCGATACCACGATGCGCCGCGAATCCGGATCCCGGCGCAACAGGGCAATCGCCTCGGCCAGCTGGTCAATATGCTGACCCTCGGCAGTCCGCCAGGCGCGCCACTGCCGGCCATAGATCGGCCCCAGATCGCCATTGGCATCGGCCCATTCATCCCAGATGCTCACACCATGCTCATGCAGATAGCGCAACTGCGTATCCCCGCGCAGAAACCACAGCAGCTCATGAATGATCGAGCGCAGATGCAGCTTCTTGGTGGTCACCAGCGGAAAGCCGGCGCGCAGATCAAAGCGCATTTGCGCGCCAAACAGGCTGAGCGTGCCGACGCCGGTGCGATCGGCCTTGCGCGCGCCCGTAGCCCGCACACGCTGCAACAGTTCCAGATAGGCTTTCATCAGATGTTCCCGGTCACCGCGCAAAACGGTGGCAATTTATGGTGCAGTGCAATATAGTAAATGCAATTATCAGTCATATCAGCCAGATCAGGCTTGCCATCATCGGATTAACGCGCACCAGGAACCTCATGGCCGCCAAAGCGACTTCCTCGATTCAAGTACTCGCCCGGGTCAACCGGCTGCTTGACACCATTGCCGCCCACGACGAGCCGATCAGTCTCAAGACCTTGTCCAGTGCAACCGGGCTGCATCCTTCCACCGCATTTCGCATCCTGGCCTCGCTGATCGAGCATGGCTTTGTCGAGCGCAGTGAGAGCGGCTATTACCGGCTCGGCGTTAAGCTGCTGCAACTGGGTAACCGGGTTCACGGCCGGCTCGACATGCGCCGCGAAGCCCGGCCCCTGATGGAACGGCTGCGCGATCAGACCGGCGAAACTGTCAATCTGTGTATCCGCGAAGGCGACGACGTGGTCTATGTCGAACGCGCCGTCGCGCCGCGCCTGATGCGGGTCGAGCAGGTGATCGGTGGACGGGCGCCGCTGCATGTCACCGCCGCCGGCAAGCTGTTCCTGGCCGAGAGCGGCACGGCGGCCTGCCGCGAATACGCCATCCGTACCGGCCTGCTGCCGCGCACCGCCCAGTCGATCAGCGACCCGGAAGCGCTGTGCCAGGCCCTGGAGGCCATCCGTATCGCCGGCTATGCGCTCGATGAGCAGGAAGCGGAAACAGGCGTTAGCTGTATCGGTGCGCCGGTGTATGACGCCAGCAACCGGCTGGTCGCTGGACTGTCGCTGTCGGCGCCGGCGGAACGCTACCAGGCGCTGTGGATTCCGTGGATCCTGCACGCCGCTGCGGCCATCTCCAGCCGTCTCGGCTACTGCGGCGCCCTGAATCCGATCAGCCCGCCGCCCGCCGCCCTCAACCGCGCCCATTCCGCTTATCCTGCCAACGGCTGAACACGCCCTGCATCCCAATCCTCGCAGGTTTGAGGTGCAGGGAGTTGCTGTCACCCTGCGCGAAGTCGCAGGGTCCATGCCGCTGCATGCGCTGATACATGGATTGCGCGACTGCGCGCGGAATGACATTGACCCCGTTGCCCTTTGCAGAGTCGCTGTCACCTCTGCACGGCGCTTCCGAACGACAGTTGCGAATATCAGGCTGTCTTTTCCGGCAACTCGACGATGAAGGTGGCGCCGGCACCGGCTTCACTTTCCACCCAGATACGCCCGCCGTGGTGTTCGATGATTTTCTGGCTGATCGGCAGCCCAAGGCCGGTGCCCTTGGGCTTGCCGGCGTGGCTGTCATTGACCTGATGGAACTTCTCGAACACCAGCCGGTGCTGATCCGGGGCGATGCCGGGGCCGTTGTCGATCACTTCGATACGCCACAGCTGCTCCGCAGCCGGGCGCAGGCGAATGCTGACGACACCGGTCTGCTCGGGGCAGAACTTGACCGCATTGGACAGCAGGTTGATCACTACCTGAGTCAGGCGGTCATGATCACCGGCAATGATCACCGGCCGCTCACCCAGATCTTCGTGCAGCACCACCGCCTTGTCGCGAAACAGTTGGCTGGTGGAGTTGATCGCATCGTGAATCAGCGTGCGCAGCTCGACATCCTCAACGCACCAGTCAATCCGCCCGGAGTCGATCTTGGCCATGTCCAGCACCTGATTGATCAGCCGGGTCAGGCGCTCGCTTTCACGGACGATGATGCTGAGAAACCTGCTGCGCTGCTCAACGTCCATGTCCGGATTGGTCAGCAGAATCTCGGAAAAGGCGCGGATCGAGGTCAGCGGCGTGCGCAGTTCGTGGGTGACAGTGGAGATGAATTCATCCTTGAGCTGATCCAGTTCGCGCAGGCGGTTGTTCGCCTCGCGCAGTTCGGCGGAGGCCGCTTCCAGTTCGCGTGATTTCTGCTCCAGGCGCCGGCTGTACTCGATCACCTGGGTGCTCTCGTCGAGAATGGTCATCACCTCCTCGATGCTGAGCACCTCGCCCATGACGATCGAGGAGATCATCACCCGCGCTGAGGCCGCACCGATCGCGCCGGCCAGCAGGCGCTCGGTGTAGTGAATCAGCCGCGAGTCGGCCTGCAGCGGATAGCCGCCGCGTTCATGTACAACGGCGTTAGTGAGATGCCCTTCGACAAGCTCAGGGCGAACGGCGGTGCGGTGTTTTCCGTTCGTCCTGAGCCTGTCGAAGGATGAACGGCGATAGCGATCAAAGGCTTCACTGGCGCGCTGCGGACCGATAAAGCGCGCCAGCAGCTCATACAGCTCACCGGTCTCGACCACGCCGCGCCAGAGCAGCGAATCACCATCGTGGCGCTCGCGCTTGAGCACATCGACGAACTGGCTACCCTGTACCTGCTCGATGGCATCAGGCCGACCGAGCACTGAACCGAGCACCAAGCCGCCGACATTCACCAGCATGCTCCAGAACACCGCATGCATGTAGGGATCCATCCCCTGCAGGCCAAACAGCGCGTAGGGTTTGAGCAGTTCCAGCCCGAACGGGCCAGACTCGACAAAGCTGGCACTGATCCAGCCGGAGCGGGCCATAGCCGGCAACAGCAGCGTGTAGGCCCAGACCAGGAAACCGCTGCTCAGGCCAAGCAGCGCGCCCTTGCGGCTGGCCCGCTTCCAGTACAGCCCAATCAGAATCGCCGGCGCGAACTGGGCGGCTGCGGCAAAGGAAATCAGGCCGCTGGCCACCAGCGCATAGCTCTCGCCGATGAAGCGGAAATACAGATAGCCGAGCAGAATCATCATCGCGATGCCGATGCGACGAATGCCCAGCAGCAGGCCCGACAGGTCGGCGCGCCCGGCCAGCCAGCGCGGGTTGGCACGCAACAGCAGCGGCATGACCAGATCGTTGCAGACCATGGTCGACAGGGTCACGGTCTCGAACAGGATCATGCTGGTCGCCGCCGACAAGCCGCCTAGAAACACCAGCAATGCCAGCGCCGGCATCTGCTCGAGCATCGGCAACGCCAGCACGAAGGTATCGGCATCCACCTGTCCGGCAGCAAAGCTCAGCCGCCCGCCGAGGGCAATCGGCAGCACGAAGAAGTTGATCACGAACAGATAGAGCGGGAACAGCCAGATCGCCTTGCGGATGTGCGCCTCGTTGACGTTCTCGACCACCAGCACCTGAAACTGCCGGGGCAGGAACAGGAACGCCATCATCGCCAGGAAGGTCAGCGACAGCCAGCCGCCATAGCCGCCGGGCACCACGTCAAAGCGCATCAGCGCCGCCAGTTCCGGATAGGCAGCCGCCTTGCGAAACAGATCGGCCGGATTGTCGAACATCACGAAACACACCATCAGCCCGACCAGCACGAAGGCTACCAGCTTGAACAGTGATTCAAAGGCCACTGCCGCCACCATGCCCTCGTGGCGCTCGGTGGTGTCGATGTGGCGGGTGCCAAACAGGATGGCGAACACGATCAGCAGCAGGGCGACGAAGAACGTGGTATCGGCCCAGACCGGCTGCTGCACCGATGACGCCATCGTCACCTCGGGATAACGGCGCAGCAGGCTGAAGCTGGTGGCAATCGCCTTCAACTGGATGGAGATATACGGCAGGATGCCAAACATCGCCACCAAGGTCACGATGCCGGCCAGCAGACCGCTCTTGCCATAGCGCGAGGCGACGAAGTCGGCGATTGAGGTGATGCGGTGCATCTTGGTAATGCGCACGATGCGCCGCAGCACAAACCAGAACAGCAGCGCAATCAGCGTCGGCCCCAGATAAATCGGCAGGAAATCGACGCCGCTGCTCGCCGCCAGGCCGACGCTGCCATAGAAGGTCCAGGCGGTGCAGTAGATCGCCAGTGACAGGGTGTAGATGTAGGGATTGGCGATGATCGAGCGGCCGATATCGGCACGCCGGTCGCCGTAGTAGGCAATAGCGAACAGCACCCCCATGTAGATCAGGGCACTGGTGACGATCACGCCATCGCTGAGCATCATGACGACGGGCTCCGCCGCTCGCCGCTGGAGGCGCTGGACGGCGGACCGCCAGCGGCAGGAGAGGTCTCAGGGCGAACGGATATTTCCGTTCGTCCTGAGCTTGTCGAAGGATGAACGGAGTTAGTGAGATGCCCTTC
>RXIX01000095.1 GCA_003989075.1 Candidatus Competibacteraceae bacterium | reverse complement strand
CTGGTGGTGGTGCGCGAGATTGTCGAGCAGCAGCGGCTGCTGGCCTCGGAACTGCACGAACTGCTCAAGGCGCAAGGCATCCGCCTGCGCAGCTATCAGCGTTTGACCGAGGCGCAGCGCCAGCAGATGCGCGACTATTACCTGCGCAATATTTTCCCGCTGGTCACGCCGCAGAGCATGGACCCGGCGCATCCATTCCCGTTCATTTCCAACCTGTCGCTGAACCTGCTGGTCACGGTGCGCTATCCGCACGATGACGCCAGCGGTCTAGCGCGCATCAAGGTCCCGGTCGGTTCCGGTATCCCGCGTTTCCTCAAGGTCGGCGACGAGGATCTGTATGTGCCGCTGGAGGACGTGATCGCCAATAATCTCGACCTGCTGTTCCCGGGCATGGAAGTAGATGCCTGCGAACTGTTCCGGGTGACGCGCAATGCCATGACCGAGCGCGCCGAGGATCAGGCCGATGACATGCTGCAGATGATCGAGTCGGAACTGCGTGAGCGTCGTTTCGCGCCGATCGTGCGCCTGGAAGTCGAAAAGGACATGGACGCAGTGCACCGTGGCATGCTGGCCGCCGAGCTCGGTCTGGATGAAACCAACGAAGTGTTCGAGGTCGATGGCATGATGGCGCTGCGCGACCTGTTCCAGATCGTCGGCATCAATCGCCCTGAACTGCACGATCCGCCACATCACCCGCTCGATCATCCCAAGCTCAACGACAAGCGCAACATCTTCCACATCATTCGCGACAGCGGGCCGATCCTGCTCCAGCATCCCTATGAATCCTTTGCCACCTCGGTAGAGCGCTTTGTGCTGGAAGCCAGCGAGGATCCCAAGGTGCTGGCGATCAAGATGACTCTGTACCGTACCTCGGCGGATTCCAAGATCATCGAGTATCTGGTAGACGCGGCGCAGAACGGCAAACAGGTGACGGTGGTGGTGGAACTGAAGGCGCGCTTTGATGAAGCCGCCAACATTCGCTGGGCCAACCGTCTGGAGGAAGTAGGCATTCACGTCACCTATGGCGTGGTGGGCCTGAAGACGCACAGCAAGGTGATTCTGGTGGTGCGCCGTGACTTCAGCGGCCTGCGCCGCTATGCGCACATCGGCACCGGCAATTACCACGCCGGCACCGCCCGCCTGTACAGTGATCTGGGCCTGCTCACCTGCGATCCGGTGATCGGCGAGGATCTGACCGAGCTGTTCAACTACCTGACCACCGGCTATGTGCCCAAGCGCAACTATCGCAAGCTGCTGCCGGCGCCCAAGGTGCTCAAGCCGGCGTTGCTGGCCAAGATTGAACGCGAAGTGCAGCAGGCGCAGGCCGGACGGGCGGGACTGATCCAGTTCAAGATGAATGCCCTGGAGGATCGCGACATCACGGCGGCGCTGTACCGGGCGGCGCAGGCCGGGGTCAAGGTCGATCTGATCATCCGCGATACCTGCCGGCTGCGTCCCGGCATTCCGGGCTTGTCGGAGAACGTGCGGGTCATCAGTATCGTTGGTCGTTTCCTTGAGCACACCCGCATCTATTACTTCCTCAATGGCGGCGCCGAGGAATATTTCATCGGTTCGGCCGACTGCATGAAGCGCAATCTGGAAAGCCGCGTGGAAGTGGTCGCACCGGTGGAGACGCCGGAATTACGCCGCGAGTTGCGCCAGGTGCTGGATGTGCAGCTCAACGACCGGCGCAGTGCCTGGGATATGCAGCCCGATGGCCGCTACGTGCAGCGCGTGCCAGCGGAAGACCATGATCCGCGCGGCGCCCAGCAGATCCTCATTGATCTGGCCGAGCGGCGCCGCAAGGAAGCGCAGCGGCTGAAGAAGCGCAAACCGCGCGGCATCGCCCGCCGGCCGGCAATCTGAATGGTGTCCGCGCCAGCCCCGGCCCGCGTTGGCCTGATACCGGCGGCGGTCAAGGCCAGTCCATTGGCGCTGAGTGCCGATCTCAGCAGCGAAGCGGCATTTGTGGCCATCGTCGCCGCCTGCCTGCGCCATGCCGAGGCCAATGAGCCTGCGGTGCTTTCTGATCAGGTCGAGGGTATTCACCAGATGCGGGTAGCGTTCCGGCGCCTGCGTTCGGCGCTGAAGCTGTTTCGTACTCTGGTGCCGCGTGCAGCCAGCGCGACTCTGGTCGAGGAGATCCGCTGGCTGAACAGCCATCTTGGGCCAGCCCGTGATTGGGATGTGTTCGCCGAAGAGGGTCTGACGCCGCTGCTGGCCCATTTTCCGCGCAAGCGTGGTCTGCTGCTGTTCCGGCAGCGTGTCGCAGCGATCCGCGCCGCGCATCATCGGGCGCTGCGCGAGGCGCTGGCGGAACCGCGCTATGCGCTGTTGCGGCAGTCGGGCGCCGACTGGCTGGCGCGGCAGCCCTGGCGCGAGGGTCTGCGTGAGAGCTGGCAACGCCGACTGGCGGCACCGCTGCCCGCGTTTGCGACGCCGCTGCTGGAGCGGCAGTACCGGCGGGTGGTGAAGCAGGGCGAGCATTTCGCGCAGTTGTCCGCCGAGCGCCGGCACCGGCTGCGCATTCGCGTCAAGGAATTGCGCTACGCCCTGGATTTCCTGGCCGGCCTGTATCCGGCGGCCGAGGTCAGGGATTGCCTGGGCGCCCTGTCGCGCCTGCAGGATGATCTGGGCGTTATGAACGATATTGCCGTGACCCGGCGCTTGCTGGATGAGGCGGGCCTGCGCACGGTGACGGCGGCCCGGCAGGTGATTGAAGGCTGGTATGGCTGCCGACTTGATGTCCACGAGCGCGGTTTTGTCGCCTCCTGGCTGGCGTTCATGGACTGTAAGCGGCCCTGGAAGGATTGACGCGGTTTCCGTTGACTGCAACCGGAGCATGACATGGCGGCACAGGCTGCTGATGAAACCCTGATTGAAGCCCTGGTGGCGCTGGTGGCCGCCAAGCCGGTGCGTGCTGCCGATCTGGAACAGGCGGCGCTGTTGACCCTGGATGCGCTGGCCAATGCCGTGGCGGGTCGGGCCAGCGCGCCGGGCGTCATTTTACAGCGCTGGGCGGCGGCGAATGGCGTGCTGGATGCGGGCCGCGAGGCGTTCCTGCTCGGGGCGCTGACGCATATTCTGGAAACCGATGATCTGCATCGCGCTTCGGTGGTGCATCCGGGCTGTGTAGTGGTGCCGGCGGCCTGGGCGGTAGCGCGGCGCGAGGGCTGCCGAGGCCAGGCGTTTTTGCGCGCGGTGCTGTGGGGATTCGAAGCGGCGACCCGGGTCGGCATGGCAGTGGGGCCAGCGCATTACCGGCTGTGGCATAACACCGCCGCCTGTGGTCCCTACGGTTCAGCGCTGGCGGCAGCGGCCCTGCTGCGACTGGATGCGGCGGCGACCGTTCATGCCCTGGCCAATGCCGGCGCGCAGTCCTTTGGCCTGTGGCAGTTTTTGGCCAGCGGGGCAATGACGAAACATCTACATGCTGGCCGTGCCGCCGAGGCGGGCGTTCTGGCTGCGGATCTGGCGCGACTGGGTTTTACCGGGCCGCCGGCGATGCTGGAAGGCGCGAAGGGCTGGTTTGCCGCCACCTGTCCTGATGCTGATCCCGGCGCGGTATTGCGCGATCCGGATGCACCCTGGCAGTTGCTGAACACCTCGCTTAAGCCCTGGCCCTCCTGTCGGCATACGCATCCGGCGCTTGATGCCGCTCTGGAACTGCGCATGCTGATTGGCAATCGGCCTGTCGTGAACGTGGTGGTGGAAACCTATCCGGCCGCGCTGGAGGTGTGCAATCGGCCTGAACCGAACAGCGATTACGAGGCCAAGTTTTCCCTGCAGCACGCGGTAGCGGCGGCCCTGTCCATGCCGGTTGTGGATTTTGCCGCCTTTGCCGGAGCGGCGCGGACTGCGCTGGCGCCCTTGCGGCAACGGATTGTGCTGCGGGTTGCAGAACCTTATGCGGCGGCTTATCCGCAGGCCTGGGGCGCGGCGGTGCAGGTGACGCTCGCCGATGGCAGCCTGTATACAGTGCGCCGCCGGCATGCTCTTGGCGATCCGGAAATGCCCTTGAGCGCTGCCGGGGTCATCGCCAAGGCCCGGCAATTGCTGGCGCATGGCGGCGCGGACGCGGCGGAACGCTTCATCGACGGCATTCTGGCGCTGTCTGATGATGCGTCACTGCCGGAATTTCCCTGAACACCGCGAATTTTTCGGCAATGCAGCAATTGTGGATTCGTAACTTATTGTTATGCAACAAAATGTTGTTTTTTGCCGAAAAACAACGAAAAGTAGTGTGTTTGCTCTAGATTTTTTGCTAGAATGCAAAGCGTGCAGCAGGCGTTTCCGCTTCTCCTCTGTCTGCTGCACATCCTCCTTTGGTGGTTATTGGCCGGACACCCCTTGTCCGGCCCTTTTTTTGCGCGCTGCCTACCGATCATGCTGATGAATCCATCCAGCCGCGTTCCACCCAAGCCGCCGCACTGCGAGTTATGTGGCCGACTGATTGAGGCCCTTACCCGTCACCACCTGGTGCCGCGCACCCGGCATCGCAAGAAGCGCAACCAGCGCTTATTCACTCGCGAGGATGTGCGCACCCGCATTCTGTGGATCTGTCGGCCTTGTCACGATCATATCCACGACGTGCTCAGCGAAAAGGATATGGAGGCCGCGTATCACAGCCGCGAAGCCCTGCTCGCGCATCCCGAGATCCAGCGTTTCGTGGACTGGCTCAGTCGCAAGCCGGCCGGATTCAAGCCAGCAGGACGACCCGCGCGCAGCGAGCGCTGACAGCCAGTCCGGGCATGAAAAAACCCCGCAGGTGCGGGGTTGTATGCTTAGGCGATGCCGCGATCAATCGTCGCCGGAGAACACGCCGAGAATCTGCAGCAGGTTAATGAACAGATTGAAGAGCGTGATGTACAGGTTGACCGTAGCCATGATGTAGTTGGTTTCACCGCCATGGATGATCTCGCTGGTCTGCCACAGAATCATGCCCGACATCAGCAGAATCACCATTGCAGACACCGCCAGTGACAGCATTGGCAGGCTGAACAGCACCGCGCCGATGCTGGCCAGGAAGGCGACCAGCATGCCAACCATCAGGAAGGCACCCATGAAGCTGAAATCCTTGCGGCTGACCAGGGCATAAGCCGACAGCGCCAGGAAGATCGCGCCGGTGCCGCCCAGTGCGGTTAGCACCAGTTGCGAGCCGTTCGGCAGCGCCAGATAGAAATTCAGGATCGGTCCCAGCGTGTAGCCGAGGAAGCCGGTCAGGGCAAACACCGCAGCCAGACCCCAGGCGCTGTTGCGCAACCGGGTGACCAGGAACAGCAGGCCGAAATAGCCACCGAGCGTGACCAGCCAGTGCAGTGGCGCAGCGTTGGTCGCCATGGCGATACCGGCGGTGACGCCGCTGAACAGCAGCGTCAGCGACAGCAGCAGGTAGGTATTGCGCAGGACCTTGTTGGTTTCCAGGGGGCGGTCAGCGGTAATCGTGACCGGCGCCTTGGCGAGCAGATCTTTTTGCAGCATCGTCAGAATGGCCTCCTTGAGGGTGTGAACTATCGTTATGGACCAGCACCGGCGCAGGCGGTTCAGTGCGGTGTGGCCGCAGCTTGGCAGATGCGGTTTTTATCACAAAAGCGCCAAAGGCAACATGCGCTCACAGCCGGTCGCCCCGCTTGAGAGCGATATACTGGCTGATCATTGCTCCGGGCAGGTGTTGCGGCGGCGTGTCGAGCAACGATGCCGCCGCAGTGGCGCAGGGAAAGGCGCATATTCGGGATGCCTGAGTCCTGATGTTGCAAGCCGGTCACTGCGGATCGGGACCGGAACGCCCGCGTCCTTGAGCGACTGAATCGGGTGCCGCTAGGGTACGGCGGCCCAGTCAACGGTGTCCGCTGGCAATAAACGTCCCGTATCCGTCCACAGCGGCGATAAATTCCGTAGCCGTGTGACCGCTATACGCACTGCGCTGATCGTCGTGTCGATATCTTCGGGCGTAGTGAAGCGGCCCAGGCTGAAGCGCACCGCCGCACGTGCCGCGAAGGCATCCCGGCCCATCGCCCGCAACACATGCGAAAGCGCAGTGCTGGTGGAAGTACAGGCCGAGCCGGTTGACAGGGCAATATCGGGCAGGGCGGCCAGCAGTGCTTCGGCGCTGATGCCGTGAAAGCTGAGGTTGAGAATGCCGGCGACACAGTGTTCCGGATGACCGTTGCGCTCTACCGCACCCAGCGGTTGCAACGCCCGCCACAGTCGTTCACGCAGCGCGGCAATGCGCGCCGGTTCAGTCGCCATGCGTTCGCCGGCGATGCGGCAGGCTTCCGCAAAAGCCACGATCTGATGCACCGGCAGGGTGCCGGGACGCAGGCCGCGTTCCTGACCGCCGCCATGCAATAGCGCATCCAGGCGCACCGGGCGCGGCCGCCGGCGTACATACAGGGCGCCAATGCCTTTGGGGCCGTAAAGCTTGTGGGCGCTGACGCTGAGCAGATCGATTGGCAGCGTGCTTAGGTCGATTGGCAGCTTGCCCACGCTTTGCGCGGCATCGACATGCAGCAGGATGCCGCGCGCCTGGGTGAGTGCGGCGATCGTGGCCAGATCCTGGATTACGCCGGTTTCGTTATTGACGTGCATCAACGAGACCAGCGCGGTATCTGGACGCAGCGCTGCCGCGACCTGTTGCGGATCAATCAGCCCATCGCGATCCGGTGTCAGCCAGGTCACCGTGCAGCCTTCGCGTTCCAGATGGCGGCAGACATCCAGCACTGCCTTATGCTCGCTCTGCGCGGTGATCAGGTGCCGGCCCTTGCGGGTACCGCGCAGCGCGCCACACAGGGCCAGGTTGTTGGCTTCGGTCGCGCCGGAGGTCCAGATGATTTCATCGGCATGGGCGCCCAGCAGGGCGGCCACCTGTGCCCGGGCCTGTTCTACGGCTGCGGCCGCAGCCCGGCCAAAGCCATGGGTGGCTGAGGCGGGATTGCCAAACAGGCCGTCGTGGGTCAGGCAGGCGGCCAGACACGCGGCAACCGCCGGATCGACCGGAGTGGTTGCCGCGTAGTCCAGATAGATTGGCATGGACACTGAGGCCGGTTGGCCGCGACTACAGCGGGCTGCCCGTCGAGAAGTGCTCGGCAATGCGCTCGCGCCGGCGTGAATTGCCTTGGCGGCGCACCACTTCGCAGACCGCTGGCCGCTCGACGAACTGGGCCAGGGTGATGCCTTCCAGGAAGCCGAAGATCTGCCGGCTCAGGTCGGTCCATAGCTCATGGGTCAGGCAGCGCCGGCCTTCCTGGCAATTCTCATGGCCGAGACAGCGGGTGGTGTCGAGGCGCTCATCAACGGCACCGATGATGTTGGCTACGGTGACCTGCTCCGGGGAGCGCGCCAGGCGATAGCCGCCACCGGGACCGCGCACGCCTTCGACCAGCCCCTGTTTGCGCAGCTTGGCGAACAACTGTTCCAGATAGGAGAGCGAAATGCCCTGGCATTGTGAGATTTCGGCGAGCGTGACCGGGCCGTATTTGTCGTGAATGGCCAGATGCATCATGGCGGTGACCGCATAGCGGCCCTTGGTAGACAGTCTCATGGCGTTAATCCTGCGGTGGCGGTGGGCAGAGCAAGGCGACGCGCAATTCCCTACTATTAGGCAGGGAAACTATAGTAACCCATGTGTTTAGTCAACAAATAGGCGGAAATAGTGCGACCGCGTCTGGATTGCGCCAGATGCTGGTGTGGGCGTTGAGTGCTTTGGCTGCGTGGATCATGAGGATTTGATCGTTCCGACGCTGGAGCGTAGCTAAGGCATCGGGTCACCGGGCTTTTTGCTGCGGGACGCCATGCCGCACCGCACGCGGTAGGGCTTGAGCTTGGGGGTGTAGGTGTGATGAGGGGGCGGCATGTCGAGGTTAGGCGATAGCGCGGTTCAGACTCAGATCACGCCTAGCCGGTAGGTTGATGACGGTTTGATCGTTGCGGAAGAAATATCAATCCTGTCTTGGCTTTTGCTTTTTCTGGCTTTGCAGCGTGGCCGTTTTCTGCGTCTTCCAATCGGCGTTGATGCGCTGGGCATTCTCGATGATATCGCGGACCTCAGCGCTGCAGGTTGTCAGGTCAAGCGGCTGTTCCTGCTGAACCTGCACGATGGCCCCTCTGATCCTGTGATCATTGAGCCTGTGCACCCGGTTAGGCGTGATCATGATGAAGCCAATATCGTGCAGATAGACCAGTGCCCCAGAATGATCGCGAATGGTGACGGTGCCCAGAGCTACGCCATTGCCCGGAATGGCATCGGTGAACTGGGAATAATCAGCGCCAAGCTGAACCGTGGCGCGATACCTTTTGAGCTTATCGCCGCGCGTATGGTTGTCCATGAACTGCATGATCTCCTAGTGGTGTGGATTGGGCTTGACCGGAACGATGACAACGGGCATGTCCTGACTGTTGTTGATGCCGACTGCAATCGGCGGCAGCCATTTCACCTGTGGCACGCGCTCACCCTCAAGCGGTCCCGTCCAGTAGGTATGCCAATGCGCCCGGCGCCAATGCGGCCTTCGTCGCTGTAACATGGAACATCAAACATTCTGAATTGCATTACTACCGATCATTCTGTTTTAAACCACTACCGACTCTTCGCATTTAAATCGTATTGGCTACAGGTCTGGTTGATGGATCGGAAGAAATCCTCTGCTTTCTGAAAAGATATCCTTCATCGTTGTATCGGTTACAACACAACCTGCGCGTCGCAACTCCGTCAATTTGTCCATGCCAATCACCCTGTAATATTCCTGATCGAGGTCAATCAAGCCTTCGTCATGTCCACGGTAGAAATAGCGCCAATGCGAAGCTTCCTTCCGTGAACTGGCCTTGTTGGCCTCAATAGCCGCGCCACCCTGCAATATCTTGCGTTTAAACTGCTCTTTGCCTCTGATGCTATAATGATAAATCCATATGGTCCTGGATATTTCATGGACATCATCGATCATTTCCACCCCATGATTACCCATCTTGATCATTAAATAACCCTGCGTTCGATGAATAACCTTCTGCGTCGGTTTTCCAAAAAGAAAATTATTGTTTCCACTGAGCCCGAATTTCTTGGGTGCCCTCCGCCTGACACAATCCGTAGCGGTCCAGAATTCACCGCCTGATGTTGGCAGCATCATATAGGAAGGACAATCAATCCTGTTGAACCTGCTGGCTGCCAGTTCATTCCTCAATGAGCGGTTCCTGGTATACCAGAATTCATCGGCATCACTGTTAATACAGTAATCGGCGCCGTATTTATCGCGCGCCAGTTCTATCATCCGGTGAACCCAGGCCGCCTGATTATAATTAGCGCTTGGCTCGTCAATTAACTCAAGAATCAGGCCATTTTTCCTGTATTTTTCCAGAATATCACGTGTTCCATCGACCGAGCGGTTATCGGTTACGATGAAGCCATCTATATCCATTCCAGCATGATAAAGCAGATGCTGCTCGATGATATCGACTTCATCCCGTACCAGGAGCGTCATTATGACTTTCGGCCGATCAATGCGTGGCTTACGATTAAAAAAGGAAAATATCGACATAAGGAATTTCCGTTATTTTGAATCATGACCCCTTGATATCCTCTTTAGACCAGAGAGCCTGTTTTCGCGAAGGCAGTCAAGGGTGCCCGATTATCCAAGGTTTTATAGCGTATCTGGAATGGCTGGTGCTACGAGACGTAAACACCTTTCTCGCCAGCATTCCCGCAAGGTGAAAGGTTTCAGCCTGTGGAGAGGCCGGCTCTGGCTGAAGTCGCAAGACTCCGGTGAAGCCGGCCTTGTTGCAGCAGGAAATCAACCCCGTCTCATTTGGCTATGGTGGTGGGTGCAACGGTGTTACTGGACAGGCTGGAAAAGCGATGTCCCTGACGCAGGCAATAGCTAAGCCACTTGTCGAGGAAGCGGTTGATGCGCCAGCGGGTTTGCAGACTGGGGAGGCTGGGCTTGCCAGTGTCGCCGGCGTCAAAGGCGGGATGATGGCGCAGATGCGCGGTCATCACCTCGGCCATACGGGCATCGTGATAGACGCGAATGCGCAGATTGGGTTCGGCAACGACAGTAGCCTGTTGGGTGAAGCGGTAGGTGAGCAACAGTTCACTGGTATAGCGAAAGCGCTCGATGATTTGCAGATGCAGATCCAGGCCGTTCGCCACCCGCGACACGCCGCCGCCGGCAGCGGGTATCACCGGCAGCAGGCGGCGCATATGGATGTAGTTGCGCTCGTACAGCTCCATTAGCGCCGGGAAGTGACCCGGCGCATCGTAGCTGCCTTGCGTGGCGTGGCGTGGGTGCAGCAGGATCATGATTCAGGTGTCCGCGTGCAGTTCTTCCAGGCGCCAGCCTTGCGCGTCGCAGCACAGCACGCTGCCGTGTGCGTACCAGTCACCGAGCACCGCGCGCCGCATCGGCTGGCCATCGAGCGATCCCTGATGCACCGCTGGCCGATGGGTATGGCCATGGATCATCTGAGCGGTGCGGTGGGCGCGCAGGGCCTGTTCGACCGCATCGGGATTGACATCAGTAATGCTCTCGGCCTTGCCCTGAGTGGCGGTGCGGCTGGTTTCGCGCAACTGCCCAGCCAGGGCTCGCCGCTGCGCCAGTGGCAAGGCCAGCATCCGCGCCTGCCAAGCCGGAT
>RXIX01000094.1 GCA_003989075.1 Candidatus Competibacteraceae bacterium | reverse complement strand
CGAGGGGTTATCCGACTTGCGCGAGATCTTGTCGATCTCATCGATATAGACGATGCCGGTCTGAGCCTTCTCGACATCGTAATCGCATTTCTGCAGCAGCTTCTGGATGATGTTTTCCACGTCCTCGCCAACATAGCCGGCTTCAGTCAGCGTGGTGGCATCGGCAATGGTGAACGGGACATTGAGCAACCGTGCCAGGGTTTCCGCCAGCAGCGTCTTGCCGGAACCGGTCGGACCGATCAGCAGGATGTTGCTCTTGGCGACCTCGATGTCGCCGCTCTTGGCATGGCCCGTGCGCTGCAGTTCCAGGCGCTTGTAATGGTTGTAGACCGCGACCGACAGGACTTTCTTGGCGCGTTCCTGGCCAATCACGTATTCATCGAGAACCTGATTGATGTCGTGTGGCTTGGGCAGCTTGCTGGCGACAGCGGGCGCATTTTCTTCCATCTCCTCGCGGATGATGTCATTGCACAGCTCGACGCATTCATCACAGATGAACACGTTCGGACCGGCAATCAGCTTGCGCACTTCATGCTGACTCTTGCCACAAAAGGAGCAGTACAACAGCTTGTCGTCGTCGCTCCTGTCACTGCGGTCTCTACTCATAATCCCAACCTCGTCGTCGCACGGTCATTGGATCCGGCATGGCGCGCGACTGCGCCACGCGCCGCACGTTGCGATCTTTCCAGAATGCCGCGCCCCGGACCGTGTGCGCACCGGTGCCGGGGTTTGCCCTGCTGGTCCTCATTCACAGTCATCGCGCGTCCGTGTCAGGAGACGCTTACGCCTTGTCCAGGGCTGCTGCAGCGGTGCGTTGGCTTAATACGGCATCAATCAGGCCATACTCAACGGCTTCGGCACCGCCCATGAAGTTGTCGCGATCCGTATCGACCGCGATCTTCTCAACTGGCTGGCCGGTATGCTTGGCTAGAATACGGTTGAGCCGATCCCGCACCAGCAGGATTTCCCGGGCGTGGATGTCGAAATCAGTGGCCTGGCCCTGAAAACCGCCCAGGGGCTGGTGGATCATGATACGCGAGTGCGGCAGGCAGAAACGCTTGCCGGCCGCACCACCGCTAAGCAACAGCGCCCCCATGCTGGCCGCCTGACCGATGCACAGCGTGCTGACATCGGGCTTGATGAACTGCATGGTGTCGTAGATTGCCAGACCGGCGCTCACCGAGCCACCCGGCGAGTTGATATACAGGTAGATATCCTTGTCGGGGTTCTCGGCTTCCAGGAACAGTAACTGTGCGACCACCAGATTGGCAGCATAATCCTCGACCGGCCCGACCAGGAAGATGACCCGTTCCTTGAGCAGGCGCGAGTAGATGTCATAGGCACGCTCGCCGCGCGCGGTCTGCTCAACCACGACCGGCACCAGATTCAGGCCGCGAATAGCGGTGGACGCCCCGTTTTCAATCATGCGGAAGACTCCTGTTCGCCGGTGGCGGATTCGGATTCGGCATCAGCGACGGCCGGCTTGGGTGGGGCCATGACAGCAGCAAAGGTACTGGGGGTTTCCGTCACCTGTGCCTGCTGCAACAGCCAGTCAACAATCTGGTCCTCAAGCACCAGAGCGCGCACGCCTTCCATCGCCTGCGGATTCTTTTCGTACCAGTGCACGACTTCGCCCGGATCCTGGTAGGTAGCGGCAACCGATTGCAGATAATCATGCACCTGCTGCTCGCCAATCTGGATCTGCTGCGTGGTCGCGATGCGGGAAATGATCAGGCCCAAGGCCACCCGCCGCCGCGCTTCCGCATCGAACAGTTGCGTCTTTAACTGACGGCTGCGCTCATCGTCCTTATCCATCGGCAGACGCAGTTGCCGGGCCAGATTCTCGATTTCGGCCTCGACCAGCACGCGCGGCAGCGGTACCGCATTAGCTTTCAGCAAGCCCTGCATCACCTGGCGCTTGACCTGGTTTTTGATACCATCGCGCAGCTCGCGTTCCATATTCTCGCGCAATGACTGGCGCAACGCAGCGATACCGCCCTCCTGCACATCGAAGGCGGCGGCAAATTCGTCGTCCACCTCAGGCAGGGTCAGCTCTTCCACGGCATGCAGCCGGACATGGAAGCGCGCCGTCTTGCCGGCGATCTCTGCCGAGCCGTAGTCAGCCGGAAAGGTCAGGTCGAATTCGGTTTCCGCGCCTGCAGACAGGCCGTGCAGGGGCGTTTCGAAATCCTTGAGCATGGTGCCCTGGCCCAGCACCACCTCGGTATTCTCGGCCTTGCCGCCGGGGAATTCCTCACCATCGATGCGCCCGGTGAAGTCGATACGCACCCGGTCGCCCTCGCCCGCCGGACGCTCCACCACGTTCCAGGAACCCCGCTGCCGGCGCAGGTTCTGGATCATGTCATCGACATCCTGATCGGCAACCTCTGCGACCGGCCGCTCGACGGTGATGGTGTCGAAGCCGGTCGGCTGAAACTCGGGCATGACTTCGAAGGTGGCCGAATATTCGAGATCCTGTCCTTCCTGCAGATTCCTGGGCTCGATGCGCGGACCACCGAGCGGATTAAGCTGCTGCTGAATCAGGGCTTCGTGCAGGCTGCTCTCCATCAGTTCGGTGACGGCCTCGTAGCGAACCTGATCACCATACAGGCGCTTGACCATCTTCATCGGCACCTTGCCAGGCCGGAATCCGTCTACCTTGACCCGCCGGGACAGCGACAGCAGCCGATCCTGAATTTCCTTGGCTACTCGTTCAGCGGGAACCTGCACAGTCACCCGGCGCTCCAGATCGTTCAGCGTTTCAACCGACACCTGCATTGCTGCACCTCAAGCCTGTCTTCATGAGCATGTTGGGCAAAAATCCAGCGCCACCCGACCCTATAGGGCCGGGCAACTCAGGATTCACGGAATACATCAGATTTCTGGTGCGAAAGGAGAGACTCGAACTCTCACGGGTTACCCCACTGGAACCTAAATCCAGCGCGTCTACCAGTTCCGCCACTCTCGCGATTTAAGACCCACGCCTTCCACCCTGGGAAAGCACTCCGGCCCTGCCGGTCATAATCAACAGAGTCGAGTATACAGGACAAAGCACAGCCACGAATACGAGCGGGCGACAAGATCACTCGGGCCAATTGAATCGGCGCAGGATGCGGATTGTTGATATGCGGGGGGAGCAGGATAAAATGGTGGGCCGTGTAGGACTCGAACCTACAACCAATTGATTAAGAGTCAACTGCTCTACCAATTGAGCTAACGGCCCATGAAGTGGGCGCGAATTACACCAAAGTTCCGACGGGAAAGCAATACCCATTCGGCGAATTCGCTTAAACCTGGGGTGGACGATGGGACTCGAACCCACGACGACCGGAATCACAATCCGGGGCTCTACCACCTGAGCTACGTCCACCATTGAAACCAAACTGACCTAGAACTGCCTCTGCCGGAATGTGGCGCGCCCGGCAGGATTCGAACCTGCTACCCTCAGCTTAGAAGGCTGATGCTCTATCCGCATGAGCTACGGGCGCGGTACTGGACCACGAACCCCGAAACACCGCTTCGCTTATGCAATGGTCGGGGTAGAGGGATTTGAACCCCCGACACCCTGCTCCCAAAGCAGGTGCGCTACCAGGCTGCGCTATACCCCGTCTCTGCCATGTCGATGCTGCAACCTGCGCTTCCGTGCAGGAAGGGGAATTCTATTTTCGTCTCGGGCTGCCGTCAAGCCGGTTTTCACATATTGCGCCGCCAAGTGGTGCCCTGGGGTGAATCCTCCAGCACGATAGCCGCCGCTTCCAGCAGCCCACGAATCCGGTCGGCCTCCGCCCATTGCCGGGCCTTGCGGGCAGCGGCACGCTCGGCGATCAACTGCTCAATCTGCTCCGCGCTGTATCCCGTCCCGGTATCAGTCGTGGCGCTACCCTGCAGGAACTGCTGCGGATCAGCCTGCAGCAGGCCCAGGCAACTCGCCAACTGGCGCAGGCTGGCCCCGAGCCGCGCCGCGCCCGCTTCATCATCACCACGCAGCCGATTGATCTCGCGGGCCAGTTCAAACAGTACGGCCAATGCATCCGGGGTGTTGAAATCGTCATCCATGGCAGCGGCAAAACGTTCCTGCCAGTTCGCATCAAGCGGCGCATCGGACAAGGGCAGGCCACGCAGCGCCGTATACAGGCGGGTCAGCGAGGCGCGGGCATGTTCCAGGTTTTCTTCGGTGTAGTTCAGCGGGCCACGGTAGTGACTGGCAAGAATGAACAGGCGCACCACTTCCGGCTGATAGCGCTGCAACACTTCGCGCACCGTGAAGAAATTGCCCAGCGACTTGGACATCTTCTCCTCGTTGACCTGCACGAAGCCGTTGTGCATCCACACGTTCACGTAGGCATGGCCACTGGCCGCCTCGGACTGGGCAATCTCATTTTCGTGATGGGGAAATTTCAGATCCATGCCGCCGCCGTGAATGTCGAAATGCGCGCCCAGGCAGCGGGTGGACATTGCCGAGCATTCGATATGCCAGCCGGGCCGGCCCGCGCCCCAGGGTGATGGCCAGCTTGGCTCACCGGGCTTGGCGGCTTTCCACAGCACGAAATCCAGTGGATCGTCCTTGGCCTCTTCAACTTCGATGCGCGCACCCGCACGCAGATCGTCGAGTTTCTTGTTGGCCAGCCGCCCGTAGTGGGCAAAGCGGCTGACGTCGTAATAGACATCGCCGCTGGCGCCGGCATAGGCAAAGCCCTTGTCCACCAGGGTCTGGATCAGGGCGATGATATCGGCGATCGCGGCGCTGGCGCGTGGCTCTTCGCTCGGTGGCAGGATGCCCAGCGCCGCCAGATCCTCGTGCATCGCGGCGATGAAACGCCCGGTCAGCGCCTGGAAGTCCTCGCCATTCTCCTGGGCGCGACGGATGATCTTGTCGTCGATATCGGTAATATTGCGCACATAAGTGACGTCATAGCCCTGGGCGCGCAGCCAGCGCAGTACCACATCAAACACCACCATCACCCGGGCATGGCCGACATGGCAATGGTCATAGACGGTCATGCCGCATACATACATGCGCACCTTGCCCGGTTCGATCGGCGTGAAGATTTCCTTGCGGCGGTTCAGGCTGTTGAAAATCTGCAACATGCGGAATTCTCTCGAAGTAAGGAAAGTTCGAAGATCGGGCGATACGGGACAGGATCGGCGCCGCACCGGGCGCCCACCCTCAACAGGCTGCGCGCAGGCGCCGACAGATGCTGTCCGCCGGCAGCAGCGTCAGAACGCGCGCCAGTTCCGGACCGTGGATTTCGCCGGTCAAAGCGGCGCGCAGCGGCATGAACAGCGCCTTGCCCTTGGCGCCGGTGCGCTGTTTCAGCGTTTCGACCAGGGGCTGATAGGCGGCGCCATGCGCGGCGTAGGCCTCCAGCGCTGCATGGAAGAAGGCCGGCCCTGCTGCTGCAATTACCACCCGGCTGTCCTCGCTCGGACAGAGTTCGGCGGCGAACAGGCGTTCGGCCCAGAATGCGGCATCGGCGGGAAAGCGGATATTGGGCCGCACCGTGGCGATGAAATCGGCCTGCAGCGCCGCCGGCACCTGCTCGCGCAGCGCCGGCTCCAGCCACGCCGACAGTGCATCCGGCGTTGCGCGCTGCACCGCTTCGGCCTGCCAGTGCAGCAGCTGCGCGGGATCATAATGCGCCGGGGCGCGGCCCAGACGCTCCAGGGCGAAATCGGCAGCCAGTTGCGCCGGATCGCGCCAGGCATCGCCAGGATAGCTGTGGCCAAGCCGCGCCAGATAGTTCAACAAGGCTTCCGGGCGATAACCGATGGTGCGCAACTCGCGCAGGCTCAGATCACCCTCGCGCTTGGACAGCGGTCCGCCACCGGCGGCAACAATCAGCGCCAGATGGCCATAGGCCGGCGCGGGCAGATCAAGCGCTTCCAGCAGCAGCAACTGGCGCGTGGTATTGGTCAGATGATCCTCGCCGCGCAGCACATGGCTGACCGCCATCAGTGCATCATCCACGGCATTGGCGAAAAAGAACTGCGGTGCGCCATCCGCACGGCGAATGACGAAATCGCCAATGTCGTCGCTGGCAAAGCGCTGTGGCCCACGGATCAGGTCAGTGAAGGTGATCGTCCGCCCGGCCGGCACCCGAAAGCGCAGGCTGGGCGCAAGGCCGGCAGCGCGCCGCGCCTGCTGCTCGGCTGCGCTCAGGTGTGCGCAGGTGCCGGCATAGCGCGGTGGCTGTCCGGCGGCCCGCTGCAGCTTGCGGCTCAGCGCCAGTTCCTCGGGACTGCAGAAACACGGATAAGCCAGCCCGCGTGCTTCCAGTTGCTGATAATACTGGGCGTAGACCGCTGTCCGCGCTGATTGCGCATACGGTGCGCAAGGCCCGCCGACTTCGGGACCTTCCTGCCAGTCCAGACCCAGCCAGCGCAGGTCTTCCAGCAGCGCGGCGCCGTATTCCGGGCGGCTGCGCTCGGCATCGGTATCTTCGATGCGCAGCAGGAACGTGCCGCCACAGTGGCGGGCCAATAGAGCATTGAAGAGCGCTGTGCGCAGGTTGCCTAGATGCAGATAGCCAGTCGGGCTGGGTGCGAAGCGCGTTTTGACGTTTTTACCGGTCATAGTCGTGTCATGGTAGCGGAAAGCATTGGCACCACCAAATCTGGCAGGGCGCCGCCATGCTGACCATCATGCAGCATCATGCCCACTCGTTCACCCCTTGTTGCCGACCTCATCAGGCTTGTATCCATGCTGAAACGTTTTCCTTTGCTCGCCGCCGTCCTGTTGAGCACTATGTAAACTCTTTCATGATACGGCTGCTCCTTTATGTAACAGCTTTTTGGGTATAGGATGAAGGGTAAACCACAAGCATCCTCCAGGTGCATACCATGGCTAAGCGGCTTGACAGCGATACCCTTCAGGACGGCGATGCGTGCCTGCCTGTCATGATCAATGACAGTCTCATCCGCTACATGGAATCCATTGCCGAAGACGTGCGCGATACCCGTTTCCTGCTGCACGGTGCCAGCGGGATGCTGCTTGACCTCAAGTGCCGTAACCCCACCGCTGCCGAACACCGCGCAACAGCAGCCCCTTGACTTTGCGCTGTCCGAGGCTCAGACGCCCATGCAAGCCCATGAAAATCGAGTTCGGCAGTTGCTGGACTGTGGCCAGCAATTCATTGTCCCACTGTTTCAGCGGTTCTACGTCTGGGAAACCAAATACTGGGAGACGCTTTGGGATGACCTGATGGATCTCATCGAGGACGACGACCCGAACCGCAGCCACTTTCTCGGTGCGGTAGTAGTGATCCCGGCGACAGATACTGCGCCTAGCTTGCCCAAGTTCATCCTCATCGACGGCCAGCAACGTATCGCCACCTTGTTGGTGCTATTAGCCGCCTTACGCGATAAGGCCCGTCAGACTGACGACCCGCAATTAGCTGAAGAGATTGAACAGACCCTGTTGGTCAATCGCTTCAGAAAAGGCGATGATTATTACAAGCTGCTACTGTCGCAAAGCGACCGGACTGCTTTTCAACACTTAATCCAAAACCGAATCCCGCATCCCGATCATCAGTTGTGTCAGTGCTATGATTTCTACACGAATAAGCTGAACCGGGCAGATAATCCAAGATTGAGAGACGTATTGAGTAGCATCGTAGATCGGCTGGCCGTCGTCACCATCACCTTAGCCGCGACCGACAACCCTTATCTGGTGTTCGAGAGCCTTAACTTCAAAGGCCACAAGCTGACCGAGGCTGATTTAATCCGCAACTACCTGTTCATGCGTATTCCGACTGATCAACAGGAAGCGCTATACCAAGAATATTGGTTGCCGATGCAGACCGCCATGGGTGATGACCTGACCGAGTATGTTCGTCATTACCTGATTAGGGCCGGCGCGTTCGTCAAACAGTCCGAAGTCTACGTGACCCTCAAGAACAGCTTGGCGCAAAGCGACTCGCGAGCGGCGCTTGAGGAACTGGCGACGTTCGCGCGCTATTACGCCAAGTTGCGGCAACCCGCACAAGAAAAGCACCGGGCACTCTCCACCGCGCTCACCCGGCTCAACCGGTTGGACGTGACTACGGTTTACCCGTTTCTGCTGAATGTCTATCACGATTACGCCCGGCAGACCCTCACCGCCCAAGCGTTTCTGGATGTGCTGTGGACGCTGGAAAACTATCTGGTGCGACGCTTTGTCTGCGGAGCGCCCACCAGCGAGTTGAACAAGATTTTTCCATTGCTGTACCGCCAGACCCAACAACAAGCGACGGGCGACTTTGGGCAGGCACTCAAACGGACCCTGCAAGCCAAGAAATACCCCAGCGACGCCCAATTCCGGGTGCGCTTGCCGACTGTGAAGCTCTATGGCAAAGGCGGCTTGGAGAGAAAATCAAAGTTTTTGTTGGAAACCTTGGAAGACAGCTATCGGCACCGCGAACCGGTCCATTTCGCGCCGCTGACCATTGAACACGTCATGCCGCAAACCCTGACCGACGAGTGGAAAGCGCATTTGGGCAGCGACTGGTCAACGGTTCACGATCTGTACTTGCACACAATCGGTAACCTGACCTTGACCGGTGATAACAGCGGCTTGTCCAACAGTCCGTTTGCCGAAAAGCGCCGGCGTTTTGCCGAAAGCCATTTGGAATTGAATGGCTATTTCCAGACTGTCCACCAATGGCGACTGGCCGATATTGAACAACGGGCGGTAGCATTAACCGAACGGGCGATCCAGTGCTGGCCGTCTTTTGGTGACACCGCCGAGGCAGTGCTTGACGGTAACGTCGTAACCGGTACTACACCAAACAGTGTGACGGTATTAGGCGTCACCACGCCAGTGAAAACCTGGCGTGAAGTCCTGAGCACCACACTAGAGATCTTGGCCGCGCATGATCAGGCCCGCTTTCAAACGGTACTGGAGCAATATCCGCATTACATCGCCACGCAGGGGCAAGCGTTTAGAACGCCCAAGCCGCTCGGCAGCCATGGCTATTTCATAGAAACCAACCTCGGCGCTATCAGCATCCACCGCTTTTGCCAACGGGCAGTAGCAACCATGGGCCTGTCACCTGAAGCATGGACGGTCACGGTCAAGCCCGCAGCGGTATCAAAAAACGGTCTCAATGAAAACGAAGCCTGAATGATATCAACAACATTGCAAAAGTGGTAAAAACTTTGGCTAAAGTAAGCGTCATGTAATTCATATGAATACAATGATGGGAATCTTTACTTTGATCTTTATCTTCACAGTTACGCCTGCGATTGGGCAAACTGTCCATAAGTGCCCAGGTCCGAATGGAAAACCTATTTATCAGCAGACGGAATGTGCTGATGCTACCGGGACGGATCTGAAAATTGAAACAGGAAAACCATCAACAACTCGTAAGGCGACAGATGCGGAAGCTGAACAATGCCTGACTGCTATTAAATCCATTTATAAATACAAAGATCCAGACAGTTTGAGGATAGAAGGCGGTGCCTTCGTCAATGTTTATCCCAGTGGTCGTAAAGAGATTCTGTTTAGCATGAATGGCAAAAATTCTTATGGCGCTTATGCTGGAGCTAAACCGGCTATCTGCAAGTATAAAGCGAACGGCCAGATTGAGGATGTTCAAGCGTTTTGATGTATCCAACTATGCAGAGGATAACGAATGATCGAATATGACAATAAAAACTGGTTAGCCTTGCTGGTGACGTTTAACGGCTCCGTCATCCGCAGCATCATTTCGAGAATTGCCATTTTTACCTTGGTAAGCGCCGTCATTGCTGGACTGCATCAACTACAAGTCATCAACTTGAAAGACATTCCAAGCACCCCGTGGGCAGTGGTGGGTGTCGCCTTGGGCCTTCTCTTGGTCTTTCGCACCAATACCGCCTATGACCGCTTTTGGGAAGGACGAAAACTGTGGGGTGAGATCACCAATCAAACGCGCTTCCTGAGCATGAGCATCCTGGCTTATCTGGCGCCGCATCCTGATACCGCCGCAATCCGGCAGCGGCTCATCAATTTGCTGATTGCCTTTCCAATCTTGACCAAACAACGGCTGCGTCAAATCCAAAACTGGCCGGAATTAAAGCCGTTTCTGTTGCCCGAAGACCAGCAGCACATTGAGGGCGCGAATCATCCTGCACTGGCAACGCTGTCTTTGATAGCCGCCATTCTTGGCCAATGCGCGGCGCAAGGTTTGCTCACCGAACAGCGCCTTCTCCTTTTGCATCCCAGTCTTGGCGAACTCACCCGCTGTCTAGGCGGTTGTGAACGGATTCGCAATACGCCACTGCCGATTGCTTATGTGCTGCATCTCAAACGCTTTCTGAGCCTGTTTTGCCTGACAATTTCCTTGCCGATGGTTGCAGCAATGGGTTGGTGGAGCATATTAGCCACGGCGTTAGTGAGTTATGCGTTCATCGGCGTTGAAGAAATTGGCGTTGAGATTGAAGATCCATTTGGTGATGATCCTAACGATTTGCCGCTGGATAAAATCTGCGCCACGATTGAGCAAAATCTCACGGAGTTAGATCGCCTGGCGGAAAGTGCTGTCTGAAGCAGTGACAGGAGCGATTTCTTGAGGAAAATTATGGTATGGACGACTCTGCTGAGCCTCTTGTCGTTACCGGCGATGGGGTAGTGGTTCAAATTTGGATGTTATAGACTGAAAGGATCAAGCTTATCCACGAAAGGTACGATCATGGTAACCCTCACCTTACGCTGTCCGTACTGTGCGAGTGACCGGCTCATCCGGTACG
>RXIX01000093.1 GCA_003989075.1 Candidatus Competibacteraceae bacterium | reverse complement strand
GGCACGCCGATGACCAGCGGCAAGACCGCGCTGCTGACCTGCGATGTCTGGGAACACGCCTATTACATCGACTATCGTAATCTGCGGCCCAAGTATGTCGAGGCGTTCTGGAATCTGGTCAACTGGGATTTCGTTGCCGCGCAGTACGCCGCCTAAGCATTGCACACCCTCTCCCGCCCGGGAGGGGGTTGCCGCCAGGCTGGGCAAGCTGCGGCAAGTGCCGCAGATATTCAAATACGCCATGTCGCTTGATCCAGCCCGGCGCCTCCTGCTTCACCCTGGTTTTACTTCGCGGGTAGGGTGGATAAGGCGCTTGCGCCGCATCCACCAACCATGGTTCGCGCGGCGTGTGCACCGCTGATCGCGAAGCGGAATCCAAGCGTGGATAGCAGATACTGAAGATGAGTCATAACCGAACTGGGTTGCGCGCCGCAGGCACTGTGATGCATCTGCGTTCGCTCTGGCTACCAACCAGCCGGATAGCCAGAGTGAGCACTTATTGCGGATTGCCGCTCAACCGCTCAGTCGCTCAATGCCGGTTGCTGACGCAATAGCGGCCTTCGGTGTGGAAACCACTCGGGCAATAGCCATCCTTGGGAATGGCGGTGGGCGCATCCTGGCTGCCGCGATTGCTGACGCAATAACGGCCTTCGGTGTGATAGCCGCTCGGACAGTAGCCGTCCTTGGCAATAGCTTCAGGTGCATTCTGGTTGCCGCGGTTGCTGACGCAATAGCGGCCTTCGGTGTGATAGCCCGTCGGGCAGTAGCCATCTTTGGGAACGATCTCGGGGGCGCTGAAAACGGGCGCGCTCAGGAACAGCAGGGCTAGCGACAGCGTGGAACGGGTGCAAAGCGACATGGTGCAAGCTCCTTGGTGTTGTGGTGTTGACAGCTTCTTCTAATAATCCTCGCCCGAATCCAGTTGATCGACCAGCGCCTGACGCAGTGCCGCGTATTTGCGGGCATCGTTCAGCGGCCGGTTTTCGCGATCGGTGACAAAGAATACGTCCTCGACCCGGGCGCCAATGGTGACAATCTTGGCGTTATGTACCTGGACGCCGCATTCCATGAACGCCTGCCCAACCCGGCACAGCAGGCCGGGCCGGTCCCAGGAAATCAGCTCGACCACGGTGCGGCCATTGGCGGCGTCCTCGCGGAATGAAACCCAGGTCGGCATCTGAAAGGCGCGCTGAATGCGCGAAATATGCCGGCTGGGCATCGGTGGCACGGCGTCGGGCTGGTTCAGGTAATGCAGCAGATTGGTGGTGATTTCCTTGATCCGGCCACGGTTCTGGATCGGCAGCCCGGAATCCTCCAGCACGGTCAGACTGTCGAGGGTGTAGCCGCTGTGCCCGGTCATGATCCGCGCGTCAAGAATGGTCAGGCCGAGCTGATCGAGAATCGAGGTGATCAGGGCGAACAGGTTGTCCTGGTCGCGGGTGTAAATGAAAATCTCGGTGCCGCCGCGACCGGGATCGTCACGGGCCATCACCAGCGAGCGCTCGTCATGGCCACGCTTGAGAATGGCGCGTGTGTGCCAGGTGATCTCGTCGGCGGAGTGGCGCAGGAAGTAATCGTCGCCAAAGCCTTCCCAGACCGCATCGATGCGTTCTGCGGCAATCTGGGCGCCCTGCAAGCGCCGCCGTGCCTGCGTCTGCACCTCGCGGATGCGTTCTTCCTTGTCGATCGGACTGTCCAGGCCGCGCCGCAAGGCCCGCCGCGTCGCTTCGTACAACTGCCAGAGCAACGATGCCCGCCAGGTGTTCCACAGCTTGGGATTGGTGGCGCGAATGTCGGCTACGGTGAGCAGATACAGATAGTCCAGATGCATCTGGTCGCCCATCTGCCGGGCGAAGGCGTGGATCACATCCGGGTCGTGGATATCCTTCTTCTGCGCAGTGAGCGACAGGGTCAGGTGATGGCGCACCATCCAGGCCACCAGACGGGTATCGAAACTGCTCAGGCCGTGCTGGCGGCAGAACTGCTCGGCCTCGTAGCCACCCAGTTCGGAATGGTCGCCGCCACGGCCCTTGCCGATGTCGTGATACAGGCCGGCGATATACAGCAGTTCCGGCTTGGGCAGGCGCTCCATGATCGCGTTGCAGTGCGGCAGGTGCTGGGCGAACTGCGGCAGGAAGAAGCGGCGCAGGTTGCGTACTACAAACAAAATGTGCTGATCGACGGTATAGGCGTGGAACAGGTCGTACTGCATGCGTCCGACAATATGGCCAAAGGCCGGCAGATAGGCCGGCAATACGCCATAGGCATTCATCAGCCGCAGTTGCTGCGTGACGCCATAGGGTTGGCGCAGGATTTCCATGAACAGGCTGCGTGGGCGCACGTCGTTGCGGAATTTTTCATCGATCAGCGGGCGGTGATCGCGGATCAGACGGATAGTGGCGGCACGGATGCCCTTGATCTCCGGGTGCTGCTGCAGGAGCAGGAAGATTTCCAGCAGGGCGAACGGATAGCGCAGAAATACGTTGGGCCGGGTGACTTCCAGATAGCCACGGCGCACCTGAAAGCGGCGATTGATCGGCGTCGGCTCGCCGGGATCGTCAGCCAGTAGAATCGCTTCCTCGAACAGTTGCAGCAGCATTTCGTTCAGGCGGCTGAGCGCGTTTACAGTGCGGTAATAGCGCTGCATGAACTGCTCAACGGCCAGATTCTGATCCTGATCCTGATAGCCAAACTGCTGGGCGATGCGCCGCTGGTGCTCAAAGAGCAGCACATCCTCGCGCCGGCCGGTCAGGGTGTGCAGAGCAAAGCGGATCTGCCAGAGAAAGTTGCGGCATTCAATCAGTTCGTCGTACTCGTTTGGACTGAGAAAGCCGTGGCTGACCAGTTCCTGCAGGGTGCTGGCGCCAAAATGCCGTTTGGCCACCCAGCCGATCATCTGCATGTCGCGCAGGCCGCCGGGTCCTTCCTTGATATTCGGTTCCAGATTGAAGGCGGTCTCGTTGTAGCGGTGGCAGCGCTGCTGGCGTTCGCGCTGCTTGGCTTCGAAGAACGCCGCATCCGGCCAGATGCGGTCAGGACCGGTGACGGCGCGCATCTGCTCGAACAGATCCAGTGCGCCAATCAGCAGGCGCGCTTCCATCAGGCTGGTGGCGACGGTGATATCGGCGGCGCCTTCGCGGGCACAGTCCTCGACGGTGCGCACGCTATGGCCAACCTCCAGGCCGATATCCCACAGGAAGGTGAGAAAATCCTCCAGACCGGAGCGGTGCTGCTCAATGGCCCGCTCGCCGAGCAGAATCAGGATATCCACGTCCGAACCGGGATGCAGTTCGCCACGGCCATAACCGCCGACCGCGACCAGTGCCAGATTGGGCGTATCGGCGGCAAAAAAGCGCTGCCAGGCGCACAGCAGCAGATCGTCCATTAGGCGGGCGCGGGCCGGGACCAGTTCATGCGCCGGGGTGCCCTGCTGGAACAGTTCACGCAGGCGGGCATCGCTGTGCTTGATCAGGTTGCGAAACGGCGTCAGCGGACTGGTGGCAGCGCTCAGATCCTGAGCAAAGGCAGCCGCGTCGAACAGCGCAATCTCATTCCAGCGCAGGCCATCGCACGGTGGGTTGGCGATGAAGGACAGCGGCGCGCCGGGGCGCGACGCGATATCAGGAACGATCATGCAGGCAGACCTCCGCGGAAGGGGGCGCTCGGACGGGAAACGCGCTGATTTGCTGATTCAAAGGGTTTCGCCAGGCAGCAGGGTGAGGATTTCGTAGCCGGTTGCGGTGACCAGCACCGTGTGTTCCCACTGGGCCGAGATGCTGTGGTCCTTGGTGACCACGGTCCAGCCATCCGGCAGCAGCTTCACATGGCGCTTGCCGGCATTGATCATCGGCTCGATGGTGAAGGTCATGCCGGGTTCCAGTTCGACGCCGGTGCCGGGTGTGCCATAGTGCAGCACCTGCGGGTCTTCGTGGAAGTTGCGGCCGATGCCATGACCGCAGTACTCGCGCACCACCGAGCAGTGCTGGGCCTCGGCGTGGCGTTGAATCGCATGGCCGATATCGCCCAGGCGCTGGCCGGGGCGCACCATGCCGATGCCGATGCACAGGCATTCATAGGCCACCTGGCACACGCGCTGTGCCGCCAGCGGTGGCGTGCCGACGGCAAACATCTGGCTGGTGTCGCCGTGATAGCCGTCCTTGATCACGGTAATGTCGATGTTGAGCACGTCGCCCTTCTTCAGTTTGCGCGGCCCGGGAATGCCGTGGCAAACCACATGATTAGGTGAGGTGCAGATTGATTTGGGAAACCCGCGGTAGTTGAGCGGTGCCGGAATCGCCTGCTGAACATTGACCATGTAGTCATGGCAGAGGCGATCGAGTTCATCAGTGGTGATGCCCTCGCGGACATGCGGGCGGATCATGCGCAGTACTTCGGTCGCGAGGCGCCCGGCCACGCGCATCTTGTCAATTTCGTCGGCGGTCTTGAGGGTGATGCTCATGGGTCTCTTGGGGGATTTCTGAAACATGGGTTCACATCCAGGGCACAACGGCCGGCTGCGGCAGGGCGGGTACGCAGAGGGTTTGCCGCCGATCGGACTCCGCCTGGCGCGCGGTAGTTCATTTGGTTTTCGCAAACAAAGCATGGTATAAAGCGCGCGCCTTTCAGGCAAACCCTATCTGGCTTTCCACTTCTCACATTCGCCGGCACGGGCGGCCGGGTGCTCCGCAAGGGGTCGCCGTTCGGGGCGGATGGAGGCCAAACCCCTTAAAATTATCCCAGGAGAAACCGCCATGGCCACCATGTCCATGCGCCAGATGCTCGAAGCCGGTGTGCACTTCGGCCACCAGACCCGCTACTGGAATCCCAAGATGGCGCCCTATATCTTCGGGGCGCGCAACAAGATTCATATCGTCAACCTTGAAAAAACCCTGCCCCTGTACCTGGACGCGCTCAATTTCGTCGGGCGCATGGCCTCCAAGGGCGGCAAGATTCTGTTCGTCGGCACCAAGCGTTCGGCGCGCGAAGCGACCGCCGAAGCCGCCATCCGCTGCGGTATGCCCTATGTCAATTACCGCTGGCTGGGCGGCATGCTCACCAATTTCAAGACCGTGCGCCAATCCATCAAGCGCCTGAAGGATCTGGAGGTGATGGCGCAGGAAGGCACCTTTGACCGCCTGGCCAAGAAGGAAGTCATCGGCCTGCGCCGCGAGACCGACAAGCTGGAGCGCAGCCTGGGTGGCATCAAGGACATGGGCAGCCTGCCTGATGCCCTGTTCGTGATTGACGTCGGCCACGAGCGCATCGCGATTCAGGAAGCCAATAAGCTTGGCATTCCGGTGATTGGCGTGGTCGATACCAACAACTCGCCCGATGGCATCAACTACGTCATCCCCGGCAACGACGACGCCATTCGCGCCATTCAGCTCTATGTCGGTGGCATCGCCGAGGCGATCAGCGAAGGGCGCGACCTGCTCAACACCGGTCGCGGTGCCCAGGAAGAGTTCGTCGAAATCCCCGAGGAAGAGAGCCAGTCGGCGGAAGGCAGCGCCTGAGTCATCCGGGCGGCGCGCACTGCCTGGTGCGCGCGGCGGCATCCCGGGGCTGGTGTAGTCAGCGATGCCCGGGGGTGCCGGTTTTGCCAGGTGCGAACGATGGTTTTTCCCAATTTTGATATTCAGGTTTTTCCAAGTTTCACGTTCTGACAGTTCAGAGGTAAGCAAGCATGGCGGAAATCACGGCGGCACTCGTCAAGGAACTGCGCGAGCGCACGGGCGCGGGCATGATGGAATGCAAGAGAGCCCTGCAGGAGACCACGGGCGATATCGATGCCGCGGTTGAACTGATGCGCAAGGCCGGCCAGGCCAAGGCTGACAAGAAAGCCAGCCGGGTCGCTGCCGAGGGCCTGATCGTCATCGCCGAGGCCGGCCAGGCGATCGCCGTGGCCGAGGTCAACTGCGAAACCGATTTTGTGACCAAGAATGATGACTTCCGCGCCTTCGCCAGTGCCGTAGCCGAGGTCGCCTTGGCGGCTGCTCCGGCCGACATGGACGCGCTGCTGGAAACCAGCATGGCTGATGGTCGCAGTGTCGAGCAGAACCGGCGCGACTGCATCGCCAAGATCGGCGAGAACATCAATGTGCGCCGTTTCGCGCGGCTGGCCAGCGAAAAGGGTGTGCTCAACTACTACCTGCACGGCACCCGCATCGGCGTGGTGGTGGAGCTGGAAGGCGGCGATGCCGATCTGGCCCGGGATATCGCCATGCATGTAGCGGCCAGCCGACCGCTGTGCGTCAGCGCTGCTGATGTACCGGCTGATCTGATCGCCAAGGAAAAGGACATCTATGCCGCCCAGGCCGCAACCAGCGGCAAGCCGGCCAACATTATCGAGAAGATGGTCGAGGGCCGGGTGCGCAAGTACCTGGAGGAAGTGACCCTGCTCGGACAGCCCTTTGTCAAGGATCCTGAACAGAGTGTCGGCAACCTGCTCAAGGCGCACAAGGCTGCGGTGCTGCGCTTTGTTCGCTTCGAGCTCGGTGAGGGCATCGAGAAAAAGGCCGACAACTTCGCCGCCGAGGTCATGGCGCAGGTGCAAGGCAACTGATGATGACCGCCGTGCCGGGCAGCGGGTATTCGCGCGCTGCCATGGCCGGCGTGTCCCGTATGCAGTAAAATCCGCCCACTTTCAGCGAGTCGAGTTGTGCGATGTTGATCCAGGATTCCAGACCAGTGTTCAAGCGCATTCTTCTCAAGCTCAGCGGCGAGGCGCTGATGGGCGAGGGTGGTTTCGGTATCGATCCTGGGGTGCTGATCCGCATCGCCGGCGAAGTGCGCGAGCTGTGCCAGCGCGGCGTCGAGGTCGGCATGGTGATCGGCGGCGGCAACCTGTTCCGGGGTGCTGGACTGGCCGAGGCCGGCATGGATCGGGTGACCGCGGATCACATGGGCATGCTGGCTACGGTGATGAACTCGCTGGCTATGCAGGATACCCTGGAGCGGCTGGGCGTATTCACCCGGGTGATGTCGGCGGTGCGCGTTAATCAGGTCTGCGAGGATTACATCCGGCGGCGTGCCATTCGGCATCTGGAGAAGGGGCGGGTCGTGATCTTCGCCGCCGGTACCGGTAATCCCTTCTTTACCACGGATTCCGCTGCCAGTCTGCGCGCGATCGAGATCTGCGCCGATGTGATGCTCAAGGCCACCAAGGTGGATGGCATCTATACCGCTGATCCCGTCAAGAATGCCGACGCGGTGCGCTATGAGCGGCTGACCTACGACGAAGCGCTCACGCGCCGTCTGCAGGTGATGGATGCCACCGCGCTGGTGATGTGCCGCGAGAACAACATGCCGCTGAAAGTCTTCAACATCAATCGCCATGGTGATCTGGTGCGGATCGTGTGCGGCGAGGACGTGGGCACCACCGTGGCACGGGAGTGACGATCATGATCGACGATATCAAAAAAGAAGTGACCGCGCGCATGGTCAAGAGCGTGGATAATCTCAAGCATGACCTGACCAAGCTGCGTACCGGTCGCGCCCACGCCAGCCTGCTCGATCACATCACGGTCAGCTACTATGGCAGCGAAATGCCGCTGAATCAGGTCGCCTCGGTGGCCGTTTCCGATGCCCGTACCCTGCTGGTGACGCCCTGGGAGCGCAACATGGTCGGGCCGATCGAGAAGGCCATCATGACTTCGGACCTGGGTCTGAATCCGGCTACTGCGGGTACTTCGATTCGCATTCCGCTGCCGCCGCTGACTGAGGAGCGGCGCCGTGATCTGGTGAAAGTAGTGCGCCACGAAGGCGAGGGTGCCAAGGTTGCCGTGCGCAATATTCGCCGCGACGCCAATGGCCAGCTCAAGGCCCTGCTCAAGGACAAGAAGATCAGCGAGGATGCCGATCGCCAGGCTCAGGATGAGATCCAGAAGCTGACCGATCGTCATATTCAGGAGATCGACCGGATTCTGGCTACCAAGGAAGCGGAGTTGATGGAAATTTGAGGGCGCTGTTCCGCGCCCTTCTGCCACGAGACCAGGATAGATTGCTTCGGATGCCGACGAACGATGCGCAAGGCCCGCCGCCGGCCTCCCTGCCCCGTCATGTCGCCATCGTTATGGATGGCAATGGCCGCTGGGCGCAACAGCGCTCCCTGCCGCGCACTGCGGGCCACCGTGAAGGGGCCAAGGCGGTGCGCCGCATCGTGCAGGCCTGCAGCGAGCGCGGCATTGAAGCCCTGACCCTGTTTGCCTTCAGCAGCGAGAACTGGCAGCGGCCGCGCCCCGAGGTCGATGTGCTGATGCGCCTGTTCCTAACCACGCTGCGCAGCGAGATCCGGCGTCTGGATGCGGCCAACGTGCGGCTGCGCTTCATCGGTGATCAGAGCGCCTTTTCCACAATCCTGCAGACGTATATCACCAAGGCCGAGCAGCGCACCGCCGGCAATACCGGCCTGAACCTGAACATCGCCGCCAATTACGGTGGCCGCTGGGATATCACCCAGGCGGCGCGGCGCATCGCCAGCGACGTGGCCGCAGGCCGCCTGCAGCCGGCGGACGTGGTGCCTGACCTGGTGCACCGCTATACCTGTCTGGCGGAGCTGCCGGAGCCGGATCTGTTCATTCGCACCGGCGGCGAGCAGCGCATCAGCAATTTCCTGCTCTGGCAACTGGCCTATACCGAACTGTATTTCACGGATCGGCTGTGGCCGGATTACGACGCCGATGCATTCGACCTAGCCTGTGCCGCATTCGTGCGCCGGCAGCGGCGCTTTGGGCAAACCGCTGAACAAGTGACGCGGAGCACCGATGCTTAAACAGCGCGTGATTACCGCGAGCATCCTCGCGGTGCTGGTGGTCTGGGCGGTGCTGAAGCTGCCGGTCACGGGCTTTGGTGCGGCGCTGCTGCTGATGATTCTGCCTGCGGCCTGGGAATGGGCGCGGCTGGCGCAACTGGTGGAGACGCGCGCGCGCCTGCTCTATGTCGGCGGCATTCTGGCGCTGATTTTGGCGCTGTGGCCGCTGCATGCAGCCGTGGCGGGTGGATTGATGAGCCTGGGCGTGCTGGGCTGGTGCGTATTGTGCGGCTGGCTGTGGTCTTACAGCCGCCATCCACAACGGCGCGATGCGCCGGCGCTGATTGGCGCGGTGGGCGCGGTCGTGCTGGTACTGACCTGGGTGGCGCTGCTGGGGTTGCGCAAGCAAGGTCAGCCCGATTCCGGTCACTATGTGCTGTTTCTGCTGCTGCTGATCTGGGGAGCGGACGTGGGCGCCTATTTCGCCGGGCGGCGCTGGGGGCAGCGCCGGCTGGCGCCGGCCATCAGTCCCGGCAAGACCTGGGAAGGCGTGGCCGGTGCAGCGGCAATGACCTTGCTGCTGGCCGTGGCGGGTCTGCTGGCTTTGCCAATCGGTGCACGCTGGCCGCTGTTTCTGGCGCTGTGCGTGGTCACCGCTGGCTTTTCCATCGTCGGGGATTTGTTCGAGAGCATGCTGAAGCGGCAGTGCGGCGTGAAGGACAGTGGTACGCTGCTGCCCGGGCATGGTGGCGTGCTGGATCGGGTGGACAGCCTGACCGCCGCCGCGCCGGTATTCCTGGCCGGGCTGTACTGGATGGATATGCCGGCATGAGCGCGCTGCAGGGTGTCACCATTCTCGGCTCGACCGGCTCGATTGGCGTCAGCACCCTGGATGTGTTGCAACGCCATGCCGAACGCTTCCGCATAGTCGCCCTGACTGCGCACCGCGATGTTGAGGGCCTGTTCCAGCAATGCCGGGTCCATGCGCCCGATTATGCCGTCATGGCCGATGCGGCGGCGGCTGAATCCCTGCGTTCGCGCTTGCGCGCGGCAGGTGCGCAGGTCGAGGTGCTGTCCGGCGTGGCTGGGCTGGAGCAGGTCGCGGCATTGCCTGCCGTCCAGGTGGTCATGGCGGCGATTGTCGGCGCTGCGGGCCTGTTGCCGACGCTGGCGGCGGCCCGGGCTGGCAAGCGGGTGTTGCTGGCCAACAAGGAAGCGCTGGTGATGGCGGGGCCGCTGTTCATGGCAGCGGTGCGCGCCCACGGCGCCGAGCTGCTGCCGATCGACAGCGAACACAACGCGATTTTCCAGTGCCTGCCGGCGGATTTCGCTGGCGCCGGTCTTGATGGCGCCGGGGTGCGCCGCATTTTGCTGACCGGTTCCGGTGGCCCATTCCGCAGCGCGCCGCTGGCCAGTCTGGCTGCAGTGACGCCAGAGCAGGCCTGCGCCCATCCCAACTGGAACATGGGCCGCAAGATCTCGGTGGATTCCGCCACCATGATGAACAAGGGCCTGGAACTGATCGAGGCCCACTGGCTGTTTGCCGCGCCCGCCGAACGCATCGAAGTCGTGGTGCACCCGCAGAGCGTGATTCACTCAATGGTGGAGTACGCGGACGGCTCGGTGTTGGCGCAACTGGGCAATCCGGATATGCGCACCCCCATTGCCCATGCCCTGGCCTGGCCGCAGCGGCTGGCGTCCGGCGTGCCGTTTCTGGATTTTACCCGGCTGAAGGCGCTGGAATTCCAGGCGCCGGATTTTGCCCGTTTCCCCTGTCTGCGCCTGGCCTTTGCCGCGCTGGCCGCGGGTGGCAGCGCACCGGCGATTCTGAACGCGGCCAATGAGATCGCCGTGCAGGCTTTCCTGGAGCAGCGCATCCGCTTTACCGATATCGCCGTCGTGGTCGAGCACGCCCTGGAACGGGTCCAGGTGCGCGCGGTCGATACGCTGGCGACGGTCCTTGAAGATGATGCCCGGGCCCGGGCCGTTGCCGAGACGTGGATCGCGGCGCGGG
>RXIX01000092.1 GCA_003989075.1 Candidatus Competibacteraceae bacterium | reverse complement strand
GATGCCCAGCACTTCGCCGCGGAACTGGTCAACCGCTTCGAGATCGAACGGCCGGGGCTGGCGGCCATTGCCCTGACTACCGACAGCTCGGCGCTGACCTCGATCGCCAATGACTACGCCTTCGAGCAGGTATTCGCGCGTCAGGTCCAGGCGCTCGGGCGGCGTGGCGATGTGCTGCTGGCAATCTCGACCAGTGGCCATTCGCCGAATGTCGCCGCAGCCATTACGGCGGCGCAAGCGCTCGGCCTGGTGACCGTGGCCCTGACCGGGCGCGACGGTGGCCGTATTGCCGGCCAGCTTGGCCGCGACGATGTCGAGATTCGGGTCAGCGCGACGGTGACAGCGCGGATTCAGGAGACTCATATCCTGATCGTGCACTGTCTTTGTGATCTGCTGGATCAGCAGCTCTTTGGCGGAGAAACCGGATGAATGAATGGTTGCGCGCAGCAGGCGCCGCGTTACTGGCATTGGCGCTCAGTGGTTGCGCCGGCCTGCTGATCAGCGGCGCGGCGACCGGTATCAGCGTGGTGCATGATCGGCGCACCACCGGTACCCTGGTGGATGACCAGACCACCGAATTTAAACTCTTTGATCGGCTGAATGCGCAGTTGCCGCCCGGGAATCAGATCAGCGTCAATTGCTATAACGGGGTGGTGCTACTGACCGGCGAGGTGATTTCGGAGCCGGTCCGTCAGGATGCCGGCCGGATTGCCTATCAGCTCAACGAACCGCCGGTGCGCCTGGTGCATAACGAACTGGTCGTAGCGCCGCCGAGTTCGCTATCCGAGCAAAGCAGCGACGCTCTGCTGAGCACCAAGGTCAAGACCGCGCTGTTTCAGATCAACCAGATTCCCGACTTTGATCCGACCCGGGTCATGGTGGTCACGGCGCGCGGCGTGGTGTATCTGATGGGACTGGTGCGCCCGGTCGAGGCTGATGCCGCAACCGATGTCGTCAGCCAGGTCAGCGGCGTGCGCCATGTGGTCACGCTGTTTGAGTACATCAACTGATACCGGCCGGGGCCTGAGGCAGCAGTGGCTTACTTGACGATCTTGAGCACCGGACGACGGGCCGGCCCGGAGGGCGTCGGTGGTTCCGGCTCCGGTTGCGAATCGGTTTCAGGCTGATTTTCATCCAGCGTTTCATCGCCAAACGCCATGCCCTGGCCATTTTCCCGGGCATAGATGGCCTGTACCGCAGCCAGCGGAATCCGCACCAGGCGCGCGATGCCACCGAAACGGGCACTGAATTCAATCCATTCATTGCCCAGCCGCAGATCACGCACGGCCGAAGGGTTGATGTTCAGGACGATCCGCCCTTCGTGGACATGCTGCCGGGGCACTTCAACGCCCGGATATTCAGCGTTGACCAGCAGATGCGGAGTCAGACCGTTATCGTCGATCCATTCGTACAGGGCGCGGATCAGGTAGGGCCGGCTTGAAGTCATGGGTCTTGCGCAGGAGGGTAGGAGAACAGGGGAGCGGTGGACCGCAACCACCGGCGCGCGCGGCGCACCGGCGGCGCGTGGTCCTTAGTGAATATCCTTCCAATACTCTTTCTTGAGCAGGTAGAACACCACAAAGGCCAGACCGAGGAACAGCAGCACCCAGATGCCGACCTTCTGCCGTTCGAGCTTGATCGGCTCGCCGGCATACGCCAGGAAGTTCACCAGATCGGCCATCGATTCCTTGAACTGCGGCGCGCTCATGCTACCTGGCTGCACCAGTTCAAAGCCCGTGAGCACCTTGGTCTCGTTGCCCTCATGATCCTTGTGAACCTCATAGACCGCTTTCTGCATCCCCTGCAACTGCCACAGCACATGTGGCATGCCAGCATTGGGGAACACGGCGTTGTTGACGCCAAACGGCCGGGTTGGATCCTGATAGAAGGTCTGCAGGTAGGTGTAGAGGTAATCAACGCCACGCGAGCGGGCGATCACGGTCAGATCGGGCGGAGTGACGCCGAACCACTGCTTGGCCGCAGCCTTGGGCATGGCGTTCTTCATCAGATCGCCAACCTTGGCGCCGGTGAAGATCAGGTTTGCCTTGACCTCTTCATCGGTTAGGCCGATGTCGCGGGCCATGCGGTTATAGCGCTGGTGCTCCAGCGAGTGGCAGCCCATGCAGTAGTTGACGAACAGCTTGGCGCCGCGCTGCAGCGAGGGCTTGTCGTGCAGGTCAATTGGCGCCTTCATCAGCGGATAGCCGGCAGTCGCGGCAAGGCTCAAACCCGGCAGCACGAGCAGGGCGAGTGCGAGAACGATTTTTTTCATTTTTCGGTCACCCTTTCCGGTACGGGCTTGGTCTTTTCAATTGCTGGCAGGATCGGCAGCACGAAGAAGAACGCGAAGTAGATCACCGAGCAAACCTGCGCCAGGGTGGTGCGCTCCGGGGTCGTCGGCAGCGCGCCCAGATAGCCCAGGATCAGGAACGAGACGACGAACGCGGCCAGAACCAGCTTGAACAGGAAACCCCGGTAGCGGATCGACTTCACCGGGCTGCGGTCCAGCCAGGGCAGGAAGAACAGCATGACAATCGCCGCACCCATGGCCAGCACGCCCCATACCTGGGTACCGGCGAAGGACGGCACCGCGCGCAGGATGGCGTAGAACGGCGTGAAGTACCACACCGGAGCAATGTGCGGTGGGGTCTTGAGCGGATCGGCCGGGTCGAAATTGGGATGCTCAAGGAAATAGCCGCCCATCTCGGGCATGAAGAAGATCACGATCGAGAAGAAGATCAGGAACACCACTACGCCGACCAGGTCCTTGACGGTGTAGTAGGGATGGAAGGGAATGCCGTCCAGCGGCTTGCCGTCCGCGCCCTTGGTCTTCTTGATTTCAACGCCGTCGGGATTGTTGGAGCCAACTTCATGCAGGGCAATGATGTGTGCGGCGACCAGGCCGACCAGCACCAGCGGCAGGGCAATGACGTGCAGTGAGAAGAAGCGGTTCAGAGTGGCGTCGGAGACCACGAAGTCGCCGCGAATCCACACCGACAGATCCGGACCGATACCGGGAATGGCGCTGAACAGGTTGATGATTACCTGGGCGCCCCAGTAGGACATCTGGCCCCAGGGCAGCAGGTAACCCATGAAGGCTTCGGCCATCAGGCACAGGAAGATCAGCACGCCGAAGATCCAGATCAGTTCGCGCGGCTTCTTGTAGGAGCCGTAGATCAGGGCGCGGAACATGTGCAGGTAGACGACGATGAAGAAGGCCGAGGCGCCAGTGGAATGCATATAGCGGATCAGCCAGCCCCAGTTGACATCACGCATGATGTACTCGACCGAGGCGAAGGCTTCAGCGGCGGAGGGCTTGTAGTTCATGGTCAGCCAGATGCCGGTGAGGATCTGATTGACCAGCACCAGGATGGCCAGCGAGCCGAAGAAGTACCAGAAGTTGAAGTTCTTGGGTGCGTAGTATTCGGTCAGGTGCTCACGCACCATCTTGGTCAGCGGAAAGCGCTCGTCAATCCAGCCGACCAGACCGGTCGTGCCTTGTGTATTTGCCATTATGCAGCCTCCGGATCAACGCCAATGAGTACGCGCGAATCACTGACAAACCGGTGGGAGGGAACCACCAGGTTGGTCGGTGCGGGCACACCCTTGTAGACACGGCCGGCCAGGTCAAAGCGCGAACCGTGACAGGGACAGAAATAGCCACCCTTCCAGTCCGGGCCCAGATCGGCCGGCGCCACGTCGGGACGGAAGGTCGGCGAGCAGCCCAGATGAGTGCAGATGCCGACCAGAACCATCACATCGGGCTTGATGGAGCGATGGGGATTTTGCGCGTACGCGGGTTGCTGGCTGGCAACGGCCGAGGCCGGATCGGTCAGTTGATCATTGAGTCCGGGCAGGTCATCCAGCATTTTCTTGGTGCGTTTCAGCAGCCAGACCGGTTTGCCGCGCCACTCGACAGTCATCATGGCGCCTTCTTCGAGCTTGCTGATATCCGCTTCCACCGGCGCGCCAGCGGCCTGGGCGCGTTCGCTCGGCGACCAGGACTTTAGAAAGGGAACGGCGACGAACGCCACGCCTACGCCGCCGACCACGGTAGCCGTAGCGGTCAGAAAGCGGCGTCTGCCGAGATCGACGTCATCTACCGTACTCATACGCAGTCTCCTGTTGTGGATTTATAGTTCATGAGATGGTTAGCCATTCTTACTTTGAAAGGGATGCGCGCGGTCCTGGCGTGTGCCGTTCTGGGTCGGGAAGCGACCGTCTTACCACGGCCGGCGGTTTCCGGGGGGGTGCACGCCAGGCACTCCCGGTAGCGGTTTCCACGAGTTCCACGGAGCGGCAAAACTATAACTCAAGGGGGGTGAGGGGGTCTATGTGCTTGTCGCATCAAAGATGCCCAAGTGCTGGCGCGCGGTTCAAACCGGGTTGTCGATATCGATGAATCTGCAGTGCAGGCCGGTCTGTTCGCTCAGGTGCGCGCCCAGTGCCTGGATGCCATGGCGCTCGGTGGCGTGATGGCCGGCGGCGAAGAAATGCAGGCTGTTTTCGCGGGCGAAATGGACGGTCTGCTCGGCGGCTTCACCGGTGATGAAGCCGTCAACGCCGGCTTCCAGAGCCGCTGCGATCAGGGATTGCGCGGCGCCGCTGCACCAGGCCAGGCGGCGGATCGGTGCAGCGGTGCCGGCGATGTGCAGCGGTTCGCGACCGAGGCGCGCCGCCAGATGGGCGGCAAATGTCACGCCACTCATGGGCATGGCGGTTTCGCCAAGCAGCACCAGCCCCGGTGTTTGACCATTGCCACCGGTGCTGCCGGTGATGCTCAGGTCCAGCACCCGGGCCAGTTGCGCGTTGTTGCCCAGTTCGGGATGGACGTCCAGCGGCAGATGATAGGCGATCAGGCTGATGTCGTGACGCAGCAGGGTGGCGAGCCGGCGCTGTTTCATGCCGAGAACGCGCGGATCTTCGCCTTTCCAGAACCAGCCGTGATGCACCAGTACGGCATCGGCGGCGTGCGCTACCGCTGCATCGAGCAGTGCCTGGCAGGCCGTGACACCGGTCACCACGGTCTTAACTTCGGGACGCCCTTCCACCTGCAGGCCATTTGGGCAGTAGTCGCTGAAGCGGTCAGCCGCCAGCAGGCGATCGGTGTAGGCCACCAGTTCGCGCAGCTGCATGGTTAATGTCCACTGGCCAGGATGCGCGTCAGCGCGGCGAGTAATGCGGCGTTCTGTTCCGGATTGCCGATACTGATGCGCAGAAATTGATCGATGCGCGGCTGGCGGAAATGCCGGACGATGATGCCCGCTGCACGCAGGGCAGCGGCCAGTTGGGCGGCGTCGTGGTGCGGCTGGCGGGCAAAGATGAAGTTCGCCGCCGAGGGCAGTACTGTGAAGCCGAGTTCGCCGAGGGCCTGCACCAGTGCGCTACGGCTGTCGATTACCGCCTGACAGCAGCGCTGGAAATGCTCGCGATCGGCGAAGGCGGCGACCGCGCCGGCAATTGCCAGGCGGTCGAGCGGGTAGGAGTTGAAGCTGTTCTTGATCCGCTCCAGTGCCTCGATCAAATCCGCATGACCGACCGCCAGCCCGACCCGCAGTCCGGCCAGCGAGCGCGACTTGGACAGAGTCTGGGTAACCAGCAGGTTGGGATAGCGGTCGACCAGGGTAATGGCGGTCTCGCCGCCAAAGTCGATATAGGCCTCGTCAACCACCACCACGGAGTCCGGGTTGTGTTCCAGCAGCCAGGCAATGTCCGTCAGCGGTAGCAGGCAGCCGGTGGGCGCGTTGGGATTGGCGAAGATGATGCCGCCGTTGGGCCGCAGGTAGTCGGCGATCCGCAGGCTGAAATCCTCGGCCAGCGGCACGGTGACGAAGTCGATACCGTATAGACCGCAATACACCGGGTAAAAGCTATAGGTGATATCGGGGAACAGCAGTGGCAGGGGATGTTGGAACAGGCCGTGGAAGATATGGGCCAGCACTTCATCGGAGCCGTTGCCAACGAACACCTGTGCCGGGGTGACGCCGTAATAGTCGGCAATGGCCTGTTTCAGGCGCTCGGCATTCGGGTCCGGATACAGGCGCAGGGCGTCGGACAGCTCGGCCTGGATGGCTTCCAGCACCTGGGGTGAGGGGCCGTAGGGGTTTTCGTTGGTGTTGAGTTTGACCAGGTTGCGAAGTTTGGGCTGTTCGCCGGGCACATAAGGCGTGAGCTGGCGGACCAGGGGACTCCAGAAACGATTACTCATGATTCGCTCCGCAATTGCCGCAATTCGTCAACGCTCAGGCCGGTCTTGGCGGCGATGGTATCCAGGTCCAGCACGTCCAGCAGGGCGCGGGCAATGGACAGGGCCTTTTGCCGCTGACCCTCGGCGTGGCCCTCGGCATGACCCTCGGCATGACCCTCGGCGTGACCCTGTCGTTGCGCCTTGCGCAGGGCATTGCGCTGATCGGCGATGAAGATTTCCCGCCGTTCCAGGTCTTCCAGTTCTTCCGGCTCCAGATTGACCCGGTTGGCCAGATCGAACGCCTGTCGCAAGACGGGCACGGCGGCCCAATTGGGCGGAATCATCGTCAAGTCCGGGGCATGTTTGATGAAATACAGCCAGTGCTCCAACCGGCCTTCCAGGGCTTCCAGCGGTTTCTCGAACTTGGGCAACTCGATAAACGCGAGTTCCAAATCTTCTACCGGGTAATCCATCAGATAGTCCCGCTCCCGTAGTACGAAACGGCTTAGATAACCGGGGCAGGACTCGAACATCACGAAATCGGTTAAAGTCAGGGCGATCACCGGATGCAGATCGAGGTAGTCTTCGCCGCTGCGTAACTGACTGGAATAGGTCTTGGCGGCGTTGTAGAGAATCCGCTTTTCAAAACCCTCCACGTTCAAGACCTGCATTTCGATGATGACTGCCCGGCCATCACTCAGCCGGGCGCGCACGTCGAGGTAGGTATCCTTCATGCCACGAATCCGGGGCGCGAGCCAGGGATTGAGGATTTCCAAATCAGCGATGACGCCCCGGCTGCCGTAGAGCACCGCGTCCAGGAAATCGATCAACACCTCGCGGCTCTGTTCCGAGCCGAAGATGCGTTTGAAGGCGAAATCGGTTTTCGGGTTGATGAAGCGCATGGTTAATGGTCCTCCCGCAGTTTGGACAACGCCTGTTCAACTCCTGATAGATGGCAAGGGCTTGGCGATGGGGCTGTACCGACCGCGACCAAGAGGCCTACAGCGGGGCAGCTGCAAAACAGCGGGCGAAAATCTGGCAGCAGATAAGGCGCCCCGCTGGAAATGCTTGATGATTTGGCTGCTGGCAACGGCCTGTCAGCGCATCAACTTTCCGTCGATGTGCCGGAAATCCTGAACTCCGCCGACCGTGCATGAGCGGTCAATCCTTCGCCATGCGCCAAAACCGACGCCATGCGTCCCAGAGCATCAGCCCCGGCCGGTGAGCAGTAAATCAGGCTGCTGCGTTTCTGGAAATCGTACACGCCCAGCGGCGAGGAAAAGCGCGCGGTGCGGGATGTCGGCAGCACATGGTTGGGACCGGCGCAATAATCACCGAGCGCCTCAGCGGTGTAGCGGCCCATGAAAATCGCACCGGCATGGCGAATCAGCGGCAGCAGTTCTTCCGGCTTTGCAACCGACAGTTCCAAATGCTCGGGTGCAATGAAATTGACCACCTCGGCCGCCTCGGCCAGGTCGCGCACCTGAATCAGTGCCGCTCGTCGCTGCAAGGACGCGGCGATGATCTCGCGCCGCTCCATCTCCGGCAGCAGGCGTTCAATGGCCTGCGCCACCCGCTGCAGAAACGCTGCGTCCGGGCTGAGCAGAATCGGCTGGGCGTCCTCGTCATGCTCGGCCTGCGAGAACAGGTCCATGGCAATCCAGTCGGGATCAGTCAGCCCGTCACAGACCACCAGGATTTCCGACGGCCCGGCGATCATGTCGATACCGACCGCGCCGAACACCTGCCGCTTGGCAGCGGCGACGTAGATGTTGCCCGGTCCGACAATCTTGTCCACCCGCGGCACGCTCGCCGTGCCATAGGCCAGCGCCGCAATCGCCTGCGCGCCGCCGATACTGAACACCCGATCGACTCCAGCTACGGCGGCTGCAGCCAGCACCAGTTCATTCAGTTCGCCGCGCGGCGCCGGCGCGACCATGATGATGTCCGCCACCCCGGCAACCCTGGCCGGAATCGCATTCATCAGCACCGAAGACGGATAGGCGGCCTTACCGCCGGGCACATACAGTCCGACCCGATCCAGCGGTGTCACCTGCTGGCCGAGCCGCGTGCCATCGGCTTCGGTGAAGGTCCAGGATTCCAGCTTCTGCCGCTCGGCATAGGCGCGGATGCGCGCGGCGGCATTGATCAGCGCGGCGCGCTGCTCGGCGGGCAGGCCATCCAGCGCCTGTTGCCGGCGTGCAGCGGAAACTTCCAGATCGGCAGCCCCGGCCAGATCGCGGTGGTCGAAGCGGCGGGTGTAGTCGAGCAGTGCGGCGTCGCCCTGCTGGCGTACCTGGGCCAGAATCTCGCGCACCGTAGCGGTCACGGTGTCATCGGCGACGCCTTCCCAGGCGGTCAGCGCTTCCAGGCGCGGCCAGAAATCGGGATCGGCTGTGTTCAGGCGTTGAATGTCCAGCATGATCGGGTTCCCGGAAGGTTGAGAGCCTATGCTAAAACTCCCCTCGCCCCTTGGGAGAGGGGTAGGGGGTGAGGGCTTTGAAGCAGGCGGTTAGCATCCTCACGGCAGGACAGGCTTAAACGCTAACAGCGGCAGCCATGCGCGCCATGATCGCCTTGATCCGGGCGTGTTTCATTTTCATCGCCGCCTTATTGATGACCAGTCGCGAGCTGATGTCGGCAATATGTTCCAGCGGCGCCAGACCGTTGGCCTTGAGCGTATTGCCGGTATCGACCACATCGACGATGTAATCGGCCAGCCCAACCAGCGGCGCCAGTTCCATCGAGCCATACAGCTTGATCACTTCCACCTGCCGGCCCTGATCGGCGAACCAGCGCCGGGTGGTGTTGGCGTATTTGGTCGCGACCCGGGGCCGGCTCAGCCGCGGCGGCTGGCCGGGATGACCGGCAACCATCAGCCGACAGCGGGCGATATTCAGGTCCAGCGGTTCGTACAGGCCCTCACCGCCGTGTTCCAGCAACACATCCTTGCCGGCCACGCCCATATCAGCGGCGCCATACTGGACATAGGTCGGTACGTCGGTCGCGCGGATGATCACCAGCTTCACGTCGGCCTGCTGGGTGTCGAGAATCAGCTTGCGACTGGTGTCGGGGTCGTCGATCGGCACGATGCCCGCCGCAGCCAGCAGCGGCAGGGTTTCCTTGAAGATGCGGCCCTTGGACAGGGCAATGGTCAGTGGTGCGGACATGGCGGATTCAACCCGGCGTCCGGCGGATACGCGCGCCAAGATGCGACAGCTTTTCCTCGATGCAGTCGTAGCCGCGGTCGATGTGATAGATGCGATCGACCACGGTATCGCCTTCGGCAACCAGCGCCGCCAGGATCAGGCTGGCGGAGGCGCGCAGATCAGTGGCCATAACCGGCGCGCCGGTCAGGCGGGGCACGCCCATGCTGACGGCGGTGTTGCCTTCCAGTTCGATGCACGCCCCCATGCGCTGCAGTTCCTGCACATGCATGAAGCGGTTCTCGAACACGGTCTCGATAATCATGCCGGTGCCTTCGGCGATGGCGTTAAGGGCCATGAACTGCGCCTGCATGTCGGTCGGGAAGGCCGGATAGGGTGCGGTGCGGATGCGCACCGCCTTGGGCCGCTTGCCGTTCATGTCCACTTCGATCCAGTCGGGACCGGTGTTGACCCAGATGCCAGCCTCTTCCATCTTGAGCAGCACCGCTTCCAGGATATCGGGACGGGTGTCCTTGACCTTGACCCGGCCACCGGTGATCGCCCCGGCCAGCAGATAGGTGCCGGTTTCGATGCGGTCAGGCAGCACCTGATAATGTGCACCATGCAGCCGCTCGACGCCCTCAATGACGATAGTGTCGGTGCCGGCGCCCTCGATCTGCGCGCCCATGGCGATCAGGCAATCGGCCAGATCGACCACTTCCGGCTCGCGCGCGGCGTTTTCCAGCACCGTGGTGCCCTGCGCCAGTGCTGCTGCCATCAGCAGATTTTCGGTGCCGGTCACCGTGACCAGATCCAGCACGATGTGGGCGCCCTTGAGCCGGTCGGCGCGGGCGCGGATGTAGCCGTTTTCGACCCGGATATCAGCACCCATCGCCTCAAGGCCCTTGATGTGCAGGTTCACCGGCCGCGAGCCGATCGCACAGCCGCCGGGCAGCGACACCTCGGCCTGGCCAAAGCGTGCCACCAGCGGCCCGAGCACCAGAATCGAGGCGCGCATGGTGCGTACCAGCTCATAGGGCGCCTGGAAGGTCTGGATGGTGCGTGGATCGATCTGGATGTTCATCCGCTCATCCACCACCAGATCGACGCCCATGCGCCCGAGCAGCTCCATGGTGGTGGTAACGTCCTGCAGATGCGGGACATTGCACAGGGTCATCGGCTCATCGGCCAGCAGCGTGGCGGCGAGGATCGGCAGGACTGCATTCTTGGCACCGGAAGCGCGCAGTTCGCCCTGGAGCGGCACACCACCGTTAATAATCAGCTTGCTCATGAAAATCTCGAAACTCGGGTTCGCGAAGTCAGGTCAGGATTGCGCGGCGTGCCAGGCATCCGGCGTGTAGGTCTTGAGCGACAAAGCATGGATATCCTCGCGTTCCAGACGTCCGCCCAGTGCTGCGTAGACCATGCGGTGCTGCTGGATCAGGGTCTTGCCGGCGAAGGCGGTACTGATGACCACCGCCTCGAAATGGACGCCGTCATCGCCGCGGACCAGGGCCCGTGCGTCGGGCAGTTGCTCTTCGATC
>RXIX01000091.1 GCA_003989075.1 Candidatus Competibacteraceae bacterium | reverse complement strand
TAGCACGAAGGTTCCGTGGTGGCGCTGGTACTCGACGCGCAGCATCCAGTTGCGGTCAATGTCCCAGCGCAGCCCCGTGGTCCAGATCTTGGAGAAGTTGGCGTAAGGTGGCAACAGGCCCGCAGTAACGCCTGGTGGTGGCGTGCCCGCGCGGTTATTGCGGTCGGCAAAGCCTTCCTCGTAGCGCAGCATCAGTTGGATATCGGGACGGATCCGGTAGAGTCCCTGCAGGTAATAGCCCTCGGTGGTAACCTTGCGATTCATGAAAAAGGGGCCATAGTCACGCCATTCGAGTGGTTCGCTGGCGTACTCGGCCGACAGGGTCCAGTCTTCGGCGTCGTACTGGATGGAGGCGATCCAATAGAGCGAGCGGGTGATTCCGCCGTCCAGAGGCGAAAATGGGCCGGCATTAAACTTTAAGGGCAGGGTAGCACCACTCAGACCAAACTTAAGCTGGTTGCCGGACAGGGTATACCAGAGACTGGCGATAAAGCTGTTGCTATCGGGTTTGAATTCGCCGTTAAAATCGTTTTGTAGAAAAACCCACTCGACATTTTCGTCCATGACGGACTGGCCGCCGCCAAGGGTGAATGTAAACGTGCCGGTATCACCATACAGCTCGCCATGGAGCATCATGCCATCGGAGGCGAGCATCAGGTTGCGCACCCGGTCGTAATAGACCACCTGGGGCAGGAAGATGCCCGGATGGGTGAAGGGCACATCGCGGGTTTCGTTGTACAGTCCGAGCGGATTCTTGATGCGCCCAATGCGCAAATCCAGCAGGTAATCAGGGGTGGCGGCGAAGGTGATATCGGCCAGCGCATAGTCAACAGTCGGGCTGCCATCGTACATCTCGCCGGCGCGCCGCGACAGCAATTGGCCAGACAGCAGCAGCCAGGGTTGCGGCTGCAGCGAGGCGTTGATACCCAGTTCGGTGAAGTCCAGCGAGAACTGATCGTCGCTGTCACCGAAAAAATGATTATCGCTGGTTTGCACGGCGGCCTGGCTGGCGAAACCATGCACTTGCAGGGTATCCAGCCAAGAAGCTTCATCGGCGCGCGCGCTGCCCAGATCGAGCACGAACAGCAGGATGATGGTTAACAGGATTGATCCGGTGCGCATGTCAACGGATCTCCAGGGTCTGCACCTGTGGATGAGAGACTCCGGATGCGGCATAGCCGATCGCTCCAGGCGTGTTTGCGACCCGCTCGATCATGTCCTGTTCACTGTTGACGGTGATCGGTGTCTGCCCGGTTCCGGAGAATAACTGGCGGTCCCAGACCTGCCGCAACTGGTAGGGAAACAGGCCAAGGACGCTCTTGGCGAATTGCTCATGCAGGGGATGATCATCTGGCAGGACGAATACCGTCAGGGGGATGCGGTTATCCCAGAGCTTCAGGCGCAGGGTGAAATACAGCCGCAACTGGTTGCGATCCACTGGCGCGCTCGGCAATGCCGGATTGGCGATCAGTTCCTGAGCGGGCAGTGCAGGAAGCTCCAGAGTCAGGATCAGCATGGCCAGGCATGCACTCAGGCACCGCCGACGCGTATAGCCAGGACCTGGATCCGAGCCTGTGGGCGCGGAATTCCCGTGTGCATCGCGCGCGTGTTGTTTTTTTACGAGCACAACAGATCCGTTTGGCCTGAAAAGCTGCACAAGGGCCGGTGAGGCCGGTGGTCATGGTCCCAGTATGGGAGAACAGGGTCAGCAAGGCTGGCCGGCTACGATGGCGGCAAGCGCCACCATAATAAAAATAAAATCGGAGACGATTCTAACATGGACGCGGCAGGCTGGACGCGGCCTATCGCATCCGGATCGGCTGGTGGGACAAAACCGCGCTAGAATCGGCGCCTTTCCCAGTAGCCGGTCTCCACCCTGTCCATGCCCATGAAAACCAGGCCCGTTTTGCAATATTCCGTAATCCTGCTGCTGGTCGCCATGCTGATCTGGGGCAGTTCCTTTGCGGCCATGAAACTGGCGGTCGCGGTGTATGACCCGCTGCTGGTGACTTTCGCCCGACTGCTGATCGCCAGTGTCGTTTTCCTGAGCCTGCGCCGCTACTTTGGTCCGCTGCGCTACCGTCCCGGCGACTGGAAATGGCTGCTGCTGATGGCGCTGTTCGAGCCGGTCCTGTACTTTCTATGTGAAACCCATGCCCTGCGTTTCACCTCCAGTGCAGCGGCAGCGACCATTATCGCCCTGCTGCCGCTGAGCGTTACCGTGGCTGCGCAACTGCTGTTGCACGAACGGGTGCCGGCCCGGCTGTACGCGGGCATGCTGGTGTCAGTAGCCGGGGTGATCCTGCTGACCGCCAGTGGTGAACAGACCGCGCTGGCGCCACAGCCCTGGCTGGGTAATCTGCTCGAAGGGCTGGCGATGCTATGCGCGGTTGGCTACACCCTGGCGGTGAAGCATCTTAGCAGCCACTATCCGGCGCTGTTCCTGACGGCGCTGCAGGCCTTCATCGGCAGCGCGCTGTATCTACCGCTGCTGCCGTGGGCAACTTTCAATGCGGCAATCGATGGGCCGGCGCTGCTGGCGGTGTTCTATCTGGGGGCGGTGGTCAGTGTGCTGGCCTATTTCTGCTACAACCGTGCTCTGGCGCTGCTGCCGGCCAGCCGGGTAGCGGTCTATTCCAGTCTGATTCCGGTATTCGGTGCCGGCTTTGGCTGGCTGCTGCTTGGCGAGACGCTGAGTCTGGCGCAGGGCGCGGCCATCGGCCTGGTGGTAGCAGGCGTGGCCTATAGCCAGAGCGGTGCCGACACCGCGCTGCCGCTTGAACCGGCCTGCGCTCAGGCCAGCGGCGGCCGCATGTAATGCTGCAGGGCGGCCAGAAACATGCCCTTGCGGATTGGCTTGGTCAGGTGCCCGGTGCAGCCGGCATCCAGGCTGCGCTGCTCGTCTTCCTTGAGGGCATTGGCGGTCAGCGCCACGACCGGCACCGGTGGGTAATCATGCTCGCGTTCCCAGGCGCGGATCTGCCCGGTGGCGGTATAGCCATCCATCACCGGCATCTGCACATCCATCAGGACCAGGTCATAGCGATTGCGCTGGAACAGCGCTACTGCCTCGGCACCGTTTTCCGCCACATCCAGTCGATGGGGGGTGTGCTTAAGATAGGCGCGGATCAGCATGATGTTGTCGCGCGAATCATCGGCGATCAGGATCGACAGCCCTTCTTCGCCCGGCTGACCGGTCAGGAAATGGCTGATGCGGGTGCGCGGACGTGGATCGGTGCGCCGATCGCGGCCGGCATAGCCCAGCAACTGGTTAACCGCGTCCCACAGCACCTGCCGCTTGATCGGTTTCATCAGGCAGGCGATGCGGCCCTGACCGGCCTCGGCCAGCTCATAGCAGCGTGGCTCACCCATGCTGAGCAGGATCGCCGGCAGGCTGGCATAGGCTGATTCCCGCGCTAGATGGTCCAGCAGGTCCAGGCCGTGCCCGTCGGGCATGCGCGAATCCAGTAACAGCAACTGGCAGGGACGGTTGGCTTCGTTCTGCTGGCGCAGCAGTTCGATGGCTTCATCGACAGTCGCGGCCTGCGTCAGGCGTGCCCCGGTGTTGGCCAGCAGTTCGCTGACCAGTTGCCGGTTGAGCGCCACATCATCCACCACCAGCACCCGCCAGCCGGGCAGGGAAGGCGCCGGCGGCGGTACGTCATTGATCACGGCGATATCCAGGCACACCGTAAAATAGAAGGTACTGCCCTGGCCGGGCTGGCTTTCCAGCCACAATTGCCCGCCCATCAGCTCCACCAGCCGCTTGCTGATGGTCAGGCCCAGTCCGGTGCCGCCGTACTTGCGGGTGATCGCGCCGTCAGCCTGGGTGAAGGCCTGGAAGATCTGCTCCTGCTTGTCCGGTGCGATGCCGATACCGGTATCGTTGACCGCGAAGCGCAGATGCCCGGGCTCCGGCTGCTCGGGGTTATTCTCGACCGTGACCGTGACCTGACCGTGCTCGGTGAACTTGATGGCGTTGCCGACCAGATTGGTGAGCACCTGATGGAGGCGATGGGAATCGCCCTCGACGCGCAGCGGCACGTTTGGATCAATGCGCAGAATCGGCTCCAGGCCCTTTTTCAGCGCCCGTACCGCCATCAGATCGATCTGCTTGTTGAGCAGCGCCTCCAGGTCGAAGGCTTCATGGTTGAGAACCAGCTTGTCGGCCTCGATCTTGGACAGATCGAGAATGTCCTCGATCAGCACCAGCAGGTTCTCGCCGGCGTTCTTGAACACGTCCAGATAATTGCGCTGCTCACGGGTCAGCTGCGTCTCGGCGAGCAGGTCGGCCATGCCCACAATGGCGTTCATCGGCGTGCGAATCTCGTGGCTCATGTTGGCCAGGAATTCGCTCTTGGCGCGGTTGGCAGCGTCGGCGGCTTCCTTGGCCTGCTGCAGCTCCTGGGTGCGCGCCTCGACCAGCTTTTCCAGATTGTTCTGGTAGGCAGTCAGGCGCACATTGTTTTTTTCGATAGTGTCGAGCATCTGGTTGATGGCAAAGCCGAGCTGGGCGATTTCATCATTGTTGCCGGAGATGAAGCGCGTGCCCATCTGCCCGGACTGCACCTGCCGGGCAACCTCGGAAATATCGCGGATCGGCCAGACGATCTTGCGCGCCATCGAGTGCATCAGCAGGCCAAACAGGGTGAACATGACCAGCGCGAACACCAGCAGCGCATTCTGGATATGGGCGCGGATCGCCTGGCTGGCCTGTCCTTCCTGCTGATAGGTGGTAATGGCCTGAGCGGAGACGTTCGATAGCAGCAGCACCAGATTGCGGGTCAGGCCATCGAACTGGTTGTTGATGGCGTGGATCTGTTCGTCCAGGCTGAAGTCGCTGCGCAACATCTCCTGGTAGCGCCTGATGTAGGAGTCGAGCCGGGTATCATTGCGCACTGGCGAGCGTTCGATTTCGCGCAGCAGCGAGTCAAAGGCCAGATTCAGGCTGTCATACTTGATCTGCGAGCGGGTGAAAAAATAGCGTTCCTGAAAGCGGTTGACGTTGAACAGCGGTTTATACAGGGCGCTGGCCTCGGGGATAAAAAACAGCGTTGAGGCCAGTACCTGATAGTTGGAATCGAAGCGGGTCTTGTTCAGGCGCTGCTGGGTCTTGAGCTGGGTAAGCTGGCTGAAGACGTTTTCGTAATCAGTCAGCAGGGTGTTGATCTGTTCCAGGGTATGGCGCGGCAGCAGCTCGGAAATGCGCGGGTCGAGCTGGCGAATGCTGGCCTTGGCCTCGTTGAGCAGCACGGCGAAGCGCTGTTCGGCATCGGGGCGGTTTTGTGACAGCGCCGATTGTTCCCAGAAACGCACTTCCCAAAAGCGCCGTTCGAGGTTGCGGATGTCGCGGTCGGTCTGGGTGGCCAGTTCGCCCCGGCGGGCGCTGGAGGAGAGCTCATCCAGAAACAGGACCACGCCCACATAGCTGCCGCCAAATAGCACAAACAGCAGGCCAGCCATCAGGAGGAAGCGCGTTTTGACAGTGCTGAACATGGCAGCTTCGCTACGGGTTGCTAAGGAATAGAGCCGCCGCGCCGGTCGCGATGGCGCTTAGCGGCCGCTGGTGGTGATCAGGTCCAGTTCCACCAGGACATTGGCCGGCACCGTTTCCTGACGCAGGGCGGCGACCGCCAGATCCACGGCGAGCGCACCCATCCGCTCGGGTTTCTGGGCGATGGTGGCACTGATCCGTCCATCGCGCACCGCCTGACGTGCCTCGGGAATGGCATCGAAACCGACCAGCAGCGGGTAGTGGGCTGGCTTGGCTGTTTGCAGTGCATCCATGACGCCCAGGATCATGCTGTCATTATGCGCGAAGATCGCATCGAACTGGCGGCCTTCCGCGAGCAGGCGCGTCATGCTGTCGCGGGCGCTGTCCCGGTCGAAGTTGGCCACCTCGCGTACCGCTACGCGCAGCTTGGGGTTGCGGGCCAGAGCCTCGTTGAATCCCTTGCCGCGTTCGTAACTGGCCGAGGTGCCAGGAATGCCTTCAAATTCAGCCACGGTGCCGCCGCTGTCCAGGCGACTGGCCAGATAGGCACCTGCCAGCCGACCGCCGGCGATGTTGTCGGACGCGACGTGGGCCAGCACCCGGCCGCCATCGGCCTGACGATCGACGGTGATGACCGGAATCCGCGCGCGATTGGCCAGTTCGATGCCGGGGCGCACCGTCTGGGCGTTGGTCGGATTGACGATCAGCAGGTCGACGCGGTTGTCGACAAAGCCGCGCAGCGCCACCAGTTGCTGGGCATCGTCGTTGCTGGCGTCGGCTTCGCTCAATTCGACTCCGTGCATGGCTGCCTGAGTACGCGCACCCTGCAGCAGGCTGGTGAAGAAAGGATTTTGCGAATCCGACAGCGCCAGGGCGATGCGCTTGCCAAAGCTTTCATGGGCGACCAGATCCAGCGGGGTTTCCTGGTAGGTGGGAATCTTCTGCCCCTGCATGGAGCGGTGGGCGAGTTCAACGCCATAGCGCCCCATCAGCTCGGGATGCTGTTCGACGGTGGCGTGCATGCGGCCATTGCGCAGTTCATTGTGAACTTCATCGATGTTGTCGTAGCCGCCAACCCAGACCTTGCCGGTGAGCTGGCGCAGGTCGAGAGCCCGCAGCGCGCCGAGCGCCATCTGGTCGTTGGCGCAGAATATGGCATTGATATCCTTGTTCTTTTCCAGCAGCGCCGATACTGCGGTGAAGGCATCTTCGGTTTGCCAGTTGCCGCTGACGGTATCGATGACCTCGATGGCGTTGCCGCTGGTGAGCGCCTGGATGAAGCCGGTCTTGCGCAGCTCGCTGTTTTTGGCGCCGCGAATCCCCTCGATCACCAGCACCTTGCCCTTGCCTTTGAGCTTGGTGCGGATGTAGTTGCCCACCAGTGCCGCGCCTTTGGCATTGTCGGAGCCGACAAATGGAATGGAGATGCCATACTGAGCTTGGGCATCCTGATCAAGCGGGTTGTCAATGTTGATGATGACGATGCCCTGGCTGGCGGCCTTGTTGAGGATCGGGATCAGCTTGCGCGAGTCGGCCGGGGCAATGACGATGGCGCCATAGCTGCGCGCGATCAGGTTGTTGATGATGCCGGCCTGATGTTCGATGTCGGTTTCCATCTCGGTGCCGAATACTTCCAGACTCAGCCCATGTTCGCTGGCGTAGGCCTTGGCGCCGGCTTCCATCTTGAAAAAGAACGGATTCGACAGCGCTTTCATCACCAGGGCGATTTTGCGCTGGTTGGGGGTTTCAGTCTGCGGAGGGGCGGCTGTCGCGGGCAACGCTGCAGCAAGCAGAGCGGCCAGCATCCAGGCGAGCAGGAGTTTTGGCATGCGGTTCATGGGGCAGATTCACTGTGATGGAAGGGGCGGTTAGGGGGCGCGGCCAGCCGGCGCCGAGCGACTGAATGACGACATGATAAGGAAAGACGACTGGCGCTGATAAGGAAATATCGAGTATTTCGGTTGTGGTCGAACAGCCGGCGGTGGTGTCTGGCGGGTGCCGTGCTCTTTATGCCCAGTTTTGACAGGTCAGACGTGGCGTCACAATTTAAGCTTGAGAGACTTGAGACTGTCATGTTCAAGAACACATGTACTAAAAATAGGTAGTGGCTCACATAGGAGAGCAGGTTAAATTGTACTGATGCAAGAAGAGTTGGATGACGCTCTCATGCATGTGAAGGGATTTGGAGAAGGACAGTGTTTTACGCACCAGACGCCCGAGGCGTTGGCGCAGGGTGTTGTTGAAGCGCTCGATGTGATTTGTCGGGCCCCGTTTGGGGTAGCGGGCCTGATGTTGGCCGGCAGGCAAAACATTGTGATAGCTCTCTAGATGATCCGTATAAAGTAGGCTTTGGCGGTAAGCGGGTGGGATCCGAGTCCACAGCACCTGAGCCGTGGCATCGTTGCGCGGACCCAGGGCGTAGGCGACGATCTGGCGGGTACGTCGGCACAACGCCAGCCACAGCCAGATCACGCCCCGCCGGCGATGGCCTACGAAGGTCCACAACTCGTCCAGTTCCAGGACATCATCCGGTTGGGCGGCTACCACAGTAGCCGCCAGCGGCGGCATATTCAGGGCTTTTTTTTCAGCCAGGCGGTCACCGTGTTGCGCGACACGCCAAAGGTCCGGCTCAGTCCGCGCAGGCTGCTGCGTTCTGCATAAGCGCGCAAAATAGTGTCCCGCTCAGCCGCTGAATAGGCATTGGAACCGGGGTTTTCGCGGTGCTGGCGACCGCAGGCCCGGCATCGATAGCGCTGCTGGCCCTTGGCCGTCACGCCATATCGGATGAGCCGGTCACTCGCACAGTAGGGACAGCGTAGGGTCAGGGTTATCAAGGTCGTATCCTTCGTGGAAAACGTCGATCCCGTCAGTCTAGAGCATCCACATTTGAACCACTACCAAACATTCTTAATTAGGCCACTACCCCGTGCTGTGTATGCCGGTGACGGATAAGTTGTGGGTAATCGGGTGGTCCAGGATGTAATCGAAACCGCTTTCGCCGCACTTGCGCTCGACTGGCGAAAGCATGTCAAATTTGACGCCCACTTTCTACGCCCAGCGGAACCGCTGCAACTGGTCGGCGACGCCAGCAAGGCCCGCACCGTGCTTGGCTGGTCGCCGCAGACCTCGTTCACGGCGCTGATCCAGGAAATGACCCGGGCGGAACTGGATGCCTTGAGCTAACACCATGATGGAAAAAATGATTATGTCCAACGCAAAAGTCGCGCTTATCACTGGTATCACCGGTCAGGATGGCGCCTATCTGGCCGAATTCCTGCTTGCCAAGGGCTATGTCGTCCACGGTATCAAGCGCCGCAGCTCGCTGTTCAACACCGATCGTATTGACCACCTCTATCAGGATCCGCACGAAGCCAACCGGCGCTTCATTCTCCACCACGGCGATCTGACCGACTCCAGCAGCCTGATCCGCATCATCCAGCAGGTGCAGCCCGACGAGATTTACAACCTCGCTGCGCAGAGCCATGTCGCCGTATCCTTCGAGGAACCGGAATACACCGCCAACTCGGATGGTCTCGGCGCGCTGCGCATTCTCGAAGCGATCCGCATTCTTGGCCTGGAGCGGAAAAGCCGCTTTTATCAGGCCTCGACATCGGAACTCTATGGCCTGGTGCAGGAGGTTCCACAGAAGGAAACCACACCCTTCTACCCGCGCAGCCCCTATGCCGTCGCCAAGCTCTACGCCTACTGGATTACCGTCAACTACCGCGAGGCGTATGGGCTTTACGCCTGCAACGGCATTCTGTTCAATCACGAATCCCCGCTGCGTGGCGAAACCTTTGTCACCCGCAAGATCACCCGCGCCTTGGCCCGGATCAAGCTGGGCCTGCAGGACTGTCTGTATTTAGGCAACCTCAATGCACTGCGTGACTGGGGTCATGCCCGCGATTATGTGGAAATGCAGTGGCTGATGCTGCAGCAGGATCAGCCCGAAGACTATGTCATCGCCACCGGTGAACAGCACAGCGTGCGCGAATTCGTCGAGCGGGCTGCGGCGGAACTGGGTATCCAGCTGCGCTGGCAGGGCGAAGGGGTCGAGGAAAAAGGTTATGATGCGCAGGGGCACTGCCGGGTGGCGGTTGATCCGCGCTACTTCCGGCCGACCGAGGTCGAAACCCTGCTCGGCGATCCGACCAAGGCGCGCCAACAGTTGGGTTGGCAACCCAGAACCAGCTTCACGGCGCTGGTTCAGGAAATGGTGCGCGAGGACCTTAAGTCGGCCGAACGCGACGAACTGATTAAACACCACGGTTTTCGTACCTTCGATCACTACGAGTAAGCATAGCGATGGACATGACTGCGCCGATTTATGTCGCCGGGCACCGCGGCCTGGTAGGTTCCGCCCTGGTCCGGCAACTCGCCGCTCAAGGCTATCGCAACCTGCTGACGCGCAGCCATGCCGAATTGGATCTTGCTGATCCGGTCGCGGTTGAGGCGTTTTTCGCTGCCGAGCGGCCGCGCTATGTATTTCTGGCTGCGGCCAAGGTCGGTGGCATTCACGCCAATGCCACCTATCCGGCTGACTTCATCCGCGACAATCTGGCCATCGAACTGAATGTGATCAGCGCCGCCTATCGCCATGGCGTTGAGCGGCTGCTGTTTCTCGGTTCCAGTTGCATTTATCCGCGCGATTGTCCGCAACCAATCCGTGAAGCGTACCTGCTCACCGGGCCACTGGAAGCCACCAACAGCGCCTATGCCATCGCCAAGATCGCCGGCATTGAACTGTGTCGTGCCTATCAGCGCCAGCACGGCGCCCGTTTCCTCGCCGCCATGCCCACCAACCTGTATGGGCCTGGCGACAACTACGATCTGCAAAATTCCCACGTCCTGCCGGCCCTGATCCGCAAGATGCACGAGGCCAGGACGCGCGGCGCGGAGCAGGTGGTGGTCTGGGGCACGGGCACGCCACGCCGGGAATTTCTGTATAGCGATGATCTGGCCCGCGCTTGCCTGTTCCTGATGACGCTCGACGATGCGCGCTTCGAGGCCCTGCTCACCGACCCGGTCGCCCCGGCGCTGATCAACATCGGCTGCGGCACTGACCTGAGCATCGCCGAACTGGCCACGATCACCGCGCGCGTAGTCGGTTTCAGCGGTAGTCTGTGCTTCGATTCCAGCAAACCCGACGGTACACCGCGCAAGTTGCTCGATATTCAGCGCATCCAGGCGCTTGGCTGGCAACCTGCGGTCGCTCTTGCAGAGGGCATTGCCCAGGCTTATCAGGATTTTCTGAATCGTGCTGTATGAATATTCGGTAGTGGTTTAATTTAGAATGTTTTGATGTTCCAAGTTGTAGCGATGCAAGAAGAGATGGATAGCGATTTCGTGCATTTTGGGGCATTTGGAAAACGAAAGGGTCTTGCGCACGAGCCGCCCGAGGCGCTGGCGCAAGGTAT
>RXIX01000090.1 GCA_003989075.1 Candidatus Competibacteraceae bacterium | reverse complement strand
TTTCAAAAGTGACAAGTATGGATAGGAACCAAGTATGAATAGGAACTTAGAGCCCATTTACATGGAATACAATAGTCACAAAAAAGTTATGATTACCCAGTCTTTGGCCTTTTTTATTTTTATACCATCATATTTCAGGAACGGATAATTTCATCGCGGCCTTCAACGGAAACCGCTAATCCAGACGGGATTGCAGACGATCGGCGATCGACAAAATGATCTGACCAATTTCCCGCAGGCGCTGACAATCGGCAGAACCTGCCCGCTCCAGATGACGCGACCACTCCGCACATTCCACACCCAGCATCCGCAACAGGCTGGCGTCAGCAGTCACAGCCGAACCCTGATGGTCATCAATCACCGTGCGCATGGCCGCTAGCGCTTCTTCCCGGGTCGCATAGCCGCCACCGGTTTTGAGACCATTCGATGAGCGAATCCACCAGCGCCAGCGCTCTTCCTCACAATAAACCCCAGCGCTCAGGATCGCATGGCCGTGTTCGGCTGTAGGCGCGCCATCACTGATCACAAGATGAGCCAAGGAAGCGCCCGTGGTAATGCGCGTCACCGGTTCGTTCTGATCATCACTCATCAAAAGTCGCTCCATGGAAATATTCGGACCAATACAATAGCGAAAACACACACCCTTGTCCCGGATATTATAAAAATGAAGTCAGAACAGGTCAGGCGGCTACCGCTCACTATCCGGTGCCGGCAGTTCCAGGAAGAAGGTAGTGCCCTGACCGACCGCGCTCTCGATCCAGACCCGTCCGCCCATGCGCCGCAGCGCCTTGCGCACAATCGCCAGACCAATCCCAGTACCCGGATAATCCTCAGCACGCTGCAGACGCTGGAAGATCTCAAAGATGCGCTCGTGAAAACGCGGGTCAATGCCAATGCCGTTGTCCTTCACCCACAGCGTCACTACGCCTTCACCCGCCTGACCCCCCATCTCCACTTCAACCGGCACATCGGCGCGACCAAACTTGAGCGCGTTATCCAGCAGATTGCGCAGCGCCTGACGCAGTCCGTCCAGATCAGCGCGCACCTGCAGTGTCAACGGCAGCGCCAGCCGCACCGTGGCCCCCTGCCGCTCAATCTCCGCCGCGTAATCGGCTACGATCCCAGCCAGCAGCACCCGCAGATCCAGCAGATCACAATGCAGGGCGCGCCGCTCCATGCGCGAATAGGCCAGCAGGTCGTCAATCATCAGGCCCATATTCATCACGCCCTGACGGACATTCTCAGCGAGCACGCGGCTATCATCATCCAGTTGCCCGGCCTGGTTCAGCAGCAGGCGGCTGTAGCCGTCAATGCCGCGCAGCGGTGCCTTCAGGTCATGCGAAACCGAATAGGCAAACGCTTCCAGTTCCTGATTCGCCGCTTCCAGTTGTGCAGTGCGTTCGTGGATTCGCGCTTCCAGATCAATGTTCAGACGGTGAATCTCATCCTCGGCCCGCTTGCGCGCGGTGATGTCCACATGAACGATAACAACTCCATCACTAGGGCCACTGAGCGGAAAAACGTGCATCTCAAACCAGTTTGGCCCATTGCCCGGTGAATCACAGCGATATTCGAGGCTGAAGTGATTTTCAATGCCATCCATAACCCGGTGAATGCCCTGCAGCGCAGCCAGGGCTGACAAGCGGTCCGGGCTGTGCAGCGCCCGGCGGCATATGGTCAGATAGTTGGTACCGGTCAGGCAGTTCGGGCCTACGCCATTCTGAATCGCGAATGCGCGCCACGCATGATTGATCAGGGTCACCACGCCACGGCTATCCAGCACCGCGATGCGTGACGCCAGCGAATCCAGCACATCCTTAAGCAGGATATCGCGCTGGCGCAGCGTCTCCTCGGTCAATTGTCGCCACTCGATATCAATTAGAACCGCCAGTTCGTGGGCTGACTCTTGCGCCTCGATGCTCCAGGGTGCGCTATGCCCGCGCACGATCTCAGTCCAGGCGGCAAACGACTGCCGCGGTGTCAGGCGCCCTTCCGGAGTCACCGTGATGGCTTTATCGGGATGTCCGCCCCAGGTCACCCGGCGCAGGCGCTCACCCCGAAACCAGATCAGTCGCAGCGATTGCAGTGACGACAGCTGCACCATAGCCACTCCGGCTGCAGTCGCAGTCAGTGCCGCCGCTTCAGGCACAAGCGCACCCAGAGCATCGCTGACCCACAGCGGCGTGCATGCTGGGCCGATCCGCGCCACCAGTTGCTCTACCAGGCTCAGAATCGCTTCCGGCTCTGGAGTCTGCCCGCCGCAGATCACCTCGGTATCCCGCAGCAGCGCTACCCCATCAGCATCAACCGCGCCCAGCACATTCTCCAGCTCTGGTCCGACCAGTAGATCGGCTAGCCGGGCGCCGCGGTGCAGCGCGCTGATCACCCGCTCGCGGTGCCGCTTGAAACCGGCCGCTGCCCGCCGGGCCCGATCATTCTCAGCCAGTAGTACCTGCGTGCTCAGATCCTGCGCCAGCCAGGTCATCGCCTCGCGCACCGGGCGCGATACCTGGCACGGTGTGCAATGATGACAGGCGATCAGGCCCCACAGTTGATCGCCATGTGTCAGTGAGGCAGTCAAGGTCGCACGTACCCCCATATTGCGCAGATACTGCAGGTGTACCGGCGACACGCTGCGCAACACACTGCGTGACATATCCAGCGGTGCACCGCTGAGCGGATTCCGGGTCGGCAGCAGCGGCACCGGCTCATAGTCAATGTTAACGATCACCCGGATCGGGCTGATTGTGTACAGGCGGCGTGCCTGTGCCGGGATATCCGAAGCCGGATAATGCAGGCCCAGATATGGCTCCAGATCAGCGCGGCGCGCCTCGGCTACCACCTCGCCGTGCCAATCAGTATCAAAACGGTAAATCATGACCCGGTCATAAGCGGTCAGGGCGCGAATCTGTTCAGCCGCCTGTTGCAGCTTGAGCGGCAGTTCGTTCAGGGCACGCACCCTGGCAAAGTTGTTCAGCACCTGTCCGAGGTTGACGCGGCGTGCGGCGCTGCCGGGTAGCACTGGCTCCAGTTCCAGCACCACCAGGCCCTCGACCCAGTGCGCGTAGGCGGTGAATGCGTGCGTCAGTGGTGTGCCGCGCCAGCCAAAAGCGACCGGTTGCGCGTGCCCGGCCTGTTCACGGGCCAGTGCCTTGCGCAGGGCCTGATCCAGGGGCGCACCCAGTGCCTTGCGCAAGGGTTGTTCCAGCAGGGCATCCAGTGGCTTATCCAGCCAGTCCAGGCAGTTGGGCGTTGCCTGAATGACCCGCAATGCTGGCCCCTGCAGTACCAGCAGAACCCCATGCGGCTGGATCGCGCCGGGAATGTGGATCGGTTCGGCGGCACATAGATCCAGATCAAAACTGACGGTCTCATCACCGGAATCCATGCCCGTACTCATAGACGTTCCTCAGTCGGGATTGGCTGCTCCAGCCAGTCCTGAAAGTGTTGAAAAGTTGCCACCGCTGCGGTCTGCAAGGTCCGCGCCGCGCTGGTGTTCCAGGGGGTTGCGTCAAGGGTGGCCAGGAAGCGCGGCCAGGCGCGCTCGGCCCGGGCTGCCTCGGCAGCGTGATAGGCGGCGCCACTCGCCGCGCTCAGGCCCAGACTTTTGCCCAGGGCGCGTATGATCACCTGCCCGCCCAGTGTGGAGCCCAGCAGTACATACAGGACTCCGACTGCGGCGGCCGGGTCGGCTGCCAGCCAGTCGCCCTTCGCTACCGGCAGACCAGCCGGATCAATCCCGAGCAGGTGCAAATCGGCATGCAAGCCGTCCAGGCGCAGCGCCGGATCAACGAACACTAGCCAGGTGCTGTGGGCCAGCCGCTCACGCAGCAGGGGTTCCAGTGGGGCGAGAAAACCCCAGAAGCGCGCTAACAGCCCGCCATATTCGACCCGGCTCAGATCGGCGGCGACCAGCCGGCGCAAGGGCGCGGCGTGCTCCAGTGCCTGATGTGCGGCGGCGGTGTGTTGTCTCAGGCAAGCATGCCAGGAGGGTGATGAGTCCAGGGTATCGGTCATGGTGATTATTTCGTTGGTGATACATGTCTGCTGTGTCGAGAATGCCAGGTAAAAACCGTGTGGATAACTGCTACAGGGCATGCGGTACGTATTCCAAGTGTAGATGGGTGTGGATGGCCCACCATGCTGATTCCTTGGGTAAACTGGTTCGATCGCGATGGATCAACGATGATGCCCGGTGTTTGACCGGAGTTGAGTTCGGCGAACTCTGCCCGTGCTCGAATTCCGTTCGCCCTAATCAGGATCAGGAAGGCATGTGCTACCGATACCTTGGGTGCGCGGAAAATGGCATGATTTTCACTAAGACAATTCCGTTTGCCCTGAACCTGTCAAAGAGCCGTTGTCCTCTTCCGTTCATCCTTCGACTGTTCGACCCTTCGACAGGCTCAGGGCTCACAGCTCAGGGCGAACGGTGGTCGAAATAAGTCCTTCAGAAATGAACTTCCGCCCCCTACCGGCTACCTGGAGAGGTGGCCGTGACGGTTAGAGAACATGCCTCAAAAAATACAGCGCTCGACCTGGCGGCTAATGGCTCTGCTGGTGAGCATGCCAGCAGCCGTTCTGGTTTTTGGCAGTCTTTACATGCTCGGTTCCGCCTATCTGGAAGGTAAGCCGGTGGACATCTGGTCGAGTATGGAATGGGCCTCGGAGACCCTGACCACGACCGGCTATGGTGCCTATGCACCGTGGAAGCACCCGCTGATGATCCTGCTGGTGATCCTGACCCAGTTCGTTGGCATGTTTTTCCTGGTGCTGGTGTTTCCGGTGTATGTACTGCCCTACATCGAAGAGCGCTTTGAACTGCGTCTGCCGCGCGCACTGCCGGCGATGGCAGGGCATGTGCTGTTCTATCGCTATGGACCGGCGATTGATTCTCTGTTGCACGAGTTCCAGCGTCTTGGCGCTGCGTTTGTCATTTTCGAGGAAGATGCGGTCACGGCTCGCGACCTGCGCGATCGTGGCTATCCGGTGGTGCTGGGTGCCCTGGAAGATGATCCCGATGCTCTGTTGGGCGTCGGGCAGGCGCGGGCGGTGGTGACCAATTCAGACGATCACACCAATGCGACTTGCATCCTGATGGTGCGTGAGCAGGGTTTCACAGGACCGATTTACGCCCTCGCTGATCATCCCCTGCATCGTGCGCCGATGCTCAAGGTCGGCGCCACCGCCGTGTTTACGCCTACGCACGTTCTCGGCGCGGCCCTGGCGGCACGGGCCAGCACCCGCATCCAGCCGCCGGCAGAAGGTCTGCATCTGCTTGGCCCGCAAATTGATCTGGCCGAGTTCCGGGTGCAGCCGGATAGTGCCCTGGCCGGCCAAACGCTAGGTACGCTGCATCTGCGCGAACGCTATGGTGTCACGGTTATTGGGCAATGGCGGGGTGGTCATTTCATGGTAGCCACCGGTTCCAGTACGCGCATCGAACCGGGCGCAATCCTGGTAGCGGTCGGTGCGCCCGATCAACTGATACAGATCGAACGGCTGGTGGTGCCTATTCGACGGACAGGCGCCATCGTCGTGGCCGGCTATGGTACGGTCGGGCGCAAAGTCGTGGACATGCTGCGCGATGCTGGCGAAACCACGGTGATCATTGACCAGCAGCCGATGGCCGGCGTGGATGTGGTGGGCAACGTGCTTGAGCACGCCACCCTGAGTCGGGCGAATGTGTGCGCAGCCAGCGCGGTGATACTGGCGCTTAGCAATGACAGCGAGGGTGTATTTGCGACGGCGGTGGTACGCGATTACGCGCCTGAAGTGCCGTTAATTGTGCGTGTTAATCGGGTTCCAAATGTCGCGCGGCTCTATCAGGCAGGCGCTGATTTTGCGCTCTCTGTTGGGCAGATGGCTGGAGAAATTCTTGCCTATCATCTGTTTGATGAACAGGCCATTTCAATTCAGCCACATATTAAATTTATTCGACTTGCTGCGGATGCACTGGTCGGTCTGCATCCATGGCAATCCGCAGTGCAGGCGCGAACCGGCGTGGTTGTGATTGCAGTTCGGCGGGAAGGGGAAACGCGGGTCATGTTTACCGAGGACTTTAGAATCCGCGCCGGCGATCTACTATTTGCCTGCGGAACAGAGGATAGCAGTGATCGTAGTTAAGCCGCCGGCTTGGGTGCACATTGATCTTTATCCTTTTCATCCGACCAGATGAAGTGGCCACGGCCGGCCTGCTTGGCCCGATACATGGCTTGATCCGCAGCAATCATGAGTTGATCTGGTGATTCTTGGCCATGACTCATGGTAATACCGATCGATGCGCCCAGTGAGCATGATTGCCCATGAATCAGGAATGGCTGCTTTAGGACATCCAGACAGGCTTGTGCTACCCGTTCTGCAGCGTCCTGAGCATTGTCATCGAGATCGGATAGCAGGATGACAAATTCATCGCCGCCGATTCGTGCCACAATATCTTCGCGACGTATCACCTTAAGCAGGCGGTTCGCGACCTCGCGTAGCGCCATATCTCCCGCATCATGCCCTAAGCGATCGTTGATTGGCTTGAAACCATCCAGATCCATGAATAACAGCGCGATATGTTGATTATTATGGTTTGCCCTTGCCAGTTCCTGCTGCATGTGTTCGGCGAACAGTTGTCGGTTCGGCAGGCTGGTCAACGTGTCGTGGTGGGCGAGATATTCCATCTTCCTGCGACTTTCCAGTAGCTTTTCCAGGACACGGTTAAATGCTGCAGTTAAATGACCGACTTCATCGTCACGCACCAAGGGCAATGGTTTTAATGGAATTTCGCCTTGTGTCATTTGTTCCGCATGTTGTGCGGCATGCATGAGGGGGCGCAGCTGGTAGCGTAGTCCAATCGCGATCACTATTAGAAATATGACTATCAGGGCAGCGGTGGTTTTCAGGATAAAGCGCTGTAATTGTGTAATGGGCGAAAATAATTCACGGGTTGGTACTCGCGCTACCAGGAACCAGCCACTGCTGGGTATTGAGACAATGCTGGCTAGTTCTTCAATGCCGCCGGCGTTTATATCAATGCCGACGCCACGAAAACCGTTCATGGCCTGATCGTGTTGTTGATGAATTCCTTCCATGGGTGTCGGTTGTAGCGTGATATCAAGATCAGACGAACCAACGAACAACCGATCGCGTGGCGATACCAATACGAGACCGCCGGTGGTGCCTATCCGGGTTGTATACAATGCCTGAATGAAGTCAGCTGAATTCAGAGCTGAAATGCCGGCTAGAACAGCCTGCGTATTCCCTGCACTATCTGTTAAGGGAACGGCCATGGGTAGTACGGGTACCTTGGAAGCGCGTCCGAATACCGGACGACCTATAAAGGATTGACCGTTAATCGCTTGTTGAAAGTAATCCCGGTCAGCCAGTGATAGACCAATCCGGTGCGGTAAATTCGGATAGTCGGCTATTACCAGTCCTGATCGGTTTATAACCAGTATTCCTTGGGAAAATATGGGATTAATCTGATAATATGTGCCGAGCCATTTTTTTAATTGCTCCGGTTCATGAAGCAAGTTCATGGGGAATTGTTCAGACATGCGTTTCAGTGTCAGTTGACGTTCTGAAATATTGTGGTCGATGACGTCAGCGACATATTGAGATATGGTAACCAGGTGAGTGGAAGTGAGTTCGGTGAGATCATTGCGTAAATGATTACTGAGGATGATCATCTGAATTAATGAGCTTAAAAATACAACGCTCATGCTAAGAATGCTTAGGCGGGTAGTTATGCTTTTGGGGTTCAGATGAAATTTCATGATATGAGTAAAATAAGTAGTTAATCAAAAGGAGTCTTGTATGTTTTAGTATACCCAGGATTTTCGCTTGGAATTCCTCTCTCAAGCAGGTTGGTAAAACGAGAACGTGAACATTTTCGCTATATTGGCATTTCACTCATTCCATCGCCTGAGCATGACGTTTAGTATGCCTCTCACGCAGTAGATCATCATTAATCGCGTCATGGCTTTTACCTTCCAGATGCGCAGCCAGATTCGTGCACGTATGATTAATTAGCGTGCTTATCATATGGTTAACATATAACTGTTTCGTTACCATGCTTTGATTATACCAGAAAATCAATTATATTAAACACCAAGAGAAAGTCCTGGATTATATATTCGGTCACTACTTTGCATTGGGAATTGGCGTGACGAGTCATGGATAAACTGGAATAGAGCCATCGGCGGTAGCGGTGTGTTTCAAGAGGTGCGCCGCCGCTTTGAAACGTGATTATTCCATGAGCGCGACCGATTTCACCTGCACCCACAGGTTTTGTTCTGGAACGATCCCCAGTCCTGCCACCGCCCGCCTGGTCAGGCGAGCCACCAGCATGGCGGCACCGATGCGGACGCGCACTAGCACCAGACCTGGATGATCGTCGTCGGCGATGGCATCGACGCGCCCGTGCAGCACGTTCTGGATGCTGCTTTGCCCTGGATGCTCGCGGGCCAGGCTCACATCGCGCGCCAGCACGCGAACGCGCACCCGGCGACCGACCGGCAGACCGCGATCTCGCGTCCACAGGCTGCCACCCGAAAAATCTACCCGCGCAAGATGCCAGGCATTGTCCACGGCGCCCACTGTAGCTTCGATGATGGCGCCCACGTCTTCGCCGAGCCGGATCGGCAGGTCGATTCGCGCCAGTGTTTCAGTGAGGGGGCCGTCGGCTAATACCCGACCGCTTTCCATGACGACCAGATGGTCGGCCAGCCGGGCGACTTCATCCGGCGAGTGGCTGACGTAGAGCGCTGGTATCTCCAGCTCGTCGTGCAGTCGCTCCAGATACGGCAGGATGTCCTGCTTGCGTTGCAAATCCAGCGCTGCTAACGGTTCGTCCATCAGCAACAGGCGCGGATTGACGGCCAGCGCTCGGGCGATGCCGATCCGGCTTCGTTCGCCGCCGGATAATCGATCCGGCTTGCGGTCGAGCAGGTGGCCGATACCCAGCAGTTCGATGGCCTGATCGAGGTTCACCCGTCGCTCGCGGGACACCCGCCGCATCCCGTAGCGCAGATTGCCCATCACCGTGAGATGCGGGAACAGGCTGGCTTCCTGAAACACATAACCCAGCGGGCGCTTGTGGGTGGGCAGCCAATGCGCGCCGTTTTGCCAGATCTCGCCGTTGAGGGCGAGAAATCCATCCGGTGCGCGTTCCAGTCCGGCAATACAGCGTAGCAGAGTCGTTTTGCCGGAACCGGAATGACCGAATAGCGCGATTATGCCCTTGGTTGGCAGCTCCAGGTCGATATCGAGCGTGAAACCGGGCCAGTCGAGCCGGAAACGGGCCCGAATCCCGGCCACGTCAGACTCCTTTCTTCGGATTGGGCCGCCAGGCGTACAGGATCAGCAGTACGAGGAACGAGAAGATCAGCATCACTGCCGACAAGTGATGTGCCTGCATGTATTCCAGCGCTTCCACATGGTCGTAGATTTGCACCGACGCCACCCGTGTCACGCCGGGCATGTTGCCGCCGATCATCAACACCACCCCGAATTCGCCGACCGTGTGGGCGAAGGTCAGAATCGACGCCGTCAAAAAACCCGGCAGCGCAAGCGGCACGGCGACTGTGAAGAAGGCGTCGAGCGGCGACGCGCGCAAGGTCGCAGCCACTTCCAGAGGGCGGTCGCCAATGGCTTCAAATGCCGTTTGCAAGGGTTGTACCATGAAGGGCAAGGAATAAAACACCGATGCGATCACCAGGCCCCAGAAGGTGAACGGTAAAAGCCCGATGCCGAGCGCCTGCGTGAGCTGTCCCACCGGGCCGTGCGGACCCATTGCCAGCAGCAGGTAGAAACCGAGCACCGAAGGCGGCAAGACCAGCGGCAAAGCCACTACCGCGCCAATCGGGCCTTTCCACCAGCTTTTGGCGCGGGCCAGCCACCAGGCGATGGGCGTACCCACCACCAGCAGGATCAGAGTCACGATACCGGCGAGGCGCACGGTCAGCCAGAGGGCTTGCAGGTCGCTATCGCTCAACGGCATAGGGATTGTGCCCTCGGGTGCTGATCCGGAAAAACAATGCGACTGCGACCACCACCGGGCTCAGCGCCTTGTTCGACACAGCCTACTTGTTGATCACTTCGCCGGGAAGTACGAAGCCGTACTGGGTCATCACGGCGCAGGCGGGTTTGCTGTCGATGTAATCGGTGAAGCGCTTGGCCAAGGTATTACCCTCGGCCCGTTTGGTGATGATGTAACCCTGTTCCAGCGGTTCGTGCAGGGTGTCGGGAATCAGCCAGTAGCCGCCCCTGCTTGCCAGCTCGGGATTCACGGCCAAGGCCAGTGCGATGATGCCGACCTGGGCGTTGCCGGTCTGCACGAATTGGACGGTGTGCGCGATGTTCTCACCGTACACCAGCTTGGGCTCGATCTTCTCCCAGAGTCCCGCCGCCCGTAGCGCTTCCTCGGCACGCTTGCCGTAAGGGGCATGTTTGGGGTTGGCGATGGCGATGCGGGTGATTTTTGGATCGGCGAGGCTGGCCAGCGTCATTTTGGTTGCATCCATGCTCGCGCTCCACAACACAATGCGACCGAAGGCGTAGGGTTTCACCTCAGATGCAGCGAAGCCGTTTTTTGCCAGTTCGCGTGGAAAGGCGATGTCGGCGGAGAAATACAGGTCGTAGGGTGCACCCTGCTGAATTTGGGTGTGGAACTTGCCGGACGAACCGTAAATGACCTCGACTTCATCGGCAGGGTTGGCCTGCTTGAAGGCGGCGACCATTTCGTCCATGGCGAACTTGAGATCGGCCGCCGCTGCAACGGCGATCTTCTCGGCATGGGCGGACAGGGACAGGAGAAGAGAACCAGCCAACAGCAGCGGTTTGATGAGTTTCATCAGATGTTGCGCGAGATACCCCATCCTTTAGGGCGGGGAGGGATAGCGCGGAACGCGAAGCGTTCCCCTCTTCTCGCTCTCCTGTTAGGTCAGCTATCAGAGAGTTGAATGGGTGCAGGCTTTCCACCTGCTGGGTCGTGAGACTCTGCCCCGTAAAGGGCCTGGTGACGGAAGCCTTGCGGCTTCGCTCCCCTCGCCCAT
>RXIX01000089.1 GCA_003989075.1 Candidatus Competibacteraceae bacterium | reverse complement strand
GCGCTGCCCGGCAAGTTCATCCAGGCGATTCGCGAGGCGCAGACCGCCAATCCGGTGATCATGCTCGACGAGATCGACAAGATCGGCGCGTCCTATCATGGCGATCCGGCCTCGGCGCTGCTGGAAGTGCTTGATCCGGAGCAGAACAGCGAGTTCCTCGATCACTATCTGGATGTACGCTTCGACCTGTCCAAGGTGCTGTTCATCTGCACCGCCAACCAGCTCGACACCATTCCGGCCCCGCTGCTGGATCGCATGGAAACCATTCGCCTGTCCGGCTACATCACCGCCGAAAAGCTGCAGATCGCCCGTAATCATCTATGGCCCAGGCTGCTGGAACGCAGCGGTCTGGCGCGTGACCGGATCATGCTTAGCGACGAAGCACTGCGCCAGATGATCGAGGGTTACGCGCGTGAGGCCGGGGTGCGCAATCTGGAAAAGCAGCTTGGGCGGATTGTGCGCAAGAGCGCGGTCAGCATTGTCGAGCGCCGTGCTGAAGAACCGATCAGGGTTGATGCGCCCGATCTGGAGCGCTATCTGGGCAAGCCGCCGTTCCGCGCCGAAACCCTGATGTCCGGGATTGGCGTGGTCACCGGGCTGGCCTGGACTGCGCTCGGCGGCGCTACGCTCAGCGTCGAGGCCAGTCTGGTGCATACCAAGAATCGCGGCTTCAAGCTCACCGGTCGCCTTGGCGAGGTGATGCAGGAATCGGCCAGCATCGCCTACAGCTATATCAGCGCTCATCTGGAAGATTATCAGGCCGACCCGAAATTCTTCGATGAGGCATTCGTGCATCTGCATGTGCCCGAGGGCGCTACGCCCAAGGATGGACCGAGTGCCGGCATTACCATGGCCACCGCGCTATTATCACTGGCGCGCGGTCAGGTGCTGGCGCGGCCCTTGGCCATGACGGGCGAGCTGACTCTGACCGGGCAGGTGCTGCCGGTGGGCGGCATTCGTGAGAAGCTGATCGCAGCGCGCCGCGCCGGGATTCATGAAATCCTGTTGCCCGAAGGCAACCGCGGCGATGTTGAGGAACTGCCCGAGCATATTCGCGAGGGTCTGAGCATCCATTTCGTCAGTCAATTGCGCCAGGTGGTGGAGCGGGTGTTCACGGCGGCGGAGCGGCATTAGCAAGGCCGTTCCTGCGTGTTCCATCCTCACCCGGTCTTGGGCCAGCCTCTCCAGGCGGTGGGAGATATGGCCGTTTCAACGCGAGGATTGTGTCGTGCTGATACCCCGTACGCGGCGCCGTGTTGTCCTGTTATCGCTGATCCTGCTGGGATTGGCCGACACGCTGCCGGTTAAGGCAGCGTGTGAAGATCCGCCGGCGCGGCGGTGTGACTGGCTGCACTGCGACAAGCAGGGCCTCGACCTGCACGATGCCGACCTGCGTGAAGCGGTGCTGACCCGTGCCAATCTGGCCCATGCCCGGCTGAGCGGCGCGCGGCTCAGCGGTGCCGATCTGGGTAGCGCGGTGCTCAGCGGCGCCGATCTCAGCGGTGCGACCCTGCAGGGCACCCGGCTGGTGTCGGCGCGGCTGGAGAGGGCCATCCTCACCGGAGCCAACATGGCTGGGGCGCGGCTGGAACGGGCGGTACTGACCGGGGCGACGCTGCGCGAAACGAATCTACGCGGCGCGGCGCTCTATCAGGCCGATCTCAGCGGTGCCGATCTCAGCGGCGCTGATCTCAGCCAGGCTAATCTAGCTCAGGCTCAGATGAATGCAGCCCGGTTGGACAATGCCCTTCTTGAAGAGGCAGTGCTCAGTCGCGCCGTGCTTGAGGATGCGGTGCTCAGCGGTGCGCGTCTGCGCGGCGCCAGGCTGGACGGCGCGAATCTGCTCGGTGCCGATCTGCGTGGCGCCGATCTAAGTCAGGCCACGCTGGCTGAGGCGCGACTGGATGGCGCGCGCTTCGACGATGCCCGACTCGACAGCACCACCTGGAATACCCGCCAGCGTTGCCAACCTGGGTCAGTTGGCGTCTGCCGCTAGCTGCTTGAGTGGTGGCTGCGCTGACTCCAGTGCGTGATAAGCGCAGTATATCCGCATGATTAATCCAGTTATGCTAAGAGCGATACGTGGACCAGACAGCATGCCTGGCACACGAAGCCAGTATGGATTGTGCGGAGCAGAGAGCATATGGCCGAGAAGACCAGCAACGGCAATAACAGTGAGGCGCGGCGCAGGAAGAATGATTCGGTAGCACCGACGGCGCCACACTTTAATGGCTATGTCGTCGCCATCGGTGCCTCGGCCGGCGGTCTTGATGCCCTGGAGCGGCTGTTCGATGAATTGCCGCCTCATTCCGGTGGCGCCTTCGTCGTCATCCAGCATCTCTCGCCGGATCACAAGAGCATGATGGCCAACCTGCTGGCCCGGCACACGGCGATGCCCGTGATCACCGTCGAAAACGAGATGGAGATCGAGCCGGGCCATGTCTACCTGATCCCGCCGGGCAAGAACATGACCGTGTCCGGTAGCCAGTTGCGGCTCAGCCCGAAGAACCCGCGCGTGCTCAGCCTGCCGATCGACCTGTTCTTCACCTCACTGGCGCAGACTTTTGGCAATCACTCGATCGGCGTCATTCTCTCCGGCACCGGTTCCGACGGCACCCGCGGTGCGGTGGCGATCAACGATGCCGGTGGTCTTTTGCTGGCCCAGGATCCGGAATCGGCCAAGTTCGATGGCATGCCGCGCAGCGTAATAGCCACCGGCCTGGTGGATTATGTCCTGCCGCCTGAGGCCTTGGCCCGACAACTGCTGACTCACTTTGAGCATGCTCCAGCGCTGCGCCCGGTGAACGAGCGCCCGAGCGCCCATGCCGATCAAAGCGCAACCCTGGATCAGTTGCTGCACCTGCTGCACCACGGCGGTGGCATCAATTTCAAGGATTACAAGCTGGCGACGGTGACGCGGCGTATCGAACGGCGCATGCAGGTGCGCCACGTCCAGGAATTGGAGCACTATGTGCGTCTACTGGAAAACGACCGGGTTGAAATCAACGCGCTGCGGCGCGAACTGCTGATCCCGGTAACCTCGTTCTTCCGCGATGGCGAAGCCTTCGACACTCTGGCGCACACCGCCATCACCGCCATTGTCGAGAGCCGCCTTGATCGGCAGCCGATCCGGGTCTGGGTGGCGGGCTGCTCCACGGGCGAGGAAGCCTATTCACTGGCGATCCTGTTTGCGGAGGTCTGCGACCAGTACAAGCGCTGGCCGCCGATCAAGATTTTTGCCACCGACGTCGAGCAGCATTACATCGACACTGCGGGTGCGGGCGTGTTTTCCGAGGCGATCGCCAACGAGGTAGGCCCCGAGCGTCTGGAACGCTTTTTCATCCAGAAGGGCAATCACTACACCATCCGCAACGAGGTGCGCCAGAACATCATTTTCGCCCTTCACAATCTGCTTGAAGACCCGCCCTTTACCCGCATCGATCTGTTGACCTGTCGCAATGTAATGATCTACTGGCAGCCGAATGCTCAGGAGAAGGTACTGCGCCGCTTTCAATACGCCCTGGCGCCGAATGCCTATCTATTTTTGGGCTCCAGCGAATCGGTCAGCAACCTGCACAGCGATTTCACCGCAGTCAACAGCCGCCATAAGATCTATCGGATCGTGCGCCATATCGCCCTGCCGCTGGATCTGGATCGCTCGATCCTGCCGCGCAGCAGCAGCGAACATCGGCGCCGCAGCGTTGATGGCCGCCGCCGACCCGCCTGGCCCTCCGATGCAGCAATCATCGACGCCGGTCAGACCCTGCTGCTGCGCCAGTACGCGCCGCCTTCGCTGCTGATCAGTGAGCAGCGCGAGCTGATTCATGTGTTTGGCGATGCCAGCCGTTATCTGACCATTCCCGAGGGCAGCATCAGTCTGGATATCGCCAAGCTGCTGCCGGAGTCGATGCGCCCGGTGGCGATGGCGCTGTTGCACAAGGCCGCACGCGACAATGCCCAATTGCGCTCGGAGGCGGTATCTTGCACCAGTGCCGAGGGCTGCACCGAACGGGTGCGGTTGGTGATCGCGCCGGTCAGTCAGGAACACGCCAGCGAACGTTTCCTACTGCTGTCCTTCGAGGCGGATACGCCGGTGTTGTCCGCCAGCGGCGAACGTGCTGCGGTTATTGACGTGGCTGCTGAAACCACCGAACGGGTGCAGGTGCTGGAGCGCGAGCTGGCCGCGACCCGGGACAGCCTGCAGGCGACCATCGAGGAGCTGGAAACCTCCAACGAGGAGTTGCAGGCCACCAACGAAGAGCTGATGGCGTCCAACGAGGAATTGCAGAGCACCAATGAAGAGCTGCAATCGGTCAACGAGGAGTTGTACACGGTCAATTCCGAATACCAGGAAAAGATCGAAATTCTTAACCGCCTGAACGCCGAACTGGATTACATGACCCGGGCGGTATCGATTCCGACCCTGTTCCTGGACGCGCAGTTGCAGTTGACCCGCTTCACGTCTGAGGCCACCAGCCTGTTCAAGATTCGCGAGAGCGATATTGGCCGGCCACTGGATGATTTCGCCAACAGTCTCGATTATCCGGACATGATCGCTGACCTGCGGCGCACCATCAGCCAACACGAAAATATCGAACGTGAGATCTCGACCCGTGATGGTCACTGGTTTCTAACCCGTATCCTGCCGTATATCGAGCAGCCGCATAGCCAGTGCGGCGCGGTCATTACCTTCATCGATGTTACGCACCTCAAGGATGTGCAGCGCATGCAGGCCGTGCTCGATTCGCTGCCCGAGCACATCGCAGTGCTGGATGCGGAGGGCGTCATTGTCATGGTCAACCGGGCATGGACCGATTTTGCCCGCCTCAATGGCGATCCGGATCTCAGCCATACCGGGATCGGCATTCCCTATCTGGCCGCCTGCCAGGCCTCTGGTATGTCGGGTCGCGATCCATCGCTGCTGGATCAGGACGAGATCGCACGGCTGGACCGGGTTCGGCAGAGTTTGTCTGAGGTTCTGGCCGGCAAGCGCGATACCTTTACCTATCAGTATCCCTGTCATTCAGATCGGGAGCGGCGCTGGTTCCTGATGCATGCTGCACCCTTGCAGCAGGGTGGCGGCGCGGTGGTCAGTCATATCAATATTACCGCCTGGGTAGAAGGGACAATGGATCTGCCCGGTTCCACCTGATGCGCGGCGCGCCCATCCCCTCTATCAACCGATCTGTACACCGCCCGTCCCGGTGTGCGCCACTTTGGGCGCTGCCGGAACGGTGCGGATGGCGGTGGCCCGAGCCTGTCACCGGAACGGATCGCCCTGTTTCTGTCCTCTTTTCAGGGCAAAAATGGTCAGCGCGGTGGACTTATGATTCGACTGCTACGTTTCAGCGCTGGAGCTAGCTGGCCGTTCGCTTAACAGACAAAAATGCTCTCTCGAACCCTGCGCCTGTTGACCTGTTATGCATGCCTGTGGCTGGTACTGACCCTGCCCGGCCTGAGTGGTTGCTCGCCCGCCGAGCACCCCTCGGTCGTGACCGTGGATTTCTGGGCGATGGGTCAGGAGGGCGAACAGCTGCGGGCGCTGCTGCCGGAATTCGAGCGCCGCCATCCCGGTATCCGCGTGCGTGTGCAGCAGGTGCCGTGGAGCGCCGCCCATGAAAAGCTGCTGACCGCCTATGCCGGCGGCGCCCTGCCCGACCTGTTCCAGCTTGGCAATACCTGGATTCCCGAATTCGTCGCCCTGGGTGCCCTCGCGCCGCTGGATGAACGGGTGCGCGCCTGGCCGGCGGCAGCCCTTGCCGACTATTTCCCCGGCATCCTCGCCACCAATCGCCTCGATGGCCGCTTGCACGCCCTGCCCTGGTATGTCGATACCCGGCTGTTTTTCTATCGGACTGATCTGCTGGCCGCCGCCGGTTTTGCCGCGCCGCCTGCGACTTGGGCGGAATGGCTGCGGGCCTTTGCTGCGCTCAGGCATCGCGATGGCGCGGACCGCTATGCACTGCTGCTGCCGATCAATGAATGGCAACTGCCGGTGATTCTGGCCCTGCAGCGTGGCGCGCCCCTGCTGCGTGATCAGGATCAATATGGCGATTTTCGCGAGCCGCGCTTTCGCGAAGCCTTCACCTTCTACCTGAGCCTGTTCGAGCAGGGACTGGCGCCGCCGGTTGGGAATACCCAGATGGCCAATCTCTATCAGGAATTCGCCCGCGGCTATTTTGCCGTCTATGCCAGCGGGCCGTGGAACATCGGCGAATTTCAGCGACGCCTGCCGGCGGACCTGCAGGGGCACTGGAGCACCGCGCCGCTGCCGGGCTTTGACAGTGGGCCGGGCGTGTCGCTGGCCGGCGGCGCCAGTCTGGCACTGAACCGCGCCTCGCCGCGTCAGGATGCCGCCTGGGCGCTGCTGGAATTCCTCGCTGAGCCAGCGCAGCAGGCGCGCTTTTACCAGTTGACCGGCGATCTGCCGGCGCGGCAATCGGCCTGGAACGATCCGGCGCTGCTGAGCAATCGCCAGGCCGCCGCCTTTCGTGAGCAGTTGCGTTTTCTGCGCGCGACGCCGGCGATTCCCGAATGGGAGCGCATTGCCAGCCGCATCGCCTATTACGCTGAGCAGGCGGTGCGCGGTGCGTTGAGCGTCGATGCGGCACTGACCGCACTGGACCGGGACGTGGATCGTATTCTGGAAAAGCGCCGCTGGCTGCTGGCCCGGAAAGTGGCAGCGCCATGAACGGCTACGAGCGGCAACTGGCGCGCAGCGGCTGGGCCTTCCTGGCGCCGGCGCTGCTGCTGATCGCGGTATTTTTCTTCCTGCCCGTGCTGGCGGCGCTGCTGCTGAGTTTCACCGATTTCGACATTTATGCCCTCGGCGATCTGCGCCGGCTGCGCTTTGTCGGTCTGGAGAATTACACGCAGTTACTGCAAAGCCCGCTGTTCTGGACTGCGCTGGGCAATACCGGCTATTTCGTGCTGCTCGGTGGGCCGCTGTCGGTGGCAGTATCGCTGGGCGCGGCGCTGCTGGTGAATGCGCGCCTGAACCGCTTTCCGGGTCTGTTTCGCACGGCGCTGTTCCTGCCGGTGGTGACTACGCTGGTGGCGGTGGCGGTGGTCTGGCGCTATCTCTATCACCCGCGCTACGGCCTGCTCAATTACGGTCTGAGCCTGTTGGGTATCGCGCCGATCGATTGGCTGGGTGATCCGGACTGGGCGATGCCGGCGATCATCCTGATGGCGGTGTGGAAGAATTTCGGCTTCAACATGATCATCTTCATCGCCGGCCTGCAGAATATTCCCATCCAGCTTTATGAAGCGGCGCGTATTGATGGCGCCAGCACCGGCCAGCAGTTCCGCCACATCACCCTGCCGCAGTTGGGTCCGACCTTTCTGTTCGTGGCCCTGATGACCATGATTGGCTACTTCCAGGTGTTCGCCGAGCCCTATGTGATGACCCAGGGCGGCCCAGCCAACCGCACCCTGAGCGTGGTGCTGCTGATGTACGAGGAAGGTTTTCGCTGGTGGAACATGGGCTATGCCTCGGCAATGGCCTTTGTGCTGTTCGCGCTGATTCTGGCCGGGACCGCGCTGCAACTGCTGCTGCGCCGCCGCGCGCGATAGGGAACGATTGCAAGCCGGGCGGCACATGTCAAAATGCGGCCAAAAACGCCAGGATTGTAGACGAGGATTCCCGATGGAGAACACAACGGCCACCGAACTGTACGCTCAGGTTTACCGGCAGTGGCAGGAGGTCGTCGAACTGGGCCTGCATGAATCCGAGGATATTGTCAACGGCATCATGCCGCCGCTGGCGCGGGCACTCAGTCTGGAGCCGGATTATCTGCCTGCCCTCGACCTGCTCAGCGACCTGCTCATGGAGCTGGGCGCCTATGAGGAAGCGGTCGAATTGGTGGAAAGGATGCTGGTCCTGTGTCCGGATGATCCAGGCTATCGCGGTAAGCTGGATGCGCTGGCTGGGGAGGGTAACCGCCGGCGCAGTATCCGCGCCTATCTGCATCAGAAGCGGCAGCAGGTCTTGAGCCGGGTAGTGGCCCGCTAGCGCGCATTCCCTTATCTCGGAGATCAACGCAATGGCCCAGGACATTAGCGAATTATTTGCCCAGGCGCTGGACCGGCAGCGCAGCAGACACGAGCAGGAACAGACCCGCAACGACGATGGCCTGTCGGTTCTGGAGCGCGATTTTGAACGGGTCAAGGATGAGGTGCGCAAGCTCAAGCCGCTGATCGAGAGCCACCCCCGGGTGAACTATTTCTGGATCTTCACCGACAAGATCATCGTTGATCTGCGTACCGGCCCGCGCCAGAACACCGTGCAACTGACCGTGCAGCTTTATCACCCCGGCAACAGCCGCTTCAAGCGGGGCATCTACGGCTATCAGGCCTGTGGCTACGAAATGGCGCTGGCCAGCGTGGACGAAGCGGTGAGCTTTTTCGCCACCCAGTGCGGCAAGCTGCTGGCCTGAACGGCGGTCTGAACACCCCGCAGCCGATGCCCCGGTGAGCAAGGACCCGCGCGACCGCGTCCAGGACAATCCCGGCATCTATCGCAGCGACCGCGATAGCCTGCAGGGCACGGAGCGCGCGCTGCGCTTCGATCGTGGCACGCTGCTGCTGGAAGGCGTCGCGGAACTGCCCGCCGCACTCGCCTGCTGGTTCCAGTATGACCCGCGCGTTGCTGCCTACCGCGCCCCGGCGCACTGTTACAGCGACATCATCGGCCCGCTCAAAGCTACACTGGCCCGTAATCACGCCCCCCGCTATCAGCGGCGCGACCTGGATTGCGCGCTGCAGATGACGCCCTATCCGCATCAGCAGGAGGCGCTGGCCGCCTGGCAGGGCGCGCGCGGGCGCGGCGTGGTGGTGCTGCCGACCGGTGCCGGCAAGACCCTGCTCGGACTGCTGGCGCTGAGCTGGGCGCGCCGTGATGGCCTGATCCTGGTGCCGACCCTGGACCTGATGCAGCAGTGGTACGCGCTGCTGCGCGCCGCCTTCCCCGATCAGGAGATCGGCCTGATCGGTGGGGGCTATCACGAACCGCGCATGCTGACCATCGCCACCTACGATTCCGCCGCCCGCCATATCGAGCGCCTCGGCGACCGCTTCGGTCTGCTGATCTTCGACGAGGCGCATCATTTGCCCTCGGAGTTCTATCGCAGCATTGCCGAATTCTCGCTGGCGCCGTACCGGCTCGGCCTGACCGCGACCCCGGAACGCAGCGATGGCCGCGACGCCGATCTGCTTGAGCTGATCGGCCCGGTGGTTTATCGGCGGCAACCGGAACAACTGGCCGGGGATGTGCTGGCGGCGTTCCAGATCCGCCCGGTCCATGTCGATCTTTCGCCCAGCGAGCGCGTTGCGTATCAGCAGGCCCTGGATGAGCGCAATGCCTTTCTGCAGGCGCAGCGCATCAGCCTGGGCACACTGGAGGGCTGGAATCGCTTCGTAATGTGCTCAGCGCGCAGCAGTGACGGGCGCCGTGCCATGCGTGCCCATCGTGACGCCCGGCGCATCGCCCATGCCACCCCGGCCAAGCTGCGCGTCCTGGGCATGATCCTCGCCAACCATCCGCAGGCGAAAACGGTGATCTTCACCGAAGACAACGCCACCGCCTATGAAGTCTCGCAGCGGTTTCTCATCCCCTGCCTGACCCATCAGACCCTGCTCAAGGAACGCCAGGACATCCTCGACCGTTTCAAGAGCAGCGCCTACCGCGCCATCGTCACCAGCAATGTGCTCAACGAAGGCGTGGATGTGCCCGACGCCTCAATCGGAGTGATCCTGTCCGGCAGCGCTTCGGCACGCGAATTCGTGCAGCGGCTCGGGCGCATCCTGCGCCGTGGCGATGGCAAGCAGGCGCTGCTGTACGAAGTGATCGCCCGAGCAACCGGTGAGGAACGGGTTGCCGACCGGCGCCGCACCGCGCCGCAGGCGCGCCCATCGCCGGAACGGATCGCGGCCACACTGGCGCTGTTCGAGACGCTCGAACCGCCGGCCGATGCCGGCGAGCCCGACCGCTGATGCTGCCTTCCGAGCTGCTGTTTTCCCACCGGCGCGGCGCCCAGGTGTATCCACGTTTTCTGCGCCGCGAGCATCTGCCCTGGGCCGAACAGGTGCTGGCGCTGATCAGCGAGCACCAGCACCGCCGCCGCGGCGAACTGCAGGCAGCGCTGCGCGCGCTGGAAGGCGATTCACCCGATTACCGGATCGTGCGCGGCTTTGCTCATCTGGCGCTGAATGCCGCCGAGTTCACCCTCGCCACCGGAGATCTACAACCCGAGCAATTGCGCCGCGAACTGTTCACCCTGGCGGCGGAACACGGTGGCTATGGTGAAGGCGCGGCCCAAGCGATCCTCGATGCAGTCGCGCCGCGCTATCAACTCGATGCCGCCACCCTGCGCGAGGCGCTCTACGCCGACCTGCCTGAATACCACCTGCTCACCGTGCTGCCCGACTTCACACCGGAGCGGCTGCTGGATCGCTACAACCTTGCTCAAGCGCAGGGTCTCTTGTATTCGGCGCTGTCCCTGCGCCTGATCGCCCACCGCAACGTGCCCGGCGAATACCGGCGCCTGTTCCGTCAGCTCAAGTTCCATGGCCTGATGTACGCGGTCGAGGGGCATCTCGATGACGGCTATCAGATCTACGTCGATGGGCCGGCCAGCCTGTTCAGGCAGACCCGCAAATATGGCCTGCACATGGCCATGTTCCTGCCGGCGCTGCTGCGGGTCAGTCGCTGGTCGATGGAAGCGGTGCTGCAGCGCGATGGCCAGGAATTGCGCTATAGCCTGGATTCGCGGTCACCGCTGCGTGCGCTGGACGCGCCACCGCCGGCCTATGACAGCCTGCTGGAAGAACGCTTTGCATTGCGCTGGGATAAGCTGGGCACGCCCTGGACCCTGGAGCGCGAGGTGGAAATCGTCGATCTGAAAGGCACGGTGTTTGTGCCTGATTTCGCCCTGCGCCACGCTGATGGCCGGGTTGCCTATATTGAAATCATGGGCTTCTGGCACCCGGACTATCTGCGTCGCAAGCTGGACAAGCTGCGCCGCGCCGCCATGCCGAATCTGATTGT
>RXIX01000088.1 GCA_003989075.1 Candidatus Competibacteraceae bacterium | reverse complement strand
CTGCGTAAACGTGGCCGTGACCAGCGTGGCGCTGTTGATGGTGACCGTGCAGGTGCTCGTTCCCGTGCAGGCGCCGCTCCAGCCGGTGAAGGTGGAGCCCGTCTGGGCCGTCGCGGTCAGCGTGACCTGGGTGTTGGTCGCGTAGGTCGCTGTGCAGTCCGCGCCGCAGGCAATGCCCGCCGGGCTGCTGCTGACCGTGCCGCTGCCGGTGCCGGCTTTGCTGACCGTGAGGCTGTTGGCCGGGGCAAAGTAGGCGGTGATGCTCTTGGCGCCGTCAATGGTGACCGTGCAGGTCGCCGTGGTGCCGCTGCAGGCACCGCCCCAGCCGGCAAAGATGTTGTTGATACCAGCCCGAGCCGTCAGGGTCACCGATGTGTTGACGGCGTAGACTTCGGCGCAGTCGGGACCACCGGCGGCGTCGCTGCAACTGATGCCCACCGGTACGCTGGTGACCGTGCCAGTGCCCACAACCGTGGTGGTCAGCTCATTAGCCAAGCTGAAGTACGCCTGTGCCTGCTTGGCGGTTTCCATGGTCACCGTGCAAACTGTGCCAGTACCGCTGCAGGCCCCACCCCAGCCGACAAAGCTCGAACCACCGGTCGCCGTCGCCGTCAGCGTCACAGTACTATTTGCGGCAAAAATACCTGAGCATGTACCGCTAGGATTGGGTGGGCTCTTGAGTGGGTCATCAACGCCATTGACGCAGTTGATACCCGTCGGACTGCTGGTGACCGTGCCGCTGCCATTACCCTGTTTCACAACCACCAGGGTCTGGTTCGGCACAAAGGTAGCCGTGACACTCTTGGCGGCGCTCATCGTCACCGTGCAGAGATCGGTACCCGTGCAGGAACCCGTCCAACCGGTGAACACAAAACCCGATCCCGCCACCGCCGTCAGCGTGACTGTCGTGCCCTGGTCAAAATCAGCTTCGCAGGCCGAACCGCAATTGATGCCTGCCGGACTGCTGGTGACGGTACTGGTCGTAGCACCCGAGCCGTTCTTCGCAACCGCCAGATTTACCTGCTGCGCTGGCTCAAAGAAAGCAGTTGCATACTGGGCCTTGCTCATCACCAGCGTACAAGTCAGCCCGGTGGAACTTGCGCAATCCTCGGCCCAACCGATAAACGCCATACCCGCATCGGGCGTTGCAGTCAGCGTAACCGAGGTATTCGCCGGATAGCCCTCCGAGCAATCCGAACCGCAGCTAATCCCCAGTGGACTGCTGGTCACCGCACCGCTGCCGGTCCCCGCCTTGCTCACCGTCAGCACATAACCGGTATTGAACGAAGCAATGGCGGTTTTATTAGCCGCCATGTTCACCGTACATGTGGGCAAATTTCCGGTGCAGTCACCGGACCACCCAACAAAAAGTGACCCCGCCGTTGGTGAAACGGTCAGCGTCACGTCGCCTGACGCGAACAACGCAGTGCAGGTCGTACCGCAATTAATTCCGCTGGGAGAGCTGATAATTGTGCCATCACCACTACCCGTCTTGATGACCAACAACTGTTTATCCGTGGACGTATCAAATACAGCATTAATCGTCCTGGCTACATCCATCTTGACGGTGCAAGTGGGATTGGCGGGAACGCACAACCCAAGGTCAGCACCGCTCCAATTCACAAAGATTGAACCAGTGCTAGGCGCAGCAGTCAGCGTGACAAAAGAGTCAATGAGAATGTCTTTGCTGCAATCGGAGCCGCAGTTAATAACAGTAGAGCCATCCGTGACCGCTTTGCCGGTTACCGTACCAACGCCACTACCCGACTTGGCAATGGTCAAGGTTTTCGCCGGACTGAAATAGGCTGCTACCTGCGTATCAGGAACAACACCAGTTGTAGGATCTGCTGCCGGTATTCCCACCGTGCAAACAGGACTCGTCACATCGGTACAAGCTGAATTGCCGCCCCACTTCACAAAGACCGAAGCCCCTGGAGACGGCGAGGCGGTTAAGGTGACATTAGTCAACTGTGCGTAAGAGAACGTACAAGTACCTGTCGAGACCCCGGCATTGAAGTCGCAATTAATCCCTTCCGGCGCGCTGGTCACCGAGCCCGAACCGGTGCCAAACATATCAAGATTCAACGTGCCCGTTGGTCCTGACGCTGTCCGTTGCATATAAAGCGTCGGACTGATTTTCACGACAAAAATATCGTTCAGCGCGTTGTAATTGCGTAGAGGCGCATCAAAAGGCGCCACCGCGCCAAATACCGTATCCGTATCACCAACCACATAAATATCACCACTACCGTCCAGCGCCACGCCGCGACCAACCTGACTGCCATCTCCACCCAGATAAGTCGAATACAGCAGGCCGCTGCCAGTTGCGTTCAGCATAGACACAAACGCATCTGTACCCCCACTCAGTGCATCACCATCCGGATTGACCGTACTGAAATCGTCAGAGTCAGTAGCTCCGGTCACCACCGCCGCATCCGAACCGCTAACCGCGATGCTGTAGGCTTCCTCTGTGCCACTGCCACCCAGATAGGTCGAGTACTCGACGACACCGGTCGTGCTCAGTTTCAGGACAAAAGCATCCTCGATACCGCCTCTCACTTTTTGATGTGCGCCGGGCGTCGTGGGGAAATCAGCACTAAAGGTAAAACCGGCAATGAACGCTTGACCCGCGTCATTCAACACAATGCTCTGCGCCTGATCATCCTCGCCACCACCGATCCGCCTTGAGTAGTTCACCAGCGCGCCCGAACTATCTAGCTGGGTGATAAAGGCATCCCGATTACCCGCATAAGTGTCCGCTGCCGGGAAATTCTTCGAATCGCTGTAGCCGGCGACATACAAGTTATTGCTACTATCGCGGGCAATGCCTTGGGCGCGGTCATCGGCGCTGCCGCCAAGATACGTGCCGTAGAGCAAACCCGCCGTGCCGGCCACCGCTGGATTCAGCTTGGCAACAAAGGCATCCTCGCCACCGTTGGCGCTGACATCATAGGCACCGGTGGCGGTCGGGAAATTCGCTGAGGTGGTATAGCCGGCCAGATAGACAAAGCCACTGCTATCCACGGCAATGCCATTGCCCTCTTCCAGCAGGCTGCCGCCCAGATAGCTCGCGTAGATCGATGCACCGCTGCTGTTGAGTTTGACTAAAAAGGCATCAAGCGTGCCGCTCAGAGCGGTCTGATAGGCATTCAGGACTGGAAAATCGCTGGATTCGGTATAACCGGTCAGATAGGCATTGCCCGAACTGTCCACCGCGATGGCATGACCGCGATCCGTCTTCGCACCGCCTAGATAAGTCGAATAAGTGATCGTACCGTTTGTATCAAGCCGGATAACAAACGCATCTTCCTCACTGCTATTGGTGACACCGGTCTGGCTAATACGGGAATTCGATAGAGTTCGTTTGGAGGGCGCGGGGGCGTAGCCGGTCAGATAGGCATTGCCCGAACTATCCACCGCGATGCCGCCGGCAAAGTCATTGCCCGAGCCGCCGACATAAGTGAAATACACCACCGGGTCAATCACCAGCGGCAGTTTCGCGTCATAGGCCGCGACCTCAAAGCCCACCACCGGCGCATCATCCACCGCCGCGCGCAGCACATAGCGGCCCTCGACCAGCCGCCGCTCGCCGTTCACCATCTGATAAATAGTCGGCGAGGAATGCAGCACCTCGCGCCCGGCCACCGTCACGACCAGCTCGCCATTCTCCGCCAGTCGCGCACTCTCGACACCGGCAAAGCTCAGCGCGATCGCCGCCGGATCCGCACCCGGCGCCACCACAAAGTCATATTCCAACTGGCGCGGATTGCCATACAGCACCCAGTCGATGCCCGGATACACCTGCGCATAGCGCACCTGGGCGAAATTCGGCACATCAGTCCGCCACTGCTGCGGATCACTGCCCAGATAATAATGACTGCGCCCGGTCAGCGGCTGTGCACCCACCAGTTCCGGCTGTGGATTGACCGCACCCTGCAAGCGCATCCGCACCACCGGTCGCGTTCCGTCCGCATTCGTCGCCCGCAAGGCCAGCACCGCTTCCCCAGGGGTCAGGGACAACTGATAGCCGGGCACCCGCGCCAGGAAACGCACATCCGCGCCGGCCTGGCCCTGATTCGGCTCGAAATGCAGGGGCGTTTGGCTGAACAGATCGATCATCCGCGCCCGCACCGGCGCTGACGCCGCCTGCAAAGCCGCAGGGCTTGGAGGTGTCGGTGGCACCGCCGCGACCGCCGGCACCGTCACCGGCGGCTCGATCGATTTCAGCAGCGCATCCAGGGGCGGCGTCACCGGCGACCGACGCCATTGCGCCGCCAGCGCTGGCGCCAGTTGAACGGCAAAGGGATCTGCGGCATTCAGATCAACGTAGAAGCCGACCGGAGACAGACGCGGCTCCAGAACACCGGCCATCGCCGTTCCCGGCACCGCGATCATGCTGGCCAGCAGCAGCAGCACGATCTCCCTCATTCCCCTCACCAACGAAGCCAACCGCACGCGCAGGCCACCGTTCATTTTTGACACCCCTGAATTATTGATCTTTGCCTGAAGAGCAAAGCCACCACAATGCTGCAACAGTTCCATTATAGTCGAGACAGGTTTTCGCGAAGATGCCCGTTTGTCGGGACAATGCTACCGTCAGCCCGTTACCGTCCTGGTTCGGCTTGAACATCAAAGCGCGCCCTGCGCGGGTGAGACTCCCTGCCCTGTAGTTCAGGCAAGACCCGGGAGGATTACAAACCTCCCGAGCTGCTGCTATTAAACGATCCTGCCCCACCGCTCCCTGATGCCCACCCCAGCAGAACTGGGCATCAGAGCCACATTTCCAATCAGCGCAGGCCGTTCCCTGGCCCACACCTGCCGCAGAAGCTACGGCGTGACCTGCAGAATCACCGTGACCACGGCATTGGCGCTGCCGCCCGCCGAGAAGGTCAGGGTGCCCACCGTGTAGCTGCCCGGAGTGATGTTGGAGAGCAGAGTCACCTTCGACACTTCAATCGGGAACACCACCTGACTGTTGGCATCGGTCGTGCCGGTGGGCGAGACCGAGATACCAAAGCGCGAGTCAGACACCGCTGCATCGGCGGCAATGGTAGCGCCGGCGTAGGACGGTGACAGCGTGACCGTCACCGCACCGGTTGCCGATACGAAGCTGTTGACGCTCGCCGCACTGATCACCAGGTTCAACTGGCGCACATCGGTCGACAACTGCAGGCTCGACTCGGCATCCACCGAAATCGTGCAGTCGGGCAGCACGCCAAACGGACTCGGCTGTCCGGGCGGCGTGGCATCCAGGGTGGTCAGATCCTTGGAACTGGCCGGCAGGGTAAAGATCGACTTCTGCCGGGCCTCAGTGCCGCTGACCCGCGTGCTGGCCACCAGATCCACATTGGTCCAGGTCGCGTATTGCTGGGCATAGACCACGTTGAAGGTGCCAAAGCCCGAGCTGTCCGTGGTCACCACCGGAATCGAGGTCGTGGCGACATTGCCCGGATCCAGCCGTCCGTTGTTGTTGATATCCTCGCCTGGATCAAGCTGGCCATTATTGTTGCTGTCCTCGTTGGCGCAGGAGGCCGTAATCACCGGAACCCAGGCCGTGAGCGTCTTGCGATAGAAGCCCTTGTAGTAGGTGTTGGGCACGATATCGAGAATCACATTGGCGCCGGCCACCGGTCCACCGACGATATCGTTGACCAGCACGTTATACGGCAGGGCATACTGGGTCGGAGTCGGTTCGGTGATTTCATTGCCCGTACCCAGGGTGATGAAGACCTCCTTCTGCGCCACGGTCAGGGTCACCACCTTGGTCAGCGTGGTATTCGGGATCGACGCCTGGATACGCACGCCATTTGCCTCGGTCGGCGAAGAACCGGCGATGTACTCGACGCTGGCCCGGCCCGCCAGATTGGTATTGGCTGAACTCGCGGTCAGCGAACCACCGCTGGTGTCCTTGAGCACCGTGAACAGCACTTCCTGATTCGCCACCGGATTGCCATTGGCATCCACGATGATCGCGGTAATAGTGCTGCGTTCGTTGGTGCTGGGCGGCGTGTTGATGCCGATGGTCGTCGGTTCGGCCTGCACATCGACAATCTGCGCCGGCACCGTGGCGGAGAAGGTCAGGGTGCGACTGGCCGCCACCGTCGAGTCATTCAGCGCGCCCGTGGCCGATAGCGTTGCACTGCCCGGCACATTGGATTGAATGGTCAACAGCTCGCTGATCTCGCCCGAAGCATTGGTCAGACCGACATACACCGTGCCGTTGCTGCCCGCCTGCGAGGGATTCAGGGTGCCCTTGGTGGTCTGCACGCGGATGCTCGCTCCCGACACCGGCGCGCCGCTCTTGAGCCAGCGCACCCGCACCCCAACTGCGGTATCCAGCGGGGCATTGGTCAACAGCGTACCGGTCGCCAGGTCATAGGTCTCGATAATGAAGCTGTCCGGCGAGGCGCTGAGCGTCACCGGCAGCGTCGAGGTCATGGCGTAGGTCGCCACGCCATCCCAGGCGGCATTGATGATGTAATCGATCGCCTGGGTGGCGGTCAGGGTAAAGATGGCGTTGCCGGTGGTGTTGGTGACCAGGGTCTGCACCAGCGCGTCATTGACGGTCACCTGCAGCGCTGCACCGTTAATACCGCGATCAGCGGAATCCACCAGGGTAAAGGTCAGCGGCACTGAATCTCCCACTTGCACCGCCGACGGCACGCCACTGACGTTCAGCCGGGTACCGGTCACCTGCACGGTCACATCGGCCGCGCTCACCGAACCTGATGTGGCGCCGACCACAATCGCCCGGTTGCGCTTATTGCCACCCGCACTCAGCAGCGCTGAGGCAGTGCCGGTCTCATCGGTTGTACCACGCACCACCTGAATGGTGCCGTCGCCGCTCTTGACCAGGAAACTCACCACCGCACCCTTGATCAGCACGCCGTTGCTGTCGCGCGCGACCGCAGTCAGGGTCACCGGATTCTGATCGGAAGACGGTAATTCCGGGCTGCTGGTCAGCAGGGTCAACTGCGCCGGCGTTGTGCCGCCGCCGCTACCACCTGTCACCACCAGCTTCAGATTGGCCAGTGCGGTCTTGCCCGCGCTGTCCGTTACCTGGACGATAAAATTGAAGGTTCCGGATACCTTGGTGGCGCCCGAAATCACGCCGGTATCTGCGCCGAGACTGATCCCGAACGGCAGCGTACCGCTCGGAATCGACCAGGTGTAGGGCGCCGTACCACCGCTGGCCTGCAACAGCGCGGTGTAAAAGACGTCCACTGTCGCATCCGGCAGGGTGCTGGTGCTGATCACAAGCGGATCGGTCGTGGTCGGATCATCCACCTTATCGGTTGGCGCCGGCAGATTGAAATTCAGACTATAGGTCGCGGTACCATTCAGTACCTTGAACGGTATGACGTAGGCCCCGGCGCCCTTGAAGGTCACGGTCGCCTTCAGCGCGCCATTCTCGTCGGTCTTGCCATAATTGCCCTCGGCGGGCGCGAAGCTCACCGTGATTTCGCCCGGCGGCGTAAAACTGCCCAGAGTGATCAGGATGCCTGGCACCGGTGTGAAGTTGTCATCCACCAGCGACATCTCGACATCGCACTTGCCTTCCGGCGGCGTAATCGGATTGGTCTTGTTGGTGCCCGTAACAGTAATCTGGCAACTGGAGATGCCATCCAGCTTGCCCGCACCCGGCCCCTTGATCGTCACCTTGACCGGCGTGCTCACGTTATCGGCATTGAAGGTCAGCACGATGTCCTTGCTGCCGAGTGGCTGGCCGCTGCTGGAAATGATGGCCGTCGCACAGCCATCGGCACCGGTCATCACCGATCCCTGCTTGCCTTCAACCTCATTCACCTTGACCGTGGCCATACCGGTCGCACTCATGTCATAGCGGATCGCGGTCGCCGGCAAGGGCGTAAAGTTGGGATCCTTCAGGCACAGCTTGACCGGCGTAGTGCTGTTCGGCCCCAATTCAGTCGCCGAGGTGGTCAGCGTCACATCAGTGCCATTGGTAACCCCCAGAAAGACCGACTGGCAGTTGGCGCCATTGGCGTCACAGGTATTCAGGGCAGTGCAGGCGCTGTTATCTGCGGTGCAGGCCACCAGGATCGCGGTCTGCCCCACCCGGGTCGCCGGATAGGTCACCAGGGTGTCAGCCACGCCATTCAGGTTGGTGAATGACGGCGACAGAATCGTGGCGTTCGTGGCCCGCCCGATCACATACGGTATTGGACTGCGGCTATCAGCGTTGAAGGGCCGGTTCGCCTGAATGTTCAGGCTGCTCTGGCTGGTCACGGTCTGCACGGTACGCAGTTGCCCGCCGCTGAGCACGAGCCGGTCAAGCGGATGAACGTCCTTGCTCAGGAACTGGCCATCGGCAGCACTGAAGTTGACACCACTGGCCTGTGGCGCGCCGTCGCTGCCGGCAATCACGAAATTGCCGGGAATATTGGGATAGCCGGTGATCGGTCCGTCGATCAGGTAGAAATTCACCTGGGTGTTGGGATTGGTCGGATTGCCATTGCCATCCGTAACCACCACGCTGACGATACGGCTGTAGCTGCCATCCTGCAGCGGCGTATCGGTCGCCGTGCCAAACCGCGATTGCCCGGCCAGCACAGCATTGACATACGGTCCGGTAAAGGCCATCGCGGTCGCCGGCCGACTCTCACCCACCACGGTGATCTCCAGGCTCTTGCTCACCGTCTGCCCGGTGTTCGGATCCTGCGCCGAGGCGGTGATGGTGGCGGTGCCAGGCGTGGTCGAGGAACTGAAAAACACCGTGCCCAGACCACTGGTGTTTTCCAGTGGCAGGCTGCGGAAACCCTGGGTTAAATCCTCGGGATCAAACAGCGCCCCCGTGGCCAGACTGGGCGCCAGATCAAATTGGATATTGGTCGGGAACAGCCGCCCATCCTGCTTGACCACCGCAGTGATGGTGCTGGTATAGGGCAGCGCGGGGTTCGGTGCGAAGCCGGACAGATTCACCGGCACACTGGTCTTGTCGGCGCTGATCTCAACGGTAATCAGCGGCCGGCCAGTAAAGCCGCCACTGCCACCACCGCCACTGGTAAAGCCGCCCGCACTTGCTGGGCTGGCGTTCCAGCCGGCCAGCACCAGGGTCAGCAGGAACAGTCCGACCCACCCTGTCCACCTTGTCAAGCCGTCGATCAATTTTTGCATGGTATGTACTCCCCGCGACGCGGATACCTGAATATTTTGCATATTCTCGTGGTTCATCATGTTAGCGCTCGGCAACCGCACCACTGCCTTCCTTGAGGATCTGTGGCGTGACGAAGATCAGCAGCTCGCGCTTGATGGTATTGGTGCTGTTGCGCTGGAACAGGTAGCCGAGCAGCGGAATATCACCCAGCAGCGGCACCTTGTCGTTGCCCTTGTTCTTGTTCTGCTCGAACACGCCACCCAGCACCACGGTCTCGCCATTGTTGACCAGTACCTGGGTCTGCACTTCGCGCTTGTCGATCGAGGGCACGAAGCCACCGGTGGCCTGTGGCACGTTGACGCCCACATCATCCTTGGAGATCACCAGATCCATGCGCACCCGATCATCCGGGGTGATCTGCGGCGTCACTTCCAGCTTCAGCAGCGCGTCCTTGAACTGAGTGGTGACCTGGCCCTGATCGTCCACTTCCGAGTAGGGGATCTGCCGGCCCTGCACGATGGTCGCTTTCTTCAGATCGGTGGTGACTACGCGCGGGTTGGACAGAATCTCACCCTTGCCTTCGGTCTGCAGGGCGCTGAGTTCCAGGTCCACCAGATAATCGGCGCCCAGAATCGCCATCGCCAGCTTGGCCGGAGCACCGCCGCCGGACGGCGCCGCTGGCAGCGGCACGCCAATGCGCTCAGCCAGCGGCGGCACCGCAACCGGGAACGGCTGGCCGGTGGTGGTCAGGTTGTTCACCGCGCTGTTGACGATGGTGCTGGTGCCCGCCAGGCTGCCACTGAGCGCATTGATGCCGTTGCTGGTCTGGTTGACTCCGGTGACGCCAAAGCGCACGCCGATATCACGCGCATAATCATCGCTGGCAATCACCACCCGCGAGTCGATCATTACCTGTCGCGCCGGAGTATCGAGTTCGGCGATCAGCTTGCGAATCTCGGTCAGCTTGTCTGGTACATCCTTGATCACCAGAGTATTGGTCGGCACATAGGCATTGATCTCGCCGCGCGGCGAGAGCATGTTGCGCGTGTTATTGTCCTTGCCCCGCTCCGGCTGCAGCAGCTTGGCCACATCCTCGGCCTTGGCGTAGTTGAGCTGGATCACCTCAGTGCGCAGCGGCACCAGATCCTCGACGACCTTGCGTGATTCCAGTTCCAGCTTCTCGCGGGCGGCGATTTCCTCGGTCGGCGCAATAAAGACCACGTTGCCGTTCTGGCGCATGGTCAGGCCCTTGGTGCGCAAAATGATATCCAGCGCCTGATCCCAGGGCACATTCTGCAGGCGCAGGGTCAGGTTGCCCTTGACCGTGTCGCTGACGACGATGTTCAGCCCGGTGAAATCAGCCAGGATCTGCAGAATGGCCCGCACCTCGATATCCTGGAAGTTCAGCGACAGCAGATCACCGGTATATTTCTTTTTTGACATATCAAACAGCGCCGCCTTGTCGTCCTCTTCCTTGGATTTCTGCGGCGGGCGCACTTCGATCACATACTGGTTGTCGGCCTGATAGGCGAGGAATTCAAAGGGCGGGGTCGGGTCGATGGTCAGGCGGGCGTCATTACCGCGGTTGAGCGCCTGTACCGCGCTTACCGGGGTGGCAAAGTCAGTCACATCCAGGCGTCGCTGCTGGCCCTTGCTCAGGGTCGCGCCCTGGAAGTCGGCGATGATCTGATTGCCTTCCTGGCGCACATCGACCGGAATCGACGGGTTGGACAGCTTGACGGTGATCACCGCCTGACCGGCCGGGCCACGCCGGAAACTCAGGTCACTGATGTTGCGCGGCCCGGAGGTCACCACCGGGGCCGGCGCGCTCTGGCTTGGGCGCGATTTTGCCGCCGCCTTGACCGAAGCCGCTGCCGAGTTCGGTGGGGTCCGTGCCGACGCTGTACCCGCATTGTCCAGGGTCAGCAGCACCGCGTTGCCCTGTACCTGCATCTGATAGGGCACCAGTTGTGCCAGA
>RXIX01000087.1 GCA_003989075.1 Candidatus Competibacteraceae bacterium | reverse complement strand
GGACGAAGGTCTGCGTTTCGCCATCCGCGAGGGCGGTCGCACCGTCGGCGCCGGCGTCGTCGCCAAGATCATTGAGTGAGTGTCATGACCAGCCAGCGTATCCGTATCCGCCTCAAGGCGTTCGATCACCGCCTGATCGATCAGTCGGCGCGAGAGATCGTCGAGACCGCCAAGCGCACAGGCGCCCAGGTTCGCGGCCCGATTCCGCTGCCGACCAAGATGGAGCGTTTCACTGTGCTGATCTCGCCGCATGTCAATAAGGATGCGCGTGACCAGTACGAACTGCGGACCCACAAGCGACTCATGGATATCGTCGATCCTACCGACAAGACGGTTGATGCGCTGATGCGCCTTGACCTGGCGGCCGGCGTGGATGTTCAGATCAAGCTGAACTGAGCGCGCAAGCGATCCGGGCCATGAGGGGCGCCTTCCCCTCCTCTGGCCCGTAGTTGTCGATTAAGAGGTTTAAAAAAATGGCACTAGGACTCATCGGCCGCAAGGCCGGTATGACTCGCGTTTTCACGGAGGATGGCGTTTCAATTCCCGTCACCCTCATCGAAGTCGAACCCAACCGCGTCACCCAGCTCAAGACCGAAGAAAGCGACGGTTATCGCGCCCTGCAGATCACGGTCGGCAGCCGCCGCGCCAACCGGGTGACCAAGCCCATGGCCGGTCACTTTGCCAAGGCCGGTCTGGAGCCGGGCCGTGGCCTGTGGGAGTTCCGTCTCGCTGAGGGCGAAGGTGTCGACATTCAGGTCGGCGCCGAATTGAACGTTGACCTGTTCCAGGTCGGCCAGAAAGTCGACGTAACCGGTACCACCATCGGTAAGGGTTTCGCCGGCGCCATCAAGCGTCATCATTTCCGCAGCCAGCGTGCTACCCACGGTAACTCGCTGTCCCATCGTGCGCCGGGTTCCATCGGTCAGAACCAGAGTCCGGGCCGGGTGTTCAAGGGCAAGAAAATGGCCGGTCATCTGGGTGCGGCGCGGCGCTGCACGCAGAACCTGGAAGTGGTGCGCGTCGATGCCGAGCGTAATCTGCTGGCGATCAAGGGCGCGGTGCCTGGGGCCAAGGGCAGCGATGTGATGATTCGGCCCGCCGTGAAGGCGCGCCGGTAAGGAGGCGATATGGAACTTCAGGTCAAAAACGCGAGTGGCGCGGCGACCGGCCAAATCTCGGTAGCCGATGAGACCTTTACCCGGCCGTTCAACGAGACGCTGGTGCATCAGGCTGTGGTGGCCTATCTGGCGGGTGGCCGTGCTGGCACCCGTGCGCAGAAAACCCGTGCTGAGGTCCGCGGTGGTGGACTGAAGCCCTGGCGGCAGAAGGGAACTGGTCGCGCCCGTGCCGGTACGACCCGTGGTCCGCTGTGGCGCGGCGGTGGTGTGACCTTCGCGGCGCGCCCGCAGGATCACACGCAGAAGCTCAACCGCAAGATGTATCGCGCTGCCATGCGCGCCATCTTCTCCGAGTTGCTGCGCCAGGAGCGCCTGCTGCTGGTTGACGCGCTGGACTTCCCGGAAATCAAGACCAAACACATGATCGCCCAGTTGGCGAACCTGGGTCTGACCGAGCAGCGCCGGGTATTGCTGGTGACCGAGAGCGTGGATCTCAATCTGTACCTGTCGGCGCGCAATCTGCGCGGCGTCGCGGTCAGCGATGTGGTGGGCCTGGATCCAGTCACCCTGGTCGGGTCCGATACGGTGGTAATGACAGTGGGCGCGCTGCAGCGTGTCGGGGAGTGGCTGGCATGAACCAGGAACGATTGCTCAAGATTCTGCTGGCCCCGCATGTCTCCGAGAAGAGCAACCGGGCTGCCGAGCAGCATAATCAGGTGGTCTTCAAGGTGCTGCGTGATGCCACCAAGCCCGAGATCAAGGGCGCCGTTGAGACCTTGTTCAAGGTCAAGGTCAAGGATGTCACGGTCGTCAATGTCAAGGGCAAGCGCAAGCGCTTCGGGGCGGTGTATGGCCAGCGCTCGGACTGGAAGAAGGCCTATGTCTCCCTGGAAGCCGGTCATGAAATCGACTTCATGGTGGCGGAGTAAGTGGGCATTCCGGGCCCCGGTACTGCAGGATTAAGGTAAACACCCATGCCAATCGTCAAAACTAAACCGACTTCGCCCGGCCGGCGCTTTGTGATCAAGGTCGTCAACCCGGATCTGCACAAGGGCAAGCCGCACGAGCCGCTGCTGGAGAAGCAGACCCGCAAGGGCGGCCGTAACAATATGGGCCGTATCACCACCCGGCATCAGGGTGGCGGTCACAAGCAGCACTACCGTCTGGTCGACTTCAAGCGCGATAAGGACAATATTCCAGCGCAGGTCGAGCGCCTTGAGTACGATCCCAATCGCAGCGCACATATCGCCCTGCTGCTGTACGCGGATGGCGAGCGTCGCTACATCATCGCACCGCGGGATGTACGCGCTGGCACGGCCCTGATGTCGGGACCGGCGGCGCCGATCAAGCCCGGCAACGCCCTGCCGCTGCGCAACGTGCCGGTCGGCAGCCAGGTGCACTGCGTCGAACTGCGCCCCGGCAAGGGTGCACAGATCGCCCGCAGCGCCGGTGCCTCGGTGCAGCTGATCGCCCGCGAGGGCAGCTACGCCACGCTGCGCATGCGCTCTGGCGAAATTCGCAAGGTGCATGCCGACTGCAAAGCCACCATCGGCGAGGTTGGCAACAGCGAGCATAGCCTGCGTTCGCTCGGCAAGGCCGGCGCCAAGCGCTGGCGCGGCGTGCGTCCGACCGTGCGCGGCGTGGCCATGAACCCGGTTGATCACCCACACGGCGGCGGTGAAGGCCGCACCTCGGGCGGTCGCCATCCGGTATCGCCGTGGGGTACGCCGACCAAGGGCTACAAGACCCGCTCGAACAAGCGCACTGACAAGTTCATCGTGCGCCGGCGTAAAGCGAAATAATGCAAGGGCCGCTCGGCTGGGACCGGGCGGTCGTCCCCGCTGCCAGCCGGGGACGGTGCAACCGAGAGGATAAGTAACGTGCCACGCTCGATTAAAAAAGGACCGTTCGTCGATCTCCACCTGGTCAAAAAGGTGGAGCAGGCGGTCGCTACCAACACCAAGCGGCCGATCAAGACCTGGTCGCGCCGTTCGATGATCCTGCCGGAAATGGTCGGACTGACGATTGCCGTGCATAACGGTCGCCAGCATGTGCCGATTCTGGTTACCGAGAACATGGTCGGTCACAAGCTCGGCGAGTTTGCTGCGACCCGTACCTACCGCGGCCACGCGGCCGACAAGAAATCCAGGTAAGAGGGGGCATGTCCATGCAAGCTGTCGCTGTTATGAAACAGGCCCGTATCTCGCCGCAGAAGGCTCGACTGGTCGCTGATCAGGTGCGCAACCTGCCGGTGGACCGGGCGCTGCAGCTGCTGACCTTCAGCAACAAGAAGGCCGCGCAGCTGATCAAGCAGGTTCTGGAGTCGGCCATTGCCAACGCTGAGCATAACGAAGGTGCCGATATCGACGAACTGAGGGTGTCGGCCGTTTGCGTCGATGCCGGGCCGCTGCTCAAGCGCATGCACGCTCGGGCCAAGGGCCGTGGCAATCGCGTCGTCAAGCGCACCAGCCACATCACTGTGACCGTAGCCGAGTAACAGGAGCGAAAAACGACATGGGCCAGAAAGTCAGTCCGACGGGTATTCGGCTGGGGATTGCAACCGATTGGACGTCCAAGTGGTATGCCAGCAGCAAGAACTTTCCCGATCTGCTGGAAACCGACCTGCGCGTGCGCGAGTTCCTGAAGAAGAAGCTGTCTAACGCCTCGGTGAGCCGGGTGCAGATCGAGCGGCCGGCGCGCCTCGCTCGTATCACCATCCATACCGCCCGTCCTGGCGTGGTGATCGGCAAGAAGGGCGAGGATATCGAAGCCCTGCGCAAGGATGTCGCCAGGATGATGGCGCTGAAGGTCAACGACCTGCAGATCAATATCGAGGAAATCCGCAAACCCGAGCTCGATGCTCAGCTCGTCGCTGAAAGTGTGGCGCAGCAGCTGGAGCGGCGCATCATGTTCCGGCGCGCCATGAAACGTGCAGTCGCCAACGCTATGCGTTTGGGTGCGTTAGGCGTTAAGATACAAGTTTCCGGTCGCTTGAACGGTGCCGAGATTGCCCGCAGCGAGTGGACCCGCGAAGGGCGGGTGCCGCTGCATACCCTGCGTGCCAATATCGATTACGGTTTGGCGGAGGCCCAGACTACCTACGGGGTCATCGGCATCAAGGTCTGGATTTTCAAGGGTGAGGTGTTTGGCTTCGACCGCCAGGGTGAAGCCAAAGCCGAGAAAGCGGCCGCTGGCTGAAAACCCGGGATGATCGCGGAACTCCGTGCACTGTCGCGGAGTTCCTTTGTTTATAGACGAGACTGAACATGTTACAGCCGAAAAGAACGAAATTCCGCAAGCAGCGCAAGGGGCGCAACCGGGGGCTGGCCACCAGCGGCAACCGGGTGAGTTTCGGCGAGTACGGGCTGAAGTGCACCACGCGCGGGATGTTAACCGCCCGCCAGATCGAAGCTGCGCGACGCGCGATCAATCGCTATATCAAGCGCGGCGGCAAAGTGTGGATTCGCATCTTCCCGGACAAGCCGATTACCAAGAAACCCTTGGAAGTCCGTATGGGCAGCGGCAAGGGTAGCGTTGAATACTGGGTCGCCAGAATCAAGCCCGGTTGCGTGTTGTATGAGGTCGAGGGGGTTTCCGAGGCGATTGCCCGCGAGGCGTTTCGCCTGGCGGCGGCCAAACTCCCGGTACGGACGATCTTCGTGGCCCGGACGGTGATGTGATGAAAGCGAACGAGTTGCGACAAAAAAATGTGGACGAACTGAAGCAGGAACTGCTGGATCTCCTGCGCGAGCAGTTCAACCTGCGGATGCAGCGGGCCACCGGTCAGGCGAGCAAGCCCCACCTGTTCCAGCAAGTGCGGCGGAATATTGCCCGGGTGCGGATGGTGATGAGCGAGAAGGCGGATAAGGCATGACGACGGAAAACCAGGTAGAACGGACCCTGACCGGGCGCGTGGCCAGCAGCAAGATGGATAAAACCATCACGGTGGTGATCGAGCGGCTGGTCAAGCACCCCATTTACGGCAAGTACATCCGTCGGTCGACCAAGCTGCACGCTCATGACGAGCATAACGAGTGCCGCGAAGGCGACACGGTCACCATCCGCCAATGCCGCCCGCTGTCCAAGACCAAAACCTGGACGCTGGTTCAGGTGGTTGAGCGCGCGCAATGATCGCTGCGTTCTGGCGGATGCGTCCGGCAAACCGGCGTTTTCCAGAATCCCTGAACGGAATGTAGAACCATGATTCAGATGCAAACGATGTTGGACGTCGCCGATAACAGCGGCGCCCGCAGGCTGATGTGCATCAAGGTACTGGGTGGGTCGCACCGCCGGTACGCGCACATTGGCGACATCATTAAGGTCAGCGTCAAGGACGCGATCCCTCGCGGCAAGGTCAACAAGGGCGAGGTCTACAACGCGGTTGTGGTGCGGACCCGCAAGGGTGTGCGCCGGCCCGACGGCTCGCTGATCCGTTTCGACGGTAATGCAGCGGTGCTGCTCAATAACAAGCTGGAGCCGATTGGCACCCGCATTTTCGGACCAGTGACCCGTGAACTGCGCGGCGAGCGCTTCATGAAGATCATATCCCTGGCCCCGGAAGTGCTGTGAGGCGGGAGGAAAGCGGTAATGCGCAGAATTCGAAAGGACGATGAAGTCATCGTCATTGCGGGCAAGGATAAAGGGCGGCGTGGCAAGGTCGTTCGCGTGCTGGACAGCGAACACCTGATCGTGGCCGGCGTCAACGTGATCAAGCGTCACACCAAGGCCAATCCGGCCCGCGGCGTGGCCGGTGGCATTGTCGAGCGCGAAGCCTCGATTCATGCCTCCAACGTGATGCTGTTCAATCCGCTGACCAAGCGGGGTGACCGGGTCGGTTTCCGGATCCTGGAAGATGGGCGCAAGGTGCGCTACTTCAAGTCCAACAACGAAGTCGTGGATGTCTGAGGAGACGGTCATGGCCCGACTGCAACAGTATTATCGTGAGGCGGTAGTGCCGAAGCTGCGTGAGCAGTTCAACTACCGCAATGTCATGGAAGTGCCGCGCATCACCAAGATCACCCTGAACATGGGGGTTGGCGAGGCGGTCGCCGACAAGAAGATCATGGAGCATGCGGTCAGCAATATGACCCAGATCGCCGGCCAGAAGCCGATCGTGACCTTGTCGCGCAAATCCATTGCCGGCTTCAAGATTCGGGCCGACTGGCCGATCGGCTGCAAGGTGACACTGCGCCGTGAGCGCATGTATGAGTTTCTGGATCGGCTGGTCAACATTGCCATCCCGCGCATTCGCGATTTTCGCGGCTTTAGTGCCCGGGCCTTTGATGGCCGTGGCAACTACAGCCTGGGTGTGCGTGAGCAGATCATCTTTCCGGAAATCGATTACGACAAGATCGACGCCATTCGCGGTCTCGATATCACCATCACCACCACGGCGCGCACCGACGAGGAAGGCCGCGCCCTGCTGGCGGCGTTCGATTTCCCGTTCCGCAGTTGAGGATTAGAGTGTGGCAAAACTGAGCATGATCAACCGCGAAGTGCGGCGGGTACGCACTGTCGAACAGTACGCGGCCCGGCGCGCCGAGTTGAAGGAGATTATCCGCAACCCGGCTAGCACGCCCGAGCAGCGGCGGGACGCCCAGAAGCGTCTGCAGACGCAGCCGCGTGACGCCAGTCCGGTGCGTGGCCAGAATCGTTGCCGGCTGACCGGGCGCCCGCACGGCTTTTATCGCAAGTTTGGTCTGGCCCGCAACAAGCTGCGCGAAGCTGCCATGCGCGGTGATGTGCCGGGTTTGCGCAAGGCCAGCTGGTAGACAGACCCTGCCGGTCACGGTGGGGCGATGACGCCTTAAGTTCAGGGGATAGTCCGCCCTGTGCGACAATCCCAAGACTGACCACGTGGAGTTATTTTTACAATGAGTATGACCGACCCCATCGCGGATATGCTGACGCGCATCCGCAATGCTCAGGCTGCGGCCAAGGCCCAGGTGAGCATGCCGGCTTCCAAGCTCAAGTCAGCGATCGCCCAGGTCCTGCGCGACGAGGGCTATATCACCGATTTCTCGACGGTACAGACCGCGCCTGGCAAGGCCGAGCTGACCGTGATCCTGAAATATTTCGAAGGCCAGCCGGTGATCGATCGCATCGAGCGCATCAGTCGTCCGGGCCGGCGGGTCTTCCGTGGCAAGGATGAACTGCCCAAGGTCATGGGTGGTCTGGGTGTGGCGATCGTTTCCACCCCCAAGGGCCTGATGAGTGATCGCGCTGCGCGCGCTGCCGGCTATGGCGGCGAAGTGCTGTGCGTTGTGGCGTAAGGAGACGCATCCATGGCAACCGTAGTGAAGCAGGATAAGAAAATCCGCAGTTCGCGCGTCGGCCGCAAGCCCGTAGCGATTCCCGCCGGTGTCAGCGTCACGGTCGAGGGGCAGCAGGTCACGCTCCAAGGCAAGAACGGCACGGCCGCTCTGTCCGTACATCCGCTGGTCCTCGTTGAACAGGCGGGCGCCGAACTCAAGCTCCAGCCCTGCAAGCTGTCCAATGAAGCCAAGTACCGGGCCATGACCGGTACCATGCGCGCGCTGCTCAACAACATGGTGATCGGTGTCTCGCAGGGCTTCTCCCGCAAGCTGCAACTGGTGGGCGTCGGCTACCGCGCCCAGGCCCAGGGCAAGGTGTTGAACCTGACGCTCGGTTTCTCGCATCCGGTCGAATTCAAGGTGCCAGACGGCATCACCATCGAAACGCCCACTCAGACCGAGATCATCATCCGCGGTGTGGACAAGCAGCAGGTTGGCGAAGTCGCCGCCAAGATCCGCGCCTATCGGCCGCCGGAACCCTACAAGGGCAAGGGCGTGCGCTATGCGGATGAGACCATCATCCTGAAAGAAGCCAAGAAGAAGTAAGGATTCGCCATGGACAAGAAAGCAGCCGATAAGAAGGGCATGCGCCTGCGGCGCGGGTTGCGGACCCGACTCAAGATCCGCGAGCTGGGCGTTTGCCGGTTGTGCGTGCATCGCACACCGCGCCATATTTACGCGCAACTCATCATGCCGGCGCCCGCCGGAGACCAGACGCTGGCAGCGGTTTCCACCCTGGAAACGTCCCTGCGCCAGTCGCTCAAGAGCACCGGCAATATCGAGGCCGCCCAGGCTGTGGGCAAGGCGATCGCCGAGAAAGCCAAGGCCATCGGCATCACCCAGGTCGCGTTCGATCGCTCCGGCTTCAAGTATCACGGCCGGGTCAAGGCGCTCGCCGATGCCGCCCGCGAGAACGGTTTGCAGTTTTAAGGAACAGAGAGCATGGCGACGAACGTAGAAAGCTCCCAGAGCACCGATGGCCTGCAGGAAAAGCTGATTGCGGTTAACCGGGTGGCCAAGGTGGTCAAAGGTGGCCGGCAGTTTGGCTTCACCGCGTTGACCGTGGTTGGTGATGGCAATGGCCGGGTTGGTCTCGGTTATGGCAAGGCCCGCGAAGTGCCGATGGCCATCCAGAAGGCGATGGACAAGGCGCGCAAGAACATGCACAGCGTAGCCCTGAACGGCACCACCCTGCAGTACCCGATTACCGCCGAGCACGGCGCGGCACGGGTCTTCATGCAGCCAGCCTCCGAAGGTACCGGTATCATCGCCGGTGGCGCCATGCGCGCGGTGTTCGAGGTGGTAGGCGTCAAGGATGTGCTGTCCAAGTGCGTAGGATCGCGCAACCCGATCAACGTGGTGCGGGCGACCATTCGCGGCCTGGGCGCCATGAAATCGCCTGATTATCAGGCTGCCAAGCGCGGCAAGAGCGTCGACGAGATCCGGAGCTGATGGACATGGCCGAGAAGTTGAAAGTCACTCTGGTTAAGAGCGTGCATGGTCGGCTGGCTGCACACAAGGCCTGCGTGCGCGGGTTGGGGTTGCGGCGGCTGCACAGCAGTGCGCTGGTCATCGACACCCCGGAAAACCGTGGCATGATTCGCAAGGTTTCGTATTTGCTCAAGGTCGAGGAGGCCTGACCCATGCGTCTTAATACCATCAAGCCGGCCGCCGGTAGCCGGCCGGAGCAGCGTCGGGTCGGGCGCGGCATCGGTTCCGGTCTGGGCAAGACCGCGGGCCGTGGTCACAAGGGCCAGCATGCCCGGGCCGGCGGTTACCACAAGGTCGGTTTCGAAGGCGGCCAGATGCCCCTGCAACGGCGCCTGCCCAAGCGCGGGTTCCGTTCGATGACGGCCAAGGACACCGCTGAGGTGCGGCTCTATGCGCTGGCCGGTATTGAGGCCGAGGTGATCGATCTGACCGTACTCAAGCTGGTGAATCTGGTGCCGGTGTTCGCCAAGCAGGCCAAGGTTATCCTGTCTGGCGAGCTGGCGCAGCCGGTGACGCTGCGCGGCCTGACGCTGACCAAGGGCGCTCGCGCGGCGGTGCTGGCGGCTGGCGGGACCATCCTCGAGTAAGCGACCATGGCGACCGCTCTGCCGGATCTTGGCAAGATGACCGAACTGCGCCAACGCCTCCTGTTCCTGCTGGGGGCGCTGGTGGTGTTCCGCATCGGTACGCACATCCCGGTGCCGGGTATTGATCCGCACGCGATGGCGCAGCTGTTCGACCAGCAGCGCGGTACCATCCTTGACATGTTCAACATGTTTTCGGGCGGCGCGCTACAGCGGCTGAGTATTTTCGCGCTGGGCGTCATGCCCTATATCTCCGCTTCGATCATCCTGCAGTTGATGTCGATGGTCGTGCCCTCCCTGGAGCAGTTGCGCAAGGAGGGCGGTGCCGCAGGCCGGCATACGCTGACGCGCTACACACGCTACCTGACGGTGCTACTGGCGGCCTTTCAGGCTATCGGCGTCAGCATGGCCCTGCAGGGCCAGATGGCTGGCGGCAGCACGGTGGTGATCGCGCCGGGCATTGGTTTCGTTATGGTCGCCACCATCAGTCTGGTCACGGGAACGCTGTTCCTGATGTGGCTGGGCGAGCAGGTGACCGAGCGTGGCATCGGCAATGGCATCTCCATGCTGATCTTCGCGGGCATCGTCGCCGGCTTGCCGCATGCGGTCGGTGGGACGCTGGAACTGGCGCGCACCGGTGAGTTGCATGTCATGCTGGTCCTGTTCCTGCTGATCCTGGCGGTGGTGGTGACTGGCTGCGTGGTGTTTGTTGAGCGTGGCCAGCGGCGGATTACGGTTAACTATGCCAAGCGGCAGCAGGGGCGGCGCATGTATGCAGCGCAGACCACCCACCTGCCACTGAAGCTCAACATGTCCGGGGTGATTCCGCCGATCTTTGCCTCCAGCCTGATCCTGTTTCCGGCCACGCTGGGCAGCTGGTTCGGCAACACGCCTCATATGGAATGGCTGCGCGACCTCAGCTCAACCCTGTCACCGGGTCAGCCGCTGTATGTGCTGCTTTATGCTGGTCTGATCGTGTTCTTCTGCTTCTTCTATACGGCACTGGTGTTCAACTCCAAGGAAACCGCCGATAACCTGAAGAAGTCGGGTGCGTTCATTCCGGGCATTCGTCCCGGCACGCAGACCGCGACCTACATCGATAAGGTGCTGACGCGCCTGACGCTGATCGGCGCCCTGTACATCACCGCAGTCTGCCTGATGCCCGAATTCCTGATTCTATACTGGCGAGTGCCGTTCTATTTCGGCGGTACCTCCCTGCTCATCATCGTGGTGGTGGTCATGGACTTCATGGCCCAGGTGCAGGCCCACCTGATGTCGCACCAGTACGAGAGCCTGTTGAAGAAGAGCAGTTTCAAGGGGCAAAGTCTGTTGCGTTGAGCACAAACCGTTTGCTGGCGCGCCGCCCTGCGCGGCGCCTGTTGAATTTTGGAGAATGACAATGAAAGTGCGTGCCTCAGTCAAGAAGATCTGCCGTAACTGCAAGATTATCCGCCGCGAGCGCGTAGTCCGGGTAATCTGCAAGGATGCCCGCCACAAGCAGCGGCAGGGATAGATAACCCCAACTTTTATCGATTGATTTACATCGCCGGGTGAGTTAAATTCTCGCTTCTTTGCGCGGTAAACGCCCGGGCGCGAT
>RXIX01000086.1 GCA_003989075.1 Candidatus Competibacteraceae bacterium | reverse complement strand
CAACTTTTATCGATTGATTTACATCGCCGGGTGAGTTAAATTCTCGCTTCTTTGCGCGGTAAACGCCCGGGCGCGATGGGAGGGATTGTAAGGCATGGCCCGTATTGCAGGTATCAATATTCCGGTTAATAAGCATGCGGTGATCGCACTGCAAGCCATCTATGGCATCGGTAAAACGCGCGCTTGCCAGATTTGTGTGGCGGCCGACGTTGCTCCGGAGACCAAAGTTCGCGACCTGAACGAAGCGCAAGTCGACGCATTGCGCGCCGAGGTCGCCAAATACGTCGTGGAAGGCGACCTGCGCCGCGAAGTGTCGATGAGCATCAAGCGGTTGATGGATCTCGGCTGCTACCGTGGCTTGCGGCATCGGCGCGGCTTGCCGGTGCGTGGTCAGCGCACCCGCACCAACGCCCGGACGCGCAAGGGTCCGCGCCGCGCGATTCGCAAGTAAGCCCGCCTGAATTTTCTGGAACACCGCTGGCATAGGTCAGAGCATGGCAAAACCGGTTACCAAGACGCGCAAGCGCGTCAAAAAGAATGTCGTGGATGGTATCGCCCATATCCACGCCTCGTTTAACAACACCATCATCACCATCACCGATCGGCAGGGTAACACCCTGGCATGGGCGACGTCGGGTGGCTCGGGATTTCGCGGTTCGCGCAAGAGCACGCCGTTTGCCGCTCAGGTTGCGGCCGAGCGGGTGGGTAATGTGGTCAAGGACTACGGCGTCAAGAATCTGGAAGTCAACGTTAAGGGACCGGGTCCTGGTCGTGAATCAGCGGTACGCGCTTTGAATGCCGCTGGTTTCAAGATCATGAGCATTATGGACGTGACGCCGATCCCGCATAACGGCTGCCGTCCCCCTAAGCGCCGTCGCGTCTAGTACAGGAGTCGAACCGTGGCGAGATATCTCGGTCCCAAGTGCAAGTTGAGCCGCCGGGAAGGCGTGGATCTGTTCCTGAAGTCTGCGGCCCGGCCGTTGGAATCCAAGTGTAATCTGGAGCGGCTGCCCGGCCAGCATGGTGCGCGCCGTCCCCGCCTTTCCAACTATGGTCTGCAGTTGCGGGAAAAGCAGAAGCTGCGCCGTATCTATGGCGTGCTGGAGCGGCAATTCCTCAATTATTACAAGGAAGCGGCGCGCCTGAAGGGCTCGACGGGTGAAAACCTGCTGCAGCTGCTGGAATGCCGTCTGGACAACGTCGTTTACCGGATGGGCTTTGGCAGCACCCGCGCCGAGGCGCGGCAGCTGGTTTCGCATCGCGCCATCACGGTCAATGGGCAGCGGGTCAATATTCCATCCTGCCAGATTAAACCCGGTGACGTGGTTGCGGTTCATGAGAAAAGCCGTGAACAGAGCCGTATTCAGTCCGCGCTGCAGCTGGCGCAGGGCCAGGGTTTCGTGGACTGGGTTGAAGTCGACGCTGGCAAGAAAAGCGGCGTACTGAAACGGGTTCCGGATCGCGCCGATCTGCCGGCCGATATCAACGAATCCCTGGTTGTGGAGTTGTACTCCAAGTGACCGATTCCGGGGGGAACGGATGGCGAGCGTATTTGAGTTGCTGAAACCGAACCGCGTCGATGTCAAGATTCTCGACGACAAGCGGCGATCGGCGCAGGTGACCGTGGAGCCGCTGGAGCGTGGATTTGGCTACACCCTGGGCAATGCCCTGCGGCGGATTCTGCTCTCCTCCATACCCGGCGCTGCGATCGTGGAATGCGAAATCGACGGTGTGCTGCACGAGTACTCCACGATCGAAGGGGTCCAGGAGGATGTCATTGATATCCTGCTGAATCTGAAGCGGGTTGCGGTTACTCTCCAGGACGGCTCGACTGAAGCGCGGCTGCGCTTAACCAAGAAGGGCCCGGGTCAGGTCGTAGCGGGTGATATAGAAGTCAGCCATGCTGTCGAAATCGTCAACCCGGAGCAGGTGATTGCCCATCTGACCAAGAGTGGCGAGATCAGCATGTCCCTCAAGGTCGAACGGGGCTGCGGCTACTGGCCGGTGACGCAGCGGGAAGGTGTGGATCACGAAGCCCGGCCAATCGGTCAGTTGCGTCTGGATGCCTCGTTCAGCCCGATCGAGCGTGTCAGCTACCGGGTTGAGAACGCGCGCGTTGAGCAGCGGACCAACCTGGACAAGCTGGTGCTGAATCTGGAAACCAACGGTACCATCGATCCTGAGGAAGCGATTCGTACCGCTGCGCGGATTCTGCAGGACCAGCTGGCGGCGTTTGTTGAGCTCAAGGGTGAGAAAAGCGAGCCGGTTTCGCAGCCACTGCTGGATATCGATCCGGTGCTGGTGCAGCCCGTCGACGATCTGGAGTTGACGGTGCGTTCGGCTAACTGCCTGAAGGCGGAGAATATCTACTACATTGGCGATCTGGTGCAGCGTACCGAGGCGGAGTTACTCAAAACGCCTAATCTGGGTAAGAAATCGCTGACCGAAATCAAGGATGTCCTGGCCAAGTACAAGCTGGGCCTGGGGATGAAGGTCGATAACTGGCCGCCGCCGAATCTGGAGCAGGGTGACGAACGTGCTGCAGGGCGCCGTACCGCTGCCCTGAATGATGTCGCCGATACCGACCGGCCGATGCGTCAGGGTTCACGCGCCGAGGCGGTGGATAGCGATGATCAGGATGCCGAGGACTGACAGCGCTGTTGCCACCTGTTCGGCCATGAACTGAGTATCTGAATTTTTGTAAGGAACCATTGTTATGCGCCATCGCAAAGCCGGTCGCAAGCTGAATCGCACCAGCAGCCACCGTAAGGCCATGTTCAGTAATATGGCGGCTTCCCTGTTCACGCATGAGCTGATTTGCACCACTCTGCCTAAGGCTAAGGAACTGCGCCGGGTTGCCGAGCCGCTGATCACCCTGTCCAAGGAAGACAGCGTCGCCCGCCGGCGTCTGGTGTTCGCGCGTTTGCGTGACCGTGATGTGGTCACCAAGCTGTTCAATGAGCTGGGGCCACGCTATCAGGCCCGTCCAGGGGGTTACCTGCGCATCCTGAAGTGTGGATTCCGCGCCGGTGACAATGCGCCCATGGCTTATGTCGAGCTGGTGGACCGTCCGGAAGCCGCTGCCGAATAGCGATTGGCTGTTCGGGTCTGTGGAATGCTGGAAACGATCAAGCCGGGCCTGTGCAGGGTCCGGCTTGATCGTTTTTGGGCAGGGGCAAGGAAAGAGTGAAGTACCGCGTGTGGCGTTTTATGGTGCAACCGCCTGGCGCAGACGGGAACTCAAGCCCTGAATGACGAGCAGGTTGTAGCGAGCTTCAATCGGATCCTGGTATGGGCCAAAGCGCTCACCGAAGGTCTTGAACCACCAGCCGCCATTTTCAAACCATACAAACGGGTGGTGAAGCTTGTGATAGCTACGCATGTTTTAAACCTCTTGATCCTGTAAATGACAAACCGCGCAGGCCAAACGTGCCTGACGAAATTGAAACAGCGCTTTGTTATGACATCGACTGTTCCGGGTGAGGCCGGTATCCATGCCGGCATTCGGCAGCGCCACCCTTGATGTTAGTTGATGCCGGGCTGTTTTAAAGGCTGACTCCAGTGTTTGGCAGCAGCCTTCATTTATCATAGCATCGTTACCGCGTTTTTGCTGCAAAGCGGAATCGTCGGATTTTGCGCATAAAAACCGTGCCCGGCGGCGCTGATGACCCGTACCGCCGGGGGCAGAGGCAAAAGGACGAGGGCTTAGCTGACCTGGAGCAGGATTTTGCCGATGTGGCGGTTGGATTCCATCAGGGCATGGGCGGCGGCGGCCTCGTCGAGCGGAAAGACCCGATCGAGTATCGGTCGTATACGGCCCTGCTCCAGCAGCGGCCAGACGGTCTGGCGCAGCGCTGCGGCAATGCGGGCCTTGTCGGCGACCGGCCGGGCACGCAGGGTCGAGCCGGTGATCGTCAGCCGCTTCAGGAGCACCGGCGCCAGGTTCAGCTCCGCCTTGGCACCGCGCAGGAAGGCAATGAACACCAGCCGACCTTCTACCGCCAGGGCGCTGAGATTGCGCTGCATATAATCGCCGCCCACCATATCCAGAATCACATCCACACCGCGGTTGTCAGTGAAGATTTTGGCTGCCTGTACGAAATCCTCATCGCGGTAGCACACGACGCATTCCGCGCCCAGATCCAGGCAGGGTTGTACTTTCCCGGCACTGCCGACCGTGGTGATGACGCGCGCACCGAGTGCCCGGGCCAGCTGGATGGCGGTGGTGCCGATACCGCTTGTTCCACCATGGACCAGCAGCGTTTCGCCCGCCTGCAGCCGGGCACGGTCAAAGACGTTGCTCCAGACGGTGAACAGGGTTTCCGGCAGGGCAGCGGCCTGTTGCAGGCTGAGTCCGGCGGGAATCGGCAGGCACTGCGGCGCTGGTGCGGTGCAGTATTCGGCATAACCGCCGCCGGTCAGCAGGGCACAGACCGGGTCACCCACGCGCCAGGACTCTACGCCACTGCCAAGCGCAACGATCGTGCCGGCTACTTCCAGCCCAGGCAAATCCGAGGCACCTGGCGGCGGTGGATAGTTGCCCTGGCGCTGCAGGCAGTCGGGGCGGTTGACGCCGGCAGTCGCGACCTGAATCAGGACTTCGCCGGGACCCGGTTCCGGCAATGGACGGCGCGTCATGACCAGTTGTTCGGGGCCGCCGGGTGCGACAATGGCAACGGCGAGCATGCTAGCGGGCAGTGAGGTCGTCATCGAAAAAGCTCTCCGGTTACGGACGGATACGCGGTGTAGCTAGGAGCACTTGGAGTCGCCGCAGTTCAGGCAGGTCAGACAGCCATCCATGACAATAACGGCCTTGGTCTGGCATTTGCTGCACAGCGTGGCTTCCGGCGGAAAACTGCTGGCACCGGTATCCTCGACCGCCTTCATGCTGGCTTCGTACTTGTTACGATGCTCCTCGATCAATTGCCGCTGGTGTTCATCCAGTTCATCGGCCTTGAGCAGGCCAATGAAGCGCATGTGCGATTCAATCACGTCGCCAATTTCCGCGACCAGCGATGGCATATACTTGCCGCCCTTCTTGAAATAGCCGCCCTTGGGATCGAAAACCGAGCGCATTTCCTCCACCAGGAATGTGCTGTCGCCACCCTTGCGAAATACCGCCGAGATAATTCGGGTCAGGGCGACAATCCACTGAAAATGCTCCATGGCCTTCGAGTTGATGAAAATCTCGAACGGCCGGCGCATTTCATGCTCAGTGCCGGAATTGAGAATGATGTCGTTGATGGTGATATAGAGCGCGTGATCGGACAGGGGTGTCTTGACCTTGTAGGTGCGTCCCATGAGCACTTCCGGGCGTTCGACCTTTTCGTGCATTTGTACGACACCCGGTTGTGTCGGTACTGTCGTACCGCTTTCCGGGCGCGCCGCGCCTTCAGGTTTGACAACGCTATAGGCGATGATTTTTTTATCGATTGTAATGGCCATGGTCAGGTCTCCAGGTCCGGATGGCGGTATCTGCGCTTACCATTTGCCATAATAGCCTTCCTTCAGAGCGTCATATAAATTGGCTGCGGTATGTCGCTCGCCATCGTACTCAATTTCTTCATTGCCTGTCACGTCGATCTCGCTGCCGTCCTCAAGTACGAAGCGGTAGCGGGTGTTGGCGAGATCCTGTTCCTTAACCAGCACGCCCTGGAATGCCTCTGGATTAAAGCGGAAGGTAGTGCAGCCCTTGAGTCCCCGTTCATAGGCATAGAAATAAATGTCCTTGAACAGTTCATAAGGAAAATCAGTGGGCACATTGGCGGTTTTAGAGATGCTCGAATCGATCCAGTATTGCGCTGCGGCCTGCACATCGACGTGTTGCATGGGCGTCACATCATCAGCGCAGATAAAATACTCGGGCAGACGATCATTCGTGGCTCGTGGATCCATCAGGTGCCGATAGGCGAGCAATTCAAAGGAGAAGACATCAACCTTTTCCTTGGATTTCTTGCCCGGACGAATGATATTGCGCGAATAGTGATGGGCAAAGCTGGGCTCAATGCCGTTACTGGCGTTATTGGCTAGCGACAGGGCAATGGTGCCGGTAGGAGCAATGGAGGTGTGATGGGTAAAGCGCGCGCCGGTTTCCGCCAGTTGTTCGACCAGGTGCGGGTCAATCTGGGCGATACGCTGCATGTAGCGGCTGTAGCGGGCGTGGAGAACCTTGCCCTTGATCCGGTCGCCAATGCGGATGCCATCGCGTTCCAGTTCCGGGCGCAAACGCATCAACGCCGCCGTGATGACAAAATCCTGTTCGAGAATGGGCGCGGGGCCTTTTTCCTGGGCCAGACTCAAGGCGGTGCGCCATCCGGTCAGGGCCATTTCGCGCGTTACGTCTTCGGTGAAACTCAGGGATTCCGGGGAGCCGTAGCGCATGCCGAGCAGGGTCAGCGTGGAACCCAGACCCAGATAGCCCATGCCATGCCGGCGCTTGCTGGTGATTTCCCGGCGCTGCTGTTCCAGGGGCAAGCCATTGATCTCGACTACGTTATCGAGCATGCGGGTGAAAATCGCGACCACGTCACGATAGGTGTCCCAATCAAAACTGGCATCCTGGGTAAAGGGATTGCGGACGAACTGGGTCAGATTGATGGAGCCGAGCAGACAGGAGCCGTAGGGGGGCAGCATCTGCTCGCCGCATGGATTGCTGGCCTGCACCGTTTCGCAGAACCAGTTATTGTTCATTTCGTTGACTTCGTCGATCAGGATGAATCCGGGTTCGGCGTAGTCATAAGTGGACGACATGATCACGTCCCACAGCCGTTTGGCGCGAATCTTCCGATAAATGCGGCAGGCGACCTGGCCTTTGTCATTGACGATCAGGCCTTGTGTCGTCGGCCAGTCACGCCACAGCACCAGATCAGGATCCTGCAGATCCAGTTTATCCTGGGCAATTTCCTGGGCGCGCAGCGGAAACGATAGCGGCCATTCCGCATCCTGCTTGACTGCTTCCATGAACTCGCGGGTGATCAGTAGCGACAGGTTGAATTGTCGCAGGCGTCCAGATTCACGCTTGGCCCGAATGAATTCCAGCACATCGGGATGCCCGACATCAAACGTGCCCATTTGCGCACCGCGGCGTCCACCAGCCGAAGAGACGGTAAAGCACATCTTGTCGTAAATATCCATGAACGACAAAGGCCCCGATGTATAGGCGCCGGCTCCAGAGACATAGGCGCCGCGCGGACGCAGGGTGGAAAAGGCATAGCCAATGCCGCAACCGGCCTTGAGCGTCAATCCGGCTTCATGCACCTTTTGCAGGATGTCATCCATCGAATCCTCAATGGTGCCTGAAACGGTGCAATTGATTGTCGATGTGGCGGGTTTGTATTCCCAGGAACCGGCATTGGAAATGATCCGGCCGGCGGGAATGGCACCGTGGCGCAACGCCCAGAGGAATTTTTCGTACCAGTGTTCACGCTGCCCGGGCGTGGTTTCGACATCGGCCAGGGCGCGGGCAACGCGCTGCAGGGTGTCGTCAATGGTTTCGTCGATGGCGCGACCGTCCTTGGTTTGCAGGCGATATTTCTGTTCCCAGATTTCCAGGGAAGCCGGTTGCATCGGTACATCGGAGGCCGCGGTCGGCTGAACAATCGTTTGTATGTGCGCGGTTTTCATCATGAGAAAATCCTTATTGAACGGGCGATCCGCAGGCAGGATATCGGGGTGGTGGTCGTAGGTTACGCGCGGCGGGGAGGGTAAAGCGCTACCTCTGTTGTGCGCCGCCAAGGCCTGCGGATTCTAGTGATCCACACCCGCAAATGCCAGTGTATTTTCTATATATAGATTTTTTATGAACAAAAACACTATATAGTGTGTCCAGCAATGCCGGCCATGTGGAAATTCCAGGTTCCTGCTCATGTTGGCAATCAGCGGGATATGGCATGGCAGCGGGTAGCAAGGGGTGGCGCGCGCACTCAGATCCTGATCGTGGCCGGCGTGCTTTTAACGGCAACCGTTCGGTCGTATCATGTTTTGTAAGCGGTGCGCTTGCGTCAGCACCGGGTGGGTGCCACCTTCACCCCGTCGCAACCTGACAAGATCAAAAAGGGCGATGGCACTGGCAACATAACCGGCTACACTTCGGTGGATAACGCCGATAGCGGATACTAAGTGTCCGAGGGAGAAATGATGAAAATCCTGTACGCCCCTCTTTTGCTCCTGTGCTTCGGGCTCGGGGCTTGCGTGTCTCAGGTCCCCGTTGCCACGACTTACCCGGTGACATTCCAACAGAAAATGCAGGCCGCCGGACACTGGGATATTCTGGCCGCTGACGTAGCCAGCCGCTTGCGTGCGTCGCTGCTTGGCTCGGGTGAGCAGACGGGCCGGCCGATGGCGCTGTATGTGCAGGCGCCGCGCCATAACAGCGATTTCGGCGAGGCCTTCCATAGCCTGCTGATTACTCATTTGATGGAACAGGGCTTCTCGATCAGCGAGAATCCATCGGCGGGCCTGCCGCTGAGCTACCAGATCCAGGTAGTGGCGCATAATGATCGTGGTTTTATCCGCCCGGTGCCGGGGCTGTTCACGGCGCTGACCAGCAGCGTTCTGGTACTGCATAATGTTGCGGATGCAGGTAATCCGGCCTCGGCGGCGATGCTTGGCGCGGTGGGCCTGGATATCGCTACCGGCTACATCACGGATACGCCGAACAGTGAAATCATTGTCACGACCTCGGTGATGAATGGTGATCGCTATGTAGCGCGCATGCGCGATATCTACTACATCAGCGATAACAACGTCGATCAGTACATTGCCAAGGGGCCGGCACCGGTGACGACCCGGATGGTAGAGGTGGTGGGGCCATGAGAGGGAACCTGATCATGCGTGGAACAGCAGTCCTGCTGACCGCCCTCAGCGTGGGTATTGTGGGCGGTTGTGCCTCGTCTGCCGACGAGGTGCCGGTGCGCCCGATTATCCGTGACACCAACCTGGTGGATGCCAGCTATCAGGCTGCCGATGCACTGCTGATGCGGGCGCCCTGGCTCAAGGAGCGTCGTGAGCCACTGCTGGCGGCAACCTTCGTTGATATCAACAATCTCGAAACATCGTCCGCCCTGGGACGGGTGATCGGTGAGCAGATCGGCTCGCGATTCGCGCAGCAGGGTTTTACCGTGGTTGAGATCAAGATGCGTAATAACATCTTCGTCGCTGAGGGCACCGGTGAACTGACCCTGTCGCGCTCGGTGCGGGAGATCAGTCAGTCGCATAACGCAGCGGCGGTTATTGCCGGTACCTACGCGGTCGCGCGCCAGTCGGTCTATGTCACCGCGCGCCTGATCCGTGCCACGGATAATCTGGTGCTGGCCTCCTATGACTATGCGCTGCCGCTCGGACCGGATGCCCGGGCGCTGGTTGCGTCCCAGTAGCAGCAACCCGTTTCACTGTCGGACAGGCTGAAAAAAGCCCGGTTCCTGTTGCAGGAACCGGGCTTTATGCCGTCTGCTGCCGGCAGAACTAGCGCCGCGCCGGAATCAGGCCCAGCCGTTCGGTAATCGCCAGCGTCAGCGTGGCCTGATTCATGCTGTAAAAGTGCAGGCCAGGCGCGCCGCCGCTCAGCAGCCGCTCGCACAGCGCGCTGACCACATCGAGTCCGAACGCGCGGATCGCCTCGCGATCATCACCAAAGCTTTCCAGATTCTTGCGCACCCAGCGCGGGATCTCCGCGCCGCAGGCATCAGAAAAGCGCGCCAGCTGAGTGAAGTTGGTGATCGGCATGATGCCGGGGACGATGGGAATGGCAATGCCCCGCTGCGCGCAGGTGTCGCGGAAGCGGAAATAGGCATCGGCGTTATAGAAGTACTGGGTGATGGCGCTATTGGCGCCGGCGTCGACCTTGCGCTGGAAGTTGTCCAGGTCCTTTTCGGGACTGGGTGCCTGTGGATGGTATTCGGGGTAGGCAGCAACTTCGATGTGGAAATGATCGCCAAACTCGGTGCGGATGAACTGCACCAGTTCATTGGCATGGCGAAACTCGCCCGGATCACGCATCCCTGATGGCATGTCGCCGCGCAGGGCCACAACCCGGCCAATGCCCTGCGCCCGGTAGTGCAGCAGCAGTTCGCGGGTACTGTCGCGGGTAGCGGCGATACAGGTCAGGTGCGGCGCGGCCGGCACCGGGCCACTGTGCTGGATGTCCAGCACAGCTTCCACGGTGCGTTCGCGGGTGGAGCCGCCGGCCCCGTAGGTGACCGAAAAATAGGCCGGCCGCAGGGCCAGCAACTGGCTGCGGGCGGCCTGCAGCTTGATCAGGCCTTCGGCGGTGACCGGTGGGAAGAATTCGCAACTGAGGACGGGAGAGCCGTCGGATGGCGCGGGCATGGTCGCCCCTCCAGGGAAATAGGATAGGTCGGGTGCGACCGCCGCCGGTCACCTCTGTGCGGTGTGTCGGCGGCGGCATGACGCGCAGAGGCTTAGTAGCGGTAGTGCTCGGCCTTGTACGGGCCTTCGATCGGCACGCCGATGTAGGCGGCCTGATCCGGACGCAGCGTGGTCAGCTGGGCATTCAGCTTCTTCAACTGCAGGCGGGCCACCTTTTCGTCCAGATGCTTGGGCAGCGTGTACACGCCCACTGGATACTCGCTGGTGCGGGTATACAGCTCGATCTGGGCGATGGTCTGGTTGGCGAACGAAGATGACATGACGTAGGACGGATGGCCGGTGCCGCAGCCGAGGTTAACCAGGCGGCCCTTGGCGAGCAGGATGATGCGCTTGCCGTCCGGGAAGATGACGTGGTCGACCTGGGGCTTGATCTCTTCCCACTGGTATTTTTCCAGTGACGCGACATCGATCTCGTTGTCGAAGTGGCCGATGTTGCAGACGATGGCCTGATCCTTCATGGCCGCCATGTGCTCATGGGTGATGACGTGGAAGTTGCCAGTAGTGGTGACGAAGATGTCAGCCTTGTCGGCGGCATACTCCATGGTCACGACGCGATAGCCTTCCATCGCCGCCTGCAGGGCGCAGATCGGGTCGATTTCGGTGACCCACACCTGAGCAGACAGGGCACGCAGCGCCTGCGCTGAGCCTTTGCCTACGTCGCCGTAGCCGCAGACCACGGCCACCTTGCCGGCGATCATCACGTCGGTGGCGCGCTTGATGCCATCGACCAGCGATTCGCGGCAGCCGTAGAGGTTGTCGAACTTGGACTTGGTGACCGAGTCGTTGACGTTGATCGCCGGGAACTTGAGGTCGCCGCGC
>RXIX01000085.1 GCA_003989075.1 Candidatus Competibacteraceae bacterium | reverse complement strand
CAGCTCAGGGCGAACGGAGGTCTCTCGTGAAACTTTTGCCCTTCGACTGTTCGACAGGCTCACAGCTCAGGGCGAACGGGCAGCTCAGGGCGCGGTTTCTGGTGTCGCTGCTGCTGCATGGCGCACTGCTGGCGGGTGCGGCGCTGGCGCTGGCACCCCTGCTCTGGATGATCGCCGCCTCGCTGATGCCACCCGGCGAGGCCAACAGTTATCCGCCGCGGCTGTGGCCGAGTCAGATCACCTTCGAGCATTACGCAGCGCTGTTCACCCGTCTTGATCTGGCCCATTACCTGCTCAACAGCACCCTGCTGGCCAGCGCGGTCACCGTGATCGCGCTGCTGATCAATTCAATGGCCGGTTATGCCTTCGCCAAGTTCCGCTTTCGCGGCCGCGATCCGCTGTTCCGTAGCCTGCTGGCGGCGCTGGTGATTCCGGGGCAGGTGGCCATGCTGCCGCTGTTCCTGCTGCTCAAGCAGTTCGGGCTGATCAATACCTATGGCGGGGTGATCGTGCCGGGCATGGCCAGCATTTTCGGCATCTTCCTGATCCGCCAGTACCTGCTGGCGATTCCCGATAGTCTGCTCGATGCGGCGCGCCTGGATGGCGCCGGTGAGCTGCGCATTTATCTGTCACTGGTGCTGCCGCTGTGCCGGCCCATTCTGGTCACGCTGGCCATCTTCACCTTCATGGGCACCTGGAACGATTTCATGTGGCCGCTGATCGTGCTGGCCGACAGCAGCCTGTATACCCTGCCCGTGGCGCTGGCCAATCTGCTCGGCGAACATGTACAGGATACCGAACTGATGATGGCCGGCTCGGTGCTGACTGTGCTGCCGGTGCTGCTGCTGTTCGTGGTGCTGCAAAAATACTACATCGCCGGAATCATGCTCGGCGGCGCCAAGGGGTAAGATTGCTCAATTCAATACAACCAGGACTTTCGCTTTCCGTCATTCCCGCGTATGCGGGAATCCAGTAGCTTGTTGAAAAGAATGGATACCCGCTTTCGCGGGTATGACGGAAAAAGTAAGGTAAGCGAAAGTCCTGAATCCAATACAACAAGGATTAAAGTAAACAAACAAACGCGCATAACGTTCACCTGCTCTGAACGCCCAATCCAATCCAGCAAGGATTGAGACACCATAACCACAACCGGAGCGTCTCCCGCCATGTCGCCCGCGCGCGCCCTGTCCGTTCCGCTACTCGCCGCTTTGCTGTTATTCGCCACTGCCCCGGTGCATGCCCAGGGTGCCGCCGATGCCACGCCGCCACCGGCCACCGCCGCCAGCGACAACGGCGCGCGCATTCTGGATGATTTTGAAACCCTCGACGGCTGGAGCATCGAAACCTCACCGGGCGCACGCCTGGAAATCGCCCAGGACAGCGGCTACAAAGGCCGCAGCATGCGCATGGATTTCGAATTTCAAAGCGGTGTCGGCTATGTGATCGCCCGCAAGACCTTCAGCATGCGCCTGCCGGAAAACTTCGCCTTCCATCTGCAGACCCGGGGCGAAGCGCCACGCGGCGATGCCGAATTCAAGCTGGTCGATCGTAATCAAAGCGTCTGGTGGCTGAAGCGGCGCGACTTCAACTTCCCACGCGACTGGGAACCGCTGACCGTCAAGAAGCGCCATCTCAGCCTGGCCTGGGGGCCGGGCGGGCCCTTGGAGGAACTCACCACCATCGAGTTTGCCCTGTCGCCGAGCATGCCCGGCAAGGGCTCGGTATGGATCGACGAGCTGAGCTTCGAGCCGCGCCCGCCCCTGCAGGCCTATACCCTGCAACCGCAGATCAGCGCCTCGACCACCGGTGACGGTTCCACGCCGGCGGCCGCCATCGATCCCGATCCAACCAGCGTCTGGCATAGCGGCACCCTGGCCGAGGATCAATGGCTGCTGCTGGATTTCCTTCAGGCCCGCGAATACGGTGGCCTGATCATCGACTGGGATCGCGATGACTACGCCATCAACTACCGGGTGGAAGCCTCCGCCGATAACGAAACCTGGAAAACCGTCCATACAGTGCGCGACGGCAACGGCCAGCGCGACTATATCGCCCTGCCCAACGCCGAATCGCGCTACCTGCGTCTGAGTCTGGAGCGCAGCAGCCGGCAGCGCGGCTATGGCATCCGCCATCTCGCGGTGCAGTCCTACGAATTCTCCAGCACGCCGGCGACCTTTTTCGAAGCCATCGCCCGCGCCGCGCCACGGGGCTATTACCCGCGCTATTTCCAGGGTGAACAGACCTACTGGACCGTCGTCGGCGCCGATGGCGATGATCGCGAGGCGCTGCTCAATGAAGATGGCATGCTGGAGATCGACAAGGGCGCATTCAGCATCGAACCGTTCCTGTTCGCCGATGACCGGTTGCTGACCTGGGCCGATGGCGCGAACCATCAGGAACTGGCCGATGGCTATCTGCCGATCCCGACGGTGCGCTGGCAGCGCGACCCGTTCCGGCTGTCGATCACCACCTTTGCCGCTGGCGCCCCGGACAAGTCGGTGCTGTATGCCCGCTACCGGCTGGAAAATCGCAGCGATGCCATTCGTCACGTCAACCTGTTCCTGGCGCTGCGCCCGTTCCAGGTCAACCCGCCCTGGCAGTCGCTGAATCTGGTCGGGGGCGTCGCGCCAATCCGCACCCTGGTCTATGCCAACCGCGAAATCACCACTGCGCCACTGGGCAAGCGCATCACGGTGCTCACCGAGCCGGTGCGCTTCCGGGCCGCGACCTTCGATCAGGGTGCGATCACCGATTATCTGGTCGAGGGCCGACTGCCGACGCGCGAGGCGGTCGATGATGATGAATTTGGCCGCGCCTCGGGTGTGCTCGAATACGGCTGGGATCTGCAGCCGGGCGAGGTCCGCGATGTCTATCTGCGCATTCCCTTCCACGCCAGCGCTGCCCAGAGCGCAGTGCTGCCCGATGCCGAAGCCGCAGCCATGGTCGAACGCCTGCTGGAGCAAACCCGGCAGGGCTGGGCGGCGCGGCTCGACCGGGTTGGTCTGGAATTGCCGCCGGCGGCGCAGCGCATCGCCCGCAGCATCAAGAGCAACCTTGCCTATATCCTGATCAACCGCGACGGCCCGGCGATCCAGCCCGGCTCACGCGCCTATTCGCGCTCCTGGATTCGCGATGGCGCCCTGACTTCGGCGGCGCTGCTCGGCATGGGTTACACCGAAGAAGTGCGCCAGTTCCTGCAATGGTACGCGCCCTACCAGTTCGCCGACGGCAAGGTGCCCTGCTGTGTCGATGTGCGTGGCGCCGATCCGGTCGCCGAGCATGACAGCCATGGCGAACTGATCTACACGCTGATGGAGTACTACCGCTATACGCGCGATGTCGGTTTCCTGCGCGAGATGTGGCCGCATGTGCTGCGCGCGGTTGACTATATCGATGCCCTGCGCCAGCAGCGCCTGACCGATGACTATCGCCAGCGCGATGACTGCGCCTATTGCGGGCTGGTGCCGGAATCCATCAGCCATGAGGGCTACGCCAGCCAGCCGCGCCATTCCTATTGGGATAATTTCTTCACTCTGCGCGGCCTCAAGGATGCGGCGGCGATGGCGGCGATTCTGGGCGAGGATGCCCAGGCGGCACGCATGGCGGCACTGCGCGATGCCTTCCGCCGCGATCTGTATCACTCGATCCTGACCACGCTGCGCCTGCGCGGCATCGACTACATTCCCGGCGCGGTGGAATTGGGTGACTTTGATCCACCGGCGACCGCGATTGCCCTCGATCCGGGCGGTGAACTGGGCCAGTTGCCGCAGCCGGCGCTACAGCGCACCTTCGAGCGCTATGCCGAGTTCTTCCGCCAGCGGCGCGATGGGGGTCTGGACTGGGTGGCCTACGCGCCCTATGAGTGGCGCACGGTGGGGGCCATGGTCCGCCTGGGTCAGCGCCAGCAGGCTCTGGAGCAACTGGCATTCCTATTCGAGGGCCAGCGACCAGCGGCCTGGAATCAGTGGGCCGAGGTGGTGTGGCGCGAGCCGCGCACGCCGCGCTTTCTTGGTGATATGCCGCACAGTTGGATAGGTTCGGATTTCATCCGCGCCGCACGCAGCCTGTTCGTCTATGAGCGTGAATCCGATCAGGCGCTGGTGATCGGCGCGGGCCTGCCGGCGAACTGGGTGACTGCACCGGGTGGACTTGCGGTCAAGCGCATGCCGACCTGGCACGGTACCCTGAACTACCGCATGGCCCTGTCCGGCGCCGATACCTTGCGCGTCGATCTCAGTGGCGATGTGGTGGTACCGCCGGGCGGCATCGTACTGCACTCGCCGCTGGAACGGCCCCTGCGCGCGGTACGGGTCAATGGCCAGACCTGGACCGGCTTTACGTCCGATACGGCAACCCTTGACCGCTTCCCGGCACAGGTGGAGTTGCTGTATTGAACCGCCAGCTCAGGGCTAAAGATCAAAAGAGCATGCGCCTTTCGCCGTTAGCGGGAAACACTGCCGTTCGCCCTGAGCCTGTCGAAGGGTCGAAGGATGATGGCTGTACGGGCCATCATCCTCTCCCCTCTGGATGACGAAAACCTGTTGGATGACGGTTGCAAACCGCAACGGAAAACACTGCCGTTCGCCCTGAGCTGTGAGCTGTGAGCCTGTCGAACAGTCGAACAGTCGAAGGGTTCGCCTTTCGCCTGCCTGCTGGCCGGTGCCGATCAGGATCACAACACCGCTTTCAGGTGGGCGCAGCAATCAGCACCGCTTCGCCAATCGGTTCGGAATGAGCGGCACTTTGCGCGTGGTAGGCAATGGCGTCATCCACCTTGGCCGGCTCCGCCTTGACCACGTCCCAGCACCAGGTGCCGAAACCGCCGCGTGCGTTGACCGCCCGCACCCAGGCATCCAGCGCGCGGCGTTTGCTGCGGTTCTGGTCGGAGTCTTCGCCTTTGATCTCCAGAACCATGTACTTGCCGTTGGCAAGGCGGATCAGGAAGTCGGGAACGTACTTGCGCCGGCTGCCGCGCCACAGGTAGTAGAGCTGGAAGCCTAGGTGGTCGTTCTTGGCGTAGGCCGCAACATCGGTGCGCTTCTCCAGTACCTGTGCGGTGTAGTGCTCCCAGGTGCTATCGACCACCGCATGACTGACCTGTGACTTCGTCGTTTCCAGGCAGGGCTTGGTTGAATACCAGGTGCGCATCATGCGGGTGGAGCCGATCGGAAACTCGGAGTCAAACACCGGCTCCAGGCGCTCGGCGTTTTCCTGATGCACCTGCTCGATCACGTGCTGAACGATGCTGTCGATCGACAGCGCGATCAGAATCCGCTTGCGCAACGGGTCCTGATGGAACAGCGACGGAATATCCAGTTTGTCGGAGTTGAAAAACTGCTCGACCAGTCGGATCAGTTGCTGGATCAGCGACTCGCGGCCGCCCGTGAAGCCGTGTTGCAAGGACTCGAAGGCCTTGCGGGCGGCAACGAACAACAGCCGTTGCAGGCGGAATTCCTCGGGCAGCTTCTCCAGGTCGATGGACACGGCCTTGGCGAGGTCGGTAGCACCGCCCAATGCGGGTGCCATATCGGCGCTGACGTGAATCTGCGCCGGGTCGAGCTTAAGTGTCGGCACCTTCGACCAGTTGATTACCAGTTCTGGCCGGACCACGAAATCGACCCGCAGTACGTTCGGCCAGGCAATCTCCAACTCGCTGCGATCCTTGATGGATTCGATCTGGGTGCTGTGTTTCGGGGGCGGAGGCGGCTCACCACCCTCACCATCCTGAAAGATGGACAGCGGCACACCGACGACATTGACGAATTCCGGCAGGAACAAGTCACGTTCCACCCCATCCGGGCAGACGACCGGCTCGGTGTCATAGGACACGCGGCGCAGACCACGGCCGATCACCTGCTCGCAAAGAAGCTGGCTGGTGAAGGCGCGCAGACCCATGATGTGCGTGACGTTCTTCGCGTCCCAGCCCTCGGAGAGCATGGCGACGGAGATGACGTTCTGCAGATCCTGGCCGGCAGTGTTGCGCTTGCCGACGTTGTCAACGATGGCGCGCAGCAGCTCTTCCTTCTTCATCACCCGCAGCAGTTCCTTGCGGGTTTCCGGAATGTTGGCAGCTTCGACGATCGCTTGCAGAACCGCTTCGTACGCCTTGTCGCTGCTCGCGGTTTCGCCGATCTCGGCCTTATCGAGCACCTTGGAATCGACACGCAGCGTCTTCTCCGGGGCCTTCAGCTCAGGCCAGTAGGCATCACCGTGTCGGAAGTAGTGCTCGATGCGAGCGGCCGTTTCGGTGCGGTTGCAGACAGTCAGCATCACCGGGGGCGAAGCATGGCCGTTGGCTTGCCATGCCTTCAGTGTTTCGCGCCAATCGGCACCGAGCAGCGTGTAAGCCTCCTGCACAATCTGGGGCAGCGCTTCGTGTGGTTCGGCGCCGCGCCGGTTCAGATCCTCGCCGACCTCCGGCTCACGGTAGAGGTGGTACAGCTTGCTGCGGTAGGTCTGGGCTGCATTTTTCAAGGTACTGGGCAAGGCGTTGTCGCGGATGACCACGCGGGGCGTCTTGACCAGGCCGGCCTCGATGGCGTCGTTCAGGCCGAAGTCGGAGACAACCCACTCGAACAGCGACGACTCGGTGCTGGTCTTGCCGGTGGGGGCGAACGGTGTGGCCGACAGGTCGAAGCAGCGGATGATCCGCCGCATCTTGTGGATACGGTCCAGCCCCTCGATCCAGCGGGTGGCCTCTTCCAGGTCGATGCCGAGTTCTTCAGCGTCCTTCTTGCTGACCTTCACCTCGGCCGGTTTGCGGTAGGCGTGGTGGGCCTCGTCGTTGATGATCAGCATGTCCTTGTAACCGGACAGCTTGCCGAGCACGCGGCGGACGTAGGCTTCGTCGCTTTCGGCGCCTTTCCTGACCACGGAGCGATCCTGCTCCTTCAGGGGCATCAGGCTGTGCCAGTTCTCGATGCCGAGTTCGACCTGGTTCAGTTTCTGGCGCAGCCCCTCGTTCGGGCACAAGCCGAAGGTGTCGTAGTAGTTCTCCGGGTGGCCGGGGCGTAGTACCTGGAGGCGCTCCTTGACGGTGAGGCCCGGGGCGACGATGAACACCGTGCGCGAGAAGTCCTTGTTGCGTTTCGGGTAGGTCAGTGCGTTCAGCACCTGCCAGGTGATGATCATCGCCATCACCGTCGTCTTGCCGCTGCCGGTTGCCATCTTGCTGCACAGCCGCTCCCAGGCACCGCCATCGCCCGGTATGGCGATCCCCTGCTTGCAGTCGGGTGGGGCCTCGACGTGCCAGATCAGTGTCTCGATGGCTTCGATCTGGCAGAAGTAGAAGGCGTTTTGGCGGCTGGCGTTAGGGTCTTGCCAGTGCTCCAGCAACTGACGGGTGACGGTGGTCACGCCGGGGTAGCCGGCCTCGCGCCAAGCATCGACCCGTTCGCGGATGCGATTGACGAGATCAAGCGGGACGGTGCGGACCGTGTTGTTGCGCGTGTCGAAAATCTCGTAACCCGCCGGCCGTCGCCCTTCCTTGAGCTCCAGCCTGTTGTCACTCTGGCGCAGCCAGTGGTGCGTTGGGCGCTCGAAGGGTGAATTGATGCTGAGGGATTTGGCGATCATGGTGCAGGCTGCTGCTCAATAGCGGTCCGAATGCGAACCACCGCCTTCGCCAAACTCGGCGAGTGTTCCATCGCGCGATCGGATTGCCAGTGCTCGTTCACAAACCTCTGAAGTTGCGCGTTATAGCCGAGCCCAATGTTCGAGCGACTTCCTTTGGCCGGCAACATGTCGTCTCGCAAATCGCGGCGCTTCCCTCGACGGACCAGGTTGAGCAGGACTTGTTTTGGGTCAGGTAATTGATCGGGGGCTTGTGGCATGACCGCTGCACTCACCTGAACAAATTCCGCAAATGCCATCCGGTCTGCCAAAACCCAGGACTCCGACTCCCGCACCGCCAATCGCAGCAGGAGATTCTGGTGAACACCACGTGGCGCCCAAGACTTCAGTTGTACTGGAGCACAAGCAGCCTGATCGGCATCAGCCAGCATCAGGACTATGAATCCACTCTTCGCAACATCGTTCATGCGCGGTATTCCCGCTTTGAACGGACCGGCGCCACTAGCCGGTGGCAGCACTCGCGCAGATTGTCCGAGTTGTCTAAAAAGTGCATTACCCAAAACACAGCACAGTGCGTCTTCACCGAATATGATCGCCGACTTTAGCATCATGAGAACAAACCTAATTGATCGACACCCGATGGCTGTGTTTTGGGAAGCAGAACCTCTCCCGGTGTCAGCCCTGCCTCGATCAGCATCGTTTCTTCGTCGTCGGCAATTCTCGCCTCGGTGCCATCTTTGCCCGGAGTCAGCAGAATGATCGAATGGCTGTCAAGCGGATTGTCCAGTAAAGCCTTACTGTGGGTCGTCATGATCACCTGTCGCTGGTTGCCCTTTTGCTTTCTCAACACTCGGTCAATCATGAGCGGAATATGCCTGACGATCGCATCATTCAGCGACAGCTCGGGTTCCTCCATAAGCAGCAGCGAATTACTCTCCTGCAGGAGCCAAAGCAGACTAATCAGACGCAAGGTGCCGTCCGAAAATTGATCCTCACGTTGCCATGCACCAAACGGACGCCAATGTTGGTAAGAGGCAGTCAAGTGGGGCAGGCCGGTGATTTTGTCCTGCTCGAATTTCAGTTCGCTAAATTGAGGCACTGCCTGTTCCAGCGATTGCTGAATTCGGCGCAACCAGGCAGCGCGAGTTCTTGCTGGAGTCTTGGCTATTCGTTGCAAAAATCCCTGCCCAAAAGGGTCGCTTTCCAAAATCTTGCCGCTGATTTCAGCGTGTTTCAAAAGCTGTGGAATCAGGTGCAAATAGGTCGTGCTGTGGAAGAAATCGACCAGCTCCCGGAAGTCGCGATTCGCATTAATTTGCTCAAGCGCCGTCTGCGTCAGGCGTAACTCGTCGCCCTTGTCCTCACTGTCCGGGCGTTGTGCAATCACATCTTGGCCGTTTTTCAGCACCCGTTCCTCGGTCAGAATGACGCCCTGCGACCCGTAGCCCTTGAAGCCAAGAATGTATTGCCAGATCGACTCGGCGCCCGGTTCAGTCGCCAAACTCAGATCAACCCGGACTTCGGTGTCCTTCCTCGCCTGAAGGCAGCGCAATTTGGTGATGCCATACCGGTCAGCAACAGCCTTCTGGAGCCCGCCACCGGAAGGTTTGGAGACGTCCCGCAGAAACCGAAACACATCAAGCAGGTTCGATTTGCCCGAAGCGTTGGCCCCAATGATGTAGGTTCGATTGCTCAGTGGAATATCGAGGTGGCGAAAATTGCGCCAGTTCTTCAGTTTCAATCGCGTAATTTGCATGCTCATTACTCCAGCGCCATGACTTTGAGCGACTCAATGCCCCGATCGTCCACGATCTTGACCGCGATCTTGCGGTTGTCGCCGGCGGCGAAAGGCAGGCTGACGGTGCCGTGGAACCGCTCCAGCTTGGACTCGTCGAGTTCTGCGCGGAGGTTCTTCTTGAGCTTTTCCCAGCCTTCGCCCTTGCCGGCCATGGGGAAGAAAACCTGACGGGGGAAGACGCTGCGTTCGTCGTAGTCGGTGTCGAGTGACCACATGGCGATTTTGCTTTTGCCGCCGGAGATGAGTTCGCCCTTGACCGTGTCGAAGTAGTCGAAGCCGTGCACTTCAACCTCGTAGCGACCATCCTTCAGGGTACGGACTTCGACCTCGGGTTGGCCCATGAGCCAGAAGCTCTGGTTGGACGACTTCGCCTTCTTCAGGTCTTCGGTCAGCAGGTCGGTGTTCATTTGGGCCTTCAGGGCGGTGATGCCCTTGAGGCCGTCGATGTCCTTGGCGGCTTCGGGGTCGAAGGTGAAGGCGCAGAAGATGATTATCTTCGGCAGTGGGAACAGGCTGCCGGCCTCGTTCAGGGCGTTGGCGACTTGGCGTTGCTCCAGCGCCGCATGTTCGGGCCCGAAGCTGACGACGACCCTTTCGCCGCTGTCGAGATGGCCGACGGCGTGCAGGTTGCGGATGTCGTGGTCGGAAGGAAGTGCTTCGAGGTCGGCGAAATTGAACATCCGCCCGCCATTCCCACGAATCCCGGTTTTCAGCAGTTCGTCGCGCCATTGATGCTGACGGCCAGACTCGCCGGTGCGGGCAATGCTGGTGTCGGCCTCGTCGGGGCCGCTGGCTTCGTCAAGGGCCTTGACGCTGGGGAAGGGCACGGCTTCGACGGTGAATGGGCCGGTGATGCGCAGGCGGTTCTTGTTGATCGTCGGCTGGTCGTAGAGCACTTCCTGGTCGGCGTGGGCGGCGATGGAGGCATCCATCTGGCGCTGCATGGCCTGCCGGGCGGTGTGAAAGGCGTCGAAGGGTGGGCGCGCTGAGTTGGGCCAATCGACCGGAAAGTCGAAGGGTACTTCCCATTCCTGCAACCCTTCCGTTCGGGGTGAGCGTGTCGGAGCCTGCCCTTCGATACGCTCAGGGTGAACGGCGCTGAGTATTTTGTTCAACTCCGCCAGTGCGCTTTCAATCGCCGGGTGCATGCGCTCATAAATGCTGTCGATGTCCGGATTGTTGGCGATGGACTTCAAGGTGACGTGCGGCACGGTTTTGTAGATGAAGCCGCCTTTCAAGCCTTCGTGCGGGTATTTGAGTTCGTAATAGTCATAGCTGGCAGTCATCAAACGTTGCTTGGTCAATGTGACGGCAACGCGAGAAGTATCGCAAGTAATCCAGCGCCGGCCCCATTTCTCTGCAACGAAGGCAGTGGTGCCGCTCCCACATGTCGGATCGAGAACGAGGTCGCCGGGATCGGTGGTCATGAGTATACAGCGTTCGATGATCTTTTGATTCGTCTGCACGACATACATCTTGTCAGACATGAACCCGCTACCGGTGTCACGCCACGAAGCCGTATGCGCAACCACGGGAGAGTCTTCTAGGTAGCGCTTGTAAGCCATGTTGATGCCGTTAGGTATCAAGCGGCTAACCTTCAAGAGGCGGTTCATGCCTTCTTGAGTAGTTGACCAGCCACGACCACCTCTAGGCTCATAAGGGATGCCGCAGCAAATGACCGGGAAGTGCATCGCACTTCCCTCTCCAGAAGGGCGCCCTTGACGTTGTGATGTCGCATCCCCTTTCATGAACACTCTGTCGCCAGGGTTCAAGTTGCCTTCGTACGCTTGTTCAGCGCCTGCTTTGGTTTCAACGAATCGATACCCAGTTCCGCCTTCTTCACCCGCAAGTTTAGG
>RXIX01000084.1 GCA_003989075.1 Candidatus Competibacteraceae bacterium | reverse complement strand
GCTTCGTACTGGAACACCTGCGCCAGTTCCGGATCAATGCTGGCCAGCTGTGCAGAGGCCATTTCCATACTGGGTGCGGGCACGGGCGGCGCTACCGGCTCCGGCTCCGGCAGCGGCAGGGCGATGACCCGCGGTGCCGCCACAACGGGCGGCGTCTCTGCAACCGGTTCGGGCGGTTTGGGAAGCGGTGCGGCGGGTTCGAGATGCTCGATGACCGGCGGGCTGCTGCGCAGGTCGATGGCGCGCCTGCTCAGGCGCTGGGTCAGGGCGCCGATCTCTTCGTGCACCGGCTCCGAACCCAGCAGCACATCCAGGGCCTGGGCGGCTTCCGCAATCAGACCCGTGACATCAGCGCTGGCCGGGACCGTGCCGCTCAGCACTGCGTTGACCAGCGTTTCAAACTCGCCGGCCAGGTCGCCGATCAGGGTAGCACCCACCACCCGGCCACTGCCCTTGAGCGTATGGAAAGCCCGCCGGATTATTGACAGCACCGCACGGTCTTCGGGCCGCTGCCGCCAGACCGGCAACTGCTCGTGGATAGCCGCGACCTCGCCACGGGCTTCCTCAAGGAACACATCCAGGAATTCCGGATCAAGGCCCGGCACCAGCGACGGCAACATCGGCGCCACACTGGGTTCGGGTTCCGCCTCCACCGTCTGCGGCAGACTGCGCACCCGTGCTACCAGCAGCGGCAGAACCTCCAGCTCGGTACCGTGCAGCGGTGTTTCCCCAACCAGTGGCGACAGCGCCTCAACCGCCGCCGCCACCGCATCGGCAATCGCCATGCTCGGATGCAGCTCAGCGTTCAGCACCTGATTGAGCAGGTTCTCAAATTCCCAGGCGAAATCGCCAATGACCATCGCTCCGACCATGCGCCCGCTGCCCTTCAGGGTATGAAAGGCGCGCCGGATGGTGGTCAGCGCCGCGCGATCTTCCAGATCACTGCGCCAGATCGCCAGATTGTCGCGGATGGTGACCAGCTCACCCTGGGCTTCTTCGAGGAAGACCTCGATAAATTCCGGGTCGGCCTCGGTCAGACCGATCATATCGATCAGGCTGGGCACAGACGCGGGCGGCGGTGCAGGTCGTGGCGCAGCAGGCGCCACCTGATCGACACGGGATGAATATGACTCAGGAGCAGGCGGATGCATATCGAAATCGAATTCCGGCAGTTCGATGCCCATGTCCTGGAAATTTTCCGGCAGGCATCCAATCGACTCGGGCGCGGGCAGCACAGTGGTGCGGGACAGTGCAGCAGGGGCAACCGTGGGATGTTTCAGAAGTGTTTCCATGCGGTTCAACTGTTCATCAGCCGCAACCAGGATATTCTCAGGGGCCGGCTCACCTGCAGCCAGCGGCGCCAGACAGTGCCCAACACCGGCCAGAATTTCCGCACAGACCTCGGCGGCCAGGGGCCCATAGACTTCAGCAGCGGATCCTTCGGCCAGTTGCGCGGCAACCCGGTCGAGCCGATTCAGCCGTTCCCGCACATCAGCCCCGTTGCGCTCACCCAACTGTGCCGTGAACGCACGAGCCTGGTGCCGAAAGTGTTCCCAGGCAACCGGGTGCTCAGCATGGCCCTCCAGATGCTCGGCTACCGCCTGCCGCAGATCCTGCAGGGCCTGTTCAAGAACCGGCAGGACACCGCCGCCATTGGACCGCGCCCCGGCCGCCACTGAACTGTGCTGGGAATGCGCCTGCCGCAGGGCTTCAATCAGCTTGGACAGTTCCACCTCGGTGCGGCGCTGCCCCGGCGACAGGGCGCCGCTCAGATAAGCATCAAGCCGCTCCGCGGCCTGCGCCAGCAGATCCGGCTGTGCGGCGCCTGGGTGGGCAATCCAGTCGACGGTCAGGGCGTGCATGGCCTCCAGCAGAGCGACCGCCTCGCGGTGATCGAGCACGGCCAGCGGCCCGCGAATCTGATCGATGGCGTCGAGTATCGCCTCCAGCGACGCCGTCTCGGCGGGATCCTCGCGATACGACTCCAGGTCCAGTTGAATCCGCTGCAGCGCAAGCAGCAGGTCGTCCTTGATGGCACCCAGTGAGTTGTCGGCGACACGACCTGAAATCATCACCCTACCTCCGCGCGGGAATCCCGCCCAGCAGACCGCCGTGGCCGGGAGGCGATCGGTCGGTGCAACATGCGCCCGCCTCCCGGCTCATGGTCCCAGGATCGCCGCCTCAATCCGGCAGCCGGAAACCGGCCACCGACTGGCGCAACTCCTGCGCCAACTGATTAAGCTTGCCGATGGCCGATGCGGTCGCCACGCTGCTCTCGGCGGTCTGGCCGGTGATCTCGTTGATGGAGATCATCGCCCCGGATACCCGCGACGCCATCTCCGACACCTGACCGGCGGACTTGGAAATCTCGTCAATCAGTTCGGCCAGATTGGCGGACACCTTTTCGATTTCCTCCAGCGCTTCGCCAGCCTTTTCAGCCAGACCGGCACCGCTGACCACTTCGGCAGTGCTCTTTTCCATCGAGATCACCGCCTCGTTGGTATCAGCCTGAATGGTCTTGACCAGGGTCTCGATGCGCTTGGTGGCGTTACTGGACCGCTCAGCCAGGCGCTGTACTTCGTCGGCAACCACGGCAAAGCCACGCCCGGCGTCGCCGGCAGCCGAGGCCTGAATCGCGGCGTTCAGCGCCAGGATGTTGGTCTGATCGGCGATGTCGTTGATCAGCGCCACGATGTCGCCGATTTCCTGTGAGGATTCGCCCAAGCGCTTGATGCGCTTGGAAGTGTCCTGGATGTGCTCGCGGATGGTGTTCATGCCGTGGATGGTGCGCCGCACCCGGTCGCCACCCTCGTGGGCGATGCCGACCGATTTCTCGGCCACTTCGGCGGAAGCGGCGGTCTTGGATGACACGTCGTCCATGGACTGGGCCATCTGCATCACGGTGGCGCTGGCGTTTTCGATCTGCCGCGCCTGAATCTCGCTGGACTTGGCCAGACGGTCAGCGATGGCGCTGGTTTCCTGCACGGCGGACGCGACCAGCTCCGAGGTGTTGTTGATCGTCGACACCAGGTCGCGCAGCGCTTCGATGGCGTAGTTGACCGAGTCGGCGATGGCGCCGGTGATGTCCTCGGTCACGCTGGCCTGCACGGTCAGGTCGCCCTCGGCGAGGTTGCCCAGTTCATCGAGCAGGCGCAGGATCGCATCCTGATTGCGGCGGTTCTGCTCCTCGGTGTCCTGCTTGCGCCGCTCGCTTTCAACCAGCTGCTGCTGGCTCTCGCGGCCCTGCACATAAAGCAGCACCAGCAGCAGGCCCAGCACGATCACGCCCAGAAAATAGGCCACCGGATAACTGAGCGGGATGCCGAGCATGCGGAAATCGCGGCCGACCTCCATGTACTCTTCAAGCATGCGCGTGGCGTCGTCGAGCAGGGCATCGCCCTTGTCGACTACGCCCTGAGCGGCATTCTGCACTTTCATCAATTCTGGAGCGGTCTCGGCGATGCGCGTCGATTGCGTCTCCAGTGCCCGGAACGATTCGGCCAGATCAGCAAGCTTGCCGGCGCTATCCGGGAGCACCACCCGCTCGACGCCCAGCCGCGAATCGCCTTCGCGCATGCCCTTGAGCACCCGGCCGAACAGACCAACATTGCGGTTAAAACGGTCGGCGGCGGCGGCGGCACTGACGCCACTCTCGGTCAACAGGCGCTTCAGATCGCTTTCGATGCGCTGGCCGAGCAGCAACTGGTTGGTCGCCAGGTAGACCTGACGCGGATCGCCGCGATTATTGGACAGACTCTTGGCGATCTCGTCGGACAGGGTGATCATCTGCGTCAGGGATCCTTCCAGCAGCGGCACCAGATTGCTCACCGCCACCACCGGATCGCGACCGGCCAGCACCGTGTCGATCTCGGTGCGGACCACGGCCCAGCGGTTTTCCAGGGTATTCAGGACCGGCAGCGCTTCCTCGGGCGTCGGCGGCAGACCCATGCCCGGATCACCGTTCTTCTCGATGCCGATGATCTGTTCGAAGCGATCGCGGCTGCTCTTGAGGCGGGTGAAGGCGATCTCCTTGCCCCGGGCTGCTTCCAGCACGTCAACCACCACCGCCCGGGCCAGCACCCGTTGTTCGCTGGCCAGCTTAAAGTAATTCTCGTTCTGTTCGCCGTGCCGGGCCAGCAGAACGAAAATCAGCCCCATCAACACGATAAACAGCACCAGCCCGCCCAGCAGGGCCAGGTAGGTCACGGAATAGCCCTTCAACGCCGATTTGTCTCGCGAGTCACGCATTTCTATTTCTCGTTGAATACCCTGCTCGACCGCTCCAACCCGTATCCGCAGCGGAGCAACTGTTGAATTCCTCTAGCTGGCCGCATTCAGAAATCGGGAATCCGCCAGCAATTGCGCAGTATTGAACCCCAGCCAGTATTGGTTGTCATTGAAAAACGCATCAGACACATACGGACGCAGAACCGGATCAACATCGTCAAGCGCAGCCAAACGCTGCTGCGGTCCAAAGTGGCGCATGCCGATGACCTCATCAACCAGCAGGCCGTAATCCCAAGCGCCGGAGCGCACCACCACCACCTGGCTACCGGAAGCTGCCACCGTCATGCGGCCGCTCAGGAAATCCCGCAGATCGGAGATCGAGATGACCCGGCCGCGCAGATTAGCGATACCCAGCAGCCAGCGCTTGACCCCGGGCACCCGGGTGAATCGCGGCACTGGAATGATCTCGGCGACATCATCCATGGAGAACAGCAGGTTCCATGCGCCCAGCCGCAGGGCCAGCCGCCCACGAATTTCCGAGAGCTGTGCGTTGACGGCCACCACCGGCGCCCGCTCGCGCACACGCTTATCCAGTTGCAGCAGGACATCGAAAGGATGCAGCGGTGGAGGCGCCGCAGGAGGGGTTAGGTCCGCATCTGCCACATGACTGTCCTCTGGAGCGAAACTCGAACATAAAGAGGCGGGGCCAGGGTCTATCACGCCTGGATACCCAGGTCCCTTGTGCCGGCCGATACGCGGGTCGGGTCAAGGCATTAGTTTTTTTGCACACATTTTTATCATACTCGCTGGCACGATACCATGATGGCGTCGGCGCGTATTGATCCTGCGCACCCGGCCCACATCCCGCAGCACCAGCCCGCGCTGCTTTTCCCCCACAATCTGACTGATAGGCCCCTCGATGACCATCAAGCTTGGCGTGGTAATGGATCCCATCGCCACCATTACCATCAAGAAGGACACCACATTTGCCATGCTGCTGGCTGCTCAGGCGCGCGGCTGGGAACTGTACTATTTCGAACAGGCTGATCTTTACGCGCGCGGCGACACGGCGCTAGGTCGCGGTCGGCTGTTGCGCGTGCGCGATGACAAAAGCGGCTGGTTCAGCTTTCACGGTGAGCGCGAACTGCCGCTGGCGGAACTGGATGTGATTCTGATGCGCAAGGATCCGCCGTTCGACATGGAATATATCTACAGCACTTATCTGCTGGAGCTGGCCGAGCGGGCCGGCGCGTGGGTGGTGAACAAGCCGCGCAGCCTGCGCGATGCCAATGAAAAGGTGTTTGCCCTGCAGTTTCCCCAGTGCTGTCCACCCGCCCTGATCAGCCGCGAACCGGAGCGGCTCAAAGCCTTTCTTCGCGAGCAGGGCGATATCGTGGTCAAGCCGCTCGATGGCATGGGCGGGGCGTCGGTGTTCCGGCTGCGCCAGGACGATCCCAATATCAACGTGATCCTGGAGACCCTGACCGTGCATGGCAGGCGGCTGAGCATGGCGCAGCGTTATCTGCCGGAGGTGGTGGCCGGTGACAAGCGCATTCTGCTGATCGATGGCGAACCGGTGCCGTATGCATTGGCGCGGATTCCGCAGGCGGGCGAAACACGGGCCAATCTGGCGGCGGGTGGCCGTGGCGAGGGCGTGCCGCTAAGTGAGCGCGACCGCTGGATCTGCGCACAGGTGGCGCCGCGTCTGCGGGAAATGGATCTGCTGTTCGTCGGCCTGGACGTGATCGGCGACTATCTGACCGAGATCAATGTGACCAGTCCGACCTGCGCCCGGGAGCTGGATGCCCAGTTCGGCCTGGATATCGGCGGTGATCTGATGAACGCCATTGAGCGCCGCCTGCGCTCCTGACTGCCTATCCAGCCGTGGCCCTGACGCATGAACCCCTGGTCCGCCACCCCGTACGAGCCATGTGATCCCTACCCAGTCCGCCGGCTGGCGCTGGCTCTGGCGCTGGCCCTGGGTCTGCATGCGCTCCTGTTGAGCGGGCTGGTGAAATGGCCAACCCTGCATCTGCCACTGCTGCACCACCTCAACGTAGTATTACTGCCGCCGGTCACGCAGCCAGCAGCGCCCTCAGTGCCCCCAATGCCGCCAGGCAACGCGACAATCATCGCTGCCGCTCCCGAAATCAAACCGGTTCCCGCTGCCGACACTACACCCATACCTGAAACGGCACCGGCACCGGCTCCTGAAATCAAACCGGTTCCCGTTCCCACACCGACAGTAGAACCACAACCCGCACCGGTCACGCCGCCGCGTATCGTCACCCCCACGCCCATCCGGCCCGTTGCCCCGCGTAGCACGATAAAGCCGGTTGAAAAAACCGTCGCAAAACCCGTCACACCCCCCAGACCGGTTGAAAAAACCGTCGCAAAACCTGTTGCAAAACCCGTCACACCCCCCAGACCGGCCACACCGATAGCAAAACTGTCCGCACCGTCCAGCACCAAACCTGCCGAATCGCCACCCGCGCCCGTTGCCAAACCACCCGCACCCGTTACCAAACCCGCTGCATCTGCCCCTGTCAGGCCGGCAGCCCCCGCTGCATCCAGGGCAACCGGCGCCAGCAGCAGCGCGCGTTCTCTCGACAGCAGTGCCCTGCTCGGGCAGATCGCGGTGATCGAAACCGAAAACCAGCGCCAGGCCAATGCCGATTCGCGTGTCCGCCGCGCCAATCCACGCGATACCGGATCGCTGGAAGGTTTCTACGCCGCCGCCTGGGTGCGCAAGGTTGAAAACATCGGCGAAATGAATTTTCCCGAAGTTGCCCGGCGCCTGAACCTGTCCACCGGCCCGATACTGGACGTCGCCATTCGCGCCGATGGCTCGGTGCAGGAGATTCGCGTACTGCGCTCCTCGGGCAATGCTGAACTGGATCAGGCCGCCCAGCGCATCGTACGCCTGGGCGCGCCCTATGCACCGTTCCCACCGGCCCTGCGCCAACAATATGACCTGCTGCGCATCAGCCGATCCTGGCGCTTCGACCCTGACGGCCGGCTAAGTGGCCGATGACCGGTTCGGTCGCTCCAATTCCTTGTCAAGGTTTGGATGAATCCCGATACTATCCCCATGACTGAACCGACCTATCTGACCAACCAGTTCCTGATCGCCATGCCCACGCTGGCGGATCCGAACTTTTTCCAAACGGTCACTTATATCAGCGAGCACAACGCCCAAGGCGCGCTCGGCCTGGTCATCAACCGGCCGCTGAAGCTGAACCTGGGGCAACTGTTCGAGCACCTGGAAATCAGCACCGACCGCACCGACCTGGCCGCGCTGCCGGTCTACCACGGCGGCCCGGTACAACCGGAACAGGGCTTCGTCCTGCACAGCCCGGTCGGCCATTGGAGCGCTACCCTGCGCATCACCGACCGGCTGGGCATCACCACCTCACGTGACATCCTCCAGGCCGCAGCGCGCGGCGAGGGCCCCGAGCACCTGCTGGTGATGCTGGGTTATGCCGGCTGGGGGCCTGGACAACTGGAGCAGGAACTGGCGGAAAACGCCTGGCTGTCCGGCCCGGCCGACCCCGCCATCCTGTTTCACACCCCAACCGAACAGCGCTGGCAGGCTGCTGCTGCCCTGCTGGGCATCGACCTCAACCTGCTGACCAGCCATGCCGGCCACGCCTGAGACACAGCCGCGGCCGGTCTGGCGCACGGTGCTGGCCTTCGATTTTGGCCGGGCGCGCATCGGCGTGGCGGTCGGTGAAGCCCTGACCGGTACCGCACGACCACTGCGCACCCTGGCCACCCGCAACCAGCGTCCCGACTGGGACACGATTGCCCGTTTGCTTGAGGAATGGCGGCCCGATGGCCTGGTGGTCGGCGTGCCGCGCCACGCCGATGACAGCGCCAATGCCCTGACCGAAGCCGCGCTGCGCTTCGCCCGGCAGTTGCAGGGCCGCTTCAACCGCCCGGTCGCGACCATCGACGAACGGCTCTCCTCCTGGGAAGCCGGGCAGCGCCGCGCCGATCGCGGCATCAAGTCCGGCCGGCGCCAGGATGCCGCCTTGGATGCCACCGCTGCCGCCGTCATCCTTGAAACCTGGTTTCACCACCTGCGGAGTGCCGAAACGTGCGCGATGCCGAGTTCCTGATCGAGGCCATGGCCGGACAACTGCGGGACCTGCTGGCCCGGCGCGGCATCAGCGAGCCGGTGCTGGTTGGCATTCACAGCGGCGGTGTCTGGATCGCCGAACGCCTGCATCAGCGCCTGGAGATCCATGCCCCGCTTGGCCGGCTGGATATCTCCTTCTACCGCGATGACTTCAGCCGTCTCGGCATCAATCCGCAGGTGCGCCCCTCGGAACTGCCCTGCGATATCGATGGCCGCCATCTGGTCCTGGTCGATGACGTGCTGCACACCGGCCGCACCGTGCGCGCCGCGCTCAACGAGCTGTTTGACTACGGTCGCCCGGCCTCGGTACTGCTGGCGGTGCTGGTCGATCGCAGTGGCCGCGAACTGCCCATCGAAGCCAACGTCATCGGCACGCGCATGAAACTGTCGGCCGGCCAGCATGTGCAACTCACCGGCCCCGAACCCCTGCAACTGACTCTGCAACCCGCACCATGAGCACCACTCACGTTCAGCTCGACCCCCAGGGCCGCCTGCTGCATTTCCTGACCGTTGAAGGGCTGACCCGCCGCCACCTGACGGAAATCCTGGATACCGCCGAATCGCTGCACAGCGTCGCCGAGCGCCGGGTCAAGAAACTGCCGACTCTGCACGGCAAGACCGTAGTCAACCTGTTCTTCGAAGCCAGCACCCGAACCCGCACCACGTTCGAACTGGCCGCCAAGCGCCTGTCCGCCGACGTGCTCAACCTGAACATCGCCACATCCTCGGCGGTCAAGGGCGAAAGCCTGCTCGACACCCTGCGCAATATCGAAGCGATGCAGTGCGACATGTTCGTCGTGCGCCATGTACAAAGCGGCGCCGCCGAGTTCATCGCCCGTCATGTCAAACCACACATCGCCGTGCTCAATGCCGGCGACGGTCGCCACGCCCATCCCACCCAGGCGATGCTGGATGTGTTCACCATCCGCCGCCACAAGCCCGATTTCCCCAACCTGCAGGTCGCCATCGTCGGCGACATCCTGCACTCGCGGGTGGCGCGCTCACTGATTCATGCCCTGAGTATCCTCGGTACCGGCGCCATCCGGGTCATCGCGCCGCGCACCCTGCTGCCGGCCCATGTGGAAAATCTCGGCGTGCAGGTCTTCCACGATCTGGCCTACGGTCTGCGCGATGTCGATGTCGTGGTGATGCTGCGCCTGCAGCGCGAACGCATGGAAAGCGCCCTGTTGCCAAGCGAGCAGGAGTTCTTCCAGCGCTATGGCCTGACCGGGGAGCGTCTGGCACTGGCCAGGCCAGATGCGCTGGTCATGCATCCCGGCCCGATCAACCGTGGCGTGGAAATCGACTCGCGGGTCGCCGACGGACCGCAGTCGGTGATCCTGGAACAGGTCACCAACGGCATCGCCGTGCGCATGGCGATCATGTCCATCACCCTGGGCAACCACGCCCGGCCGCTGGAGGAAACCGCCTGATGCGCATCGCCATTCGGGGTGGACGGGTGATCGACCCGGCCCAGCAGCTTGATACCGTCACTGATCTGTTCATCGCCGCCGGGCGCATCGCCGGCATCGGTGAACCGCCAGCCGATTTTGTCGCCGAGCAGCTCATCGATGCCACCGGACGCATCGTCTGCCCGGGGCTGATCGACCTGTGCGCCCGGCTGCGCGAACCCGGCCAGGAACACAAGGCCACCATCGCCAGCGAGGCACGCGCCGCGGCCGCCGGCGGCATCACCACCGTGGTCTGCCCACCCGATACCGATCCGGTTATCGATGAGCCGGCGGTGGTCGAACTGATCCGCCGGCGCGCCAAGGCCGCCGGACAAACCCGGGTGCTGACTCTGGGCGCGCTGACCCATCGCCTGCGCGGCGAGCATCTGGCGGAAATGGCAGCGCTGCGCGATGCCGGCTGCCTGGGCGTCAGCGACGGTGGGCGCACGATCGCCAGCAGCCGGGTGTTGCGCCGGGCGCTGGAATACGCAGCGACCTTCAACCTGACCGTGTTCCTGACCCCGCTCGATCCGGAACTGGGTCAGGGCCTGGCCCATGAAGGTCAGGTGGCGACCCGCCTGGGTCTATCGGGCATTCCGGTGGCGGCGGAAACCGGCATCATCGCCCGCGATCTGGAGCTGATCCGCGATCTGGGCGTGCGCGTGCATTTTGGCCGCCTGTCCAGCGCCCGCGCCGTGGAACTGGTGGCCCGCGCCCGCGCCGATGGCCTGCCGGTGAGTGCCGACACCGCGATTCATCATCTGCATCTGAGTGAAATCGACCTGAGCGGTTTCGACAGCCGCTGCCATCTGCGGCCGCCCCTGCGCGGCCTGCGCGATCTGGAGGCGCTGCGCGCGGGTCTGGCCAGCGGCGTGCTCGGTGCGCTCTGCTCCGATCACCAGCCGCATGAGCCCGATGCCAAGCAGGCGCCGTTTGGCGATACCGAGCCGGGGCTGTCCGGACTGGAAACTCTGCTGGCGCTGAGCCTGCGTCTAGCGCGCGATGGCGTGCTGCCGCTGTCAACACTGCTGGAGCGGCTGACCTGCGGCCCGGCGCGCATCCTCGGTCTGGACAGCGGTCATCTGGGCATTGGCGCTTCGGCCGATGTGTGCATTTTCGATCCCGATGCCGAGTGGCGCCTGACCCCGGATACCCTGCGCAGTCAGGGCCAGAACAGCCCGTTCCTGGGCTGGTCGCTGCAGGGTCAGGTCACCCATACCCTGTTTGAGGGACGGCTGGTGTATGCGCGCGACGCCCATGACTGAAACTGCTGCCGCCACGGCCCGGGTGCTGGCCGTGCAGAACTATCCCGGCGACCGGATGCTGCTGCGTCTGGATACGACACTGGCTGCCGCTGCTGGGCCCGGCCAGATGCTGCGCATCGACGGTGCGGCCTGGCCGATTCTGCAGCGGGTGCCGGGCACGCAGGCGCTGGACTGCCTGGGTCGCGGTCCGGCGCCGCCCGTGGGTACGCACGTGCCGGTGGTGACACTGGAGGGTGTTGCATTCGACCTGACGGCAGCCACGCCACGCGCCCTGCTGCTTGCCGATGACGCCGGGCTGGCCAGCGGCATATTCCTGGCGCGGGTGCTGCGCAACCATCAGCCGCGCGTGAAGCCGTTTGCCCTGTTCGAGCTGACCCCGCCGCTGCCGTTTCAGCCGCAGCCCTCGCGGACCATGGTACCCGGCATACCGGCCGAGGCCATCGCCGCGCTGCCGCTGCTGGAGGA